>NZ_JACEQV010000001.1:0-526779 GCF_015356275.1 Pseudoalteromonas sp. PPB1 | reverse complement strand
CGCACTTTCTTTCTTGGATCTTTAGTTTGTTTGGAGAGCTTAATAAATTCAGAAGGCTGCAAAATCACTATCACATAGATGGAAATTGGATTTTGACATTAGATCATAAATTTAATCAATTTGGTATAAATAGCAAAATTTTTGCCTTGTTATCGACCCTATTTTCTCGCCTCAAAATAGATCACTTAATTAAGCAAATTGGTATAAATGTACTCGCATTGCTCGCTGTCATTGTACTTTGCACTTAATTCATCCATGAATCTGCGTTCTATCGCGCATTTCGATAATTGTATGCTACTTCCCCACATCTATGTGGCTCTTTGCGCTCATCTCTTCGAACTACGAAGTGTTCTTCGGCTTTTAATCACACTTGTTTAAAGGCGTGTTAAAGCACGATTCTCGCTATATTTCAGATTGTTTTGAGCTACTTAATTGGTTAAAACTGAGCTAGTATCCAAGCATGTTACTCATTTACTAGAAAATAATGTCTGAGCTTTATCACTGGTTTGATTTGTTAGGTGTAATGGTGTTTGCCATATCAGGTACCTTAATTGCCTATAGTAAGCATATGGATGGATTTGGTGTGGTTGTGTTGGCAACTGTTACCGGTATAGGGGGCGGGACTATAAGAGATGTGATCCTCGATGTTCCGGTCTTTTGGTTGCATGATTCAAGCTACTTTATCGCTATCTTTTCAGCGATAGCAGTTAGTATCTGGACGCTGAACCGGCAAAAGAAGATCCCCACATTGTATCTGCAAGTTGCTGATGCATTTGGGTTGGCTTTCTTTGCTGTTATGGGGGTCCAAAAAGCGCTGGATATTGGTATGCCAGATACAACTGCTGTGATTATGGGCGTTTTGACAGGGTGCTTTGGTGGTGTGATCCGGGATGTGCTGGCCAGAGAAATTCCGCTTTTACTTAAGGGCGAGTTATACGCTATCACCTGTATTTTGGGCGGGATAGTTTATACTCAACTCATAGACTTTAATTTATCAACAGAAGTTGTCATGTTGCTGGCGATGGCCACCACGTTGTTTGCCCGATTGGCAGCTATGCGTTGGGGCATTGTGTTGCACGTCTTTAATTACAAAGATTAACCATAGGACAAGGAATGTCATTAGCAAGAATACTCACACGTGCTCAGGTAGGTATTGAGTCTCCTGTTGTCACGGTCGAAGTTCATCTGAGTAACGGCTTACCTAGCTTTAACATAGTGGGCCTGCCGGAAACATCGGTCAAAGAATCTAAAGAGCGTGTGCGCTCAGCACTGCATAACTCGAATTTTATCTTTCCAGAACAACGCATCACAGTGAATTTAGCACCGGCTGATCTGCCTAAGCAAGGCGGTCGCTATGATCTGGCAATAGCAGTAGGCATCCTGGTTGCATCAGGGCAGCTCAATGAACAGGCAACACAAGGGTGTGAATTTTATGGTGAGCTTGCCCTCAATGGGGAGATAAGAGCTGTGACGGCCATCATCCCGGTTGTCATGGCTGCCAAGCATGAACACCACACCTGTTATATCCCGGAAGAAAACCTGGACATGGCGCAGCTGGTTGAGTATCAGCAGTGCATTGCTGCGAATACACTGCATGCTCTGTGGTTGGATCTGAGTGGTCAATCATCGTTGCCTTTTACAGAGGAACGTATACCTATTTCTTCCGCTAATACGCTCAGCAGCACGCAGATGGATATGAGTGATGTTAAAGGGCAACCTATGGCTAAGCGTGCACTCGAAATTGCCGCAGCAGGAGGTCATAATATTTTGTTTCTTGGTCCTCCGGGCACAGGTAAATCTATGCTGGCACAGCGTATGCCGGGAATTATGCCAAATATGAGCATAGAACAAGCGTTGCAGACGGCTGCCGTGTATTCTTTAACGGGGAAGCAGCTTAGCCTGGAAAATTGGCGTAGCAGGCCATTCCGTGCGCCTCACCATACCTGTTCTGCGGTTGCCCTGGTGGGCGGCTCGTCTAATCCCCGGCCTGGTGAGATATCTTTGGCGCACAATGGGGTACTCTTCTTAGACGAATTGCCTGAATATGAACGTAAGGTGCTGGATTCTCTCAGAGAGCCGATGGAAACGGGACAGGTGACCATTTCGCGTGCTGCACAGCAAGTTGATTTTCCCGCCTGTTTTCAGCTCATCGCTGCACTTAATCCGAGCCCTACCGGCTGCCATACTGATAAACGTGCTTCGCCAGAGCAGGTATTGAGGTACTTAAGTAAAATATCAGGCCCTTTTGTCGACCGGATAGACTTACAGATAGAATTACCCAGACTCAGCACGCAGGAACTGCAATCATCTACACCGGAAGTGGCCAGTGAGCAAATACGTAGCAGAGTCGAGGCGGCGTTTAGCATTGCGTTGAGCCGCCAGGGTAAAGCAAACGCCAGGTTGACGACCCGGGAAATTGAGCAGTATTGTACGCTGTCCCCCGATGTTGCTCAGCTGCTTGCCCGAGCAACGGAGAAGCTGAACCTCTCGCCACGCTCTTATCATCGCATCATCAAGGTAGCCAGAACGATAGCTGACTTGTCACATCGTACGGAAATAACGGTTCCCGACCTGAAAGAAGCACTTAGTTATCGGGCTTTTGAGCGTTTATTGGGACAGCTGACATACAGCTAAGTGCGTGATTAGGTGGATAGCATATAGCCTTTGCCACGAACCGTCACAATGCGCTTCTGCTCTTTCTCATCGCCGAGTTTTTTTCGCAGTCTGCCGATAAGTACATCAACAGTTCGGTCGCTGGGGCTCCAGTCTGGCTGGCCTATTTCTTCTGAAATTTTGGCTCTGGAAGTGGCTTTACCGGCGTTCGCAATCAGGCAAATAAGCACCTTGTGCTCCGCTTCTGTGAGCCTGGCTTCGTCGCCATGCGGATTAATAAGCGTCCGGTTATCCGGATGAAGTTTAAAATCTGCATATTCGATAAATTCTTCAGATTCGTCTTCCCCTTTGCTGCCAGCGATACGTTTATACAGGGCACGCATTCGAAGTTCCAGCTCAAGCAGGTCAACGGGTTTACAGACGTAGTCATCCGCGCCCTGAGCTAAACCAGCAATGCGATCTGCTTGTGTGTCGCGACTGGAGAGCATGATCACGCCGATATCGGTAAGCGTATTGAGTTCTTTGGCAAGATTGAGACCATCCGTTGCGGGTAATACAACATCTACAATGGCCATGTCGAAGGGGTTACCTTCATTGATTTGATTATGAACGAGTTGCAATGCTTGTGCACCGGTGTTATCCAGCGTGAGCTGAAATTCAGTATTTGCAAAATGGTTTGCGATCCTTTTTGCTAGTAGATCGTCATCTTCCACCAGAAGCACGTTAATGTTCATAGCACCGTAACTTTATCAATAAATCACTTATATATTAGCACTGAGAAAACTGGGCTGAGAAGGGTAAGTTGATTATTTTCAAATAAAAAACAATGCAAATAAAACTTTAGTATGAACCTGAGAAGTGAATAAAAATGTGCTAATTCTGAAATATCATACAGTTGAATGGCTTTTTTTAAAAAAGGCAGCACCTAAGTGCTGCCCATGATTTTATTTACCGTATAGGTGTTGCCACCATTGAGGTTGATCTTTCAGGTGTTTGTCAAAATAGGCGAGCATAGTGTCCCACCACTGAAAACGTCGGTCGCGAGCAAATATCTGATGATCCGCGCCCTTAATTTCAATCAGTTCAACATCCTGGCCAAGTAGCTTCAGTGCGGTATACATAGTGTGACTCTCTCCGACTGGTACATTGACATCGGCATCGCCGTGTAACAGCAGCAGTGGTGTTGTTACTTTATCGGCATTAAAGACAGGGCTGTGCTGCGAGTACAATTTGGCGTTATTCCAGGGGAAGCTGTGCTTTGACGCTTCACCCGAATAGAGGTAACCCCACCACCCTTGTCCCCAGTATGACGTAATATTAGAGATACCAGCATGCGAAATCGATGCACTGAACATATCTGTTTTCGTTGTCAGTAACATGGTCATGAAGCCGCCATAAGAAGCGCCCAGGTTACCCAAACGATTTTTATCAACATAGGGATATTCGGTCAGGAAGGCTTTGGTGCCTTTGATAATGTCATCGGCAGTTTGCTCACCCCAGGCATTGACATGCTGAGCCGAGAAGCGTTGACCAAAACCAGTCGCCCCTGTTGGTTGCAAGACATAAACCACATAGCCGTTAGCAGCCCACAGATTAAATGGGTAACGTCCTGTAAAGGCCCTGGAAACTGGTGAAGTGCCGCCGTAATAGTAAATTAAGGCTGGATACTGTTTGGATTTATCCAGGTTGTGGGGCAGGTATACCCGGCCTTTGATTTCTGTGCCCTGACTATTGGTGAAGTTAAATTCTTCCAGTTTAGCAATCTCGCTGTTGCTATAAGCAAGTGGGGCTGAGTCCCACAAAGTGCGAGCGCGATTCTTATAGATGTTAACCTGTTTGAGTTGTTGTGGTGCAGAAGCTTGTGTACCGGCGACGAGTAGTGCTGGTTTACGGTTATCAGCAATACTGAAGCGCTCAACCACATCTAAGCCAGTTTTCAAACGCGTGTAGCGATCTTTGCTGACATCGTAGAGATACAGTTGCTGACGATCTTCATCCGTCACCTTCGCAATGACATCGCCGTTACTGAGTACGTTTATACTGCCGATCGCGGGGTTAAAGGCTTTACTTAGCGCTTTTGCCTGGGCGCCTTGCTGATCTAACCAGTATAACTGGCCATCGTAGTTATTGGTGAGCTGATCTTTTTCAACCGCTCTGCCGAGGCCATTTTTGAAATCTGGACCAGCCACAGCATAGATCCCCTTCGCTCCATATTTGGCTTCATTGAATGTGCGGTACTGACCGAGCACAGTTTCAGTGCCCTGTGTCAGGTTGAATTCAACCAGCTCGGTTAACATATGGGGGGGAGCGGCATAATCCTGCACTGCACGGCTGGTAAGAATACGATTGCTTTTGGCATCGTGATCTTCGAGCGTATGGCTTTGTTTGCCTTCAGTGAGTGCCTGGATCATGCCGGTTTTAATATCCAGCAAATAAATTTGTGTGTTGGTACGCGCATAGGACCAGCGATCTTCCAGGCCCTGATAATGCTTCACCAAAGATGTGTCTTTAGCTGGCGATTTAGACCAGCTAAATATCAGGCTGGTATCATTAAAATAAGCAAACTCACTGGCGCCTTTAAGATCCTCTGCGATCACCCGGGATGTCAGGGTCGTGAGATCCAGCGTTTTCAGTTGGCCGTGCTGGCTGTAAACCAGCTGTTCGCCATCCTGACGCCAGGCCAAAGAACTGGCGTTAACCCCTTCAAGCGTGAATATGGCTTTATCATCGTCATTGAATACCGTGGTTTGAGTCAGTGCCTGATTACCGCGATTCGCCTGATAGTGCTTTTGTGTCGTGACATAATGCTCAGCATCCGGTGAGACGGAAACAGCACTGACGACTGGGGCATCGAATAACTGTTTGGCAGACAGCGCTTTGGTTGTTTTGTCAGTAAACAACAGTTGATCGTGGTCTGTTTTGCCATTGAATGCCACAGAGACTTTTTTCCAGTCAGCGACTTGCTCAGCTACAATGATGACCTGATGATCGCCGGTGGGTAAATTGAGTGTTGAGGACATCTTGTCAGAATGGCGTTCACCATTGACGAAAATATGTGCCTTTTCTATGCCATCCAGCACCAGTTCACCCTGCACGAAACGGTTGACTGAAAACTCCATTTTCATTGCCTGTAGCCCGCCCATAGTCAGTGCATTTAACTGAGACAGTGGCTGCCACTTGGCGTCAACACCCAGCATAGACACGGTTTTCTCTGAACCCGACAAGCTCGGGACCAGGTTAGCGATTATGGTTTGTTGATGTGCCGTATTATAGGGCTTAATTGTGCTGGCCTGACCCAGAGGGCCAATAAATTGAATATCCTGCTTGTTGATTGGAGCAGCACTGAGTGATGTGCTCAATGCAGACAACAGCAGCACAGCGACCGATTTTAACTTCATAGTTTGCGCCTATTGTGGGTAAATTAGACGTATACTATAACATATACTGTACGCTTCTCATCCGCACCTGAGACTAACTCACAATCTCCCTATGGGTTTGAATTTATCATTCTCTGCCATGAGTGGATCCAGCGAATAAACTCGGGTAAGGCTTTAGGCCGACTGATCAGATAGCCTTGCATCAGCAAGCTGTATTTATATTTCTCCAGATATTGCAATTCTTCAATGCGCTCGATGCCTTCAGCAACAATGTCCATTTGTTGATTTTGTGCAATATCAATCAGGCTGTCGACCAGCACCTGAGAAAAACGGTCGCACTCTATATAGGTGATGAGCGAGCGATCCAGTTTAATTTCAGTAAAGGGCAAGCTTTTTAATTGCTGCAGGTTAGTAAACCCGGTTCCGAAGTCATCTAGAGAGAGGTCGAAACCTCTTAACCTTAACCTGTTGATGGTTTCAAGTTGCAAGCTACTGACAATAGGCTGGTTTTCGGTGATCTCTATAATCACTTCCTTGGGTTCCAGACGGTTGAGTTCGAGGATCAGAGCCAGCTTGTCAGGACAGCCACTGTCATTGAGTTGCACAGGTGACAAGTTAAAAGCGAGCTTAAAGGGGTAATTGAGTTCGGCTCTGAGCTTTTGAAACTCTTTAGTGGCTTTTTCAAACAGCTGAAAAGTAACCAGATTAATCAAGTCCAGATCCTGAGCCACCCCGATAAATCGATGGGGGAGTAGGGTTTCACCATACTGCTGAGAAACAATGCGCGCTAATACCTCGACACTTTTGATCTTCTTGCTGCCACGGTGGACTTTGGGCTGATAAAAGGGCGTGATTTCGTTATTACTGATCGCATACAGCAGTTGATCCTCTGTAACACAAGACTCTTCTGACTCATCGTTGCCAATAAAACTATCCAGCTTCTTCAGGAGCCTGTCTACGTCATTGAGTTGTACAGGTTTAGAGATATTGCCTATCAGGTGGGTGTTATGTTGTCTGGCCAGGTTTGCAGCCAGATCCATCACCCGGGTTTCCATCTCTGAGATAATGACAATCCCGCCGGGATATCTCAGTTCGCCGAGCTTGCGGATCAGCTCCATACCGTCCATGTCAGGCATGTTGAGATCGGTAAAAACCGCATCATAGTGCAAAGGGGTTTGCCGAACCAGCTCCAGCGCTTGAGGTGCACTGTCTACGGTGGTTACATAGTCTACTTCCAGCTCTGCCAGTATGGCTTTCATGACTATCAATATCGCCTGTGAATCGTCAACGACAAGAATGTGTTTAGCCTGATGTTGCATGACGCTATCCTTAGTTTGGAACCTAATTGTCAGTTTAGTACATGGGGTATAGAACGCACATGACAGAGGTGTGGCTTGGAAAAAATAATTGCGGTGTTGGAGGCCTGCGTATGTTCACAGGGCTAGGTACTTGTCGATAAAAAGTGCGTATAATGGGCACACTTTATGTTTTAACGACGAGTCAACATGACCCGCATTGAGTTTCCCTTAGCAGGCTATCAGATGTCTGTACTAGTGAATCGCCAGGAGATCCTGCAGGTATACCAGGATCAGCAACGACTGGCACATGAACCCATCGACGCACAATTGGTCCAGGTCAATGTTGCCGGACACAAACTTCAACTGGATCGCAGCCGACTAGCCGAGGGGTTGCTGGCGGTGGCAGTCAACGACGAACCCTGGCAGTGGCTCGAGGTGCCAATCCAACATAATGACAATAAAGGAAGCTGGCTTGGGTTGGCGGCTTTGGGGTTTAAGCTGCTAAAGAGTGCCAATGTGGTTAAAGCGGCACTGGCAGGGGCCTCTTTGGCCGGGTATGCCTGGCTGTTTTCTTGGCAGTTTGCGGTGATGTTGTTAGCGTGTTTGGTGATCCACGAGTACGGCCATATTCGGGCAATGCGCTACTTTGGATTGAAAACCAAAGGGATTTACCTTATCCCATTTGTAGGAGGTTTGGCTGTAAGTGAAGATAAACTAACTACCCGTTGGCAAAATGTCATTATTTCCTTGATGGGGCCCGCTTTTGGTTTACTTGCCTCGCTGCTAGCGGTGGTTCTGTATTATGTGACTGAGCTGGAGATATTCGCTGGTGTGGCTGTGCTGAGTGCATTGCTTAATCTCTTTAATATGTTGCCCATTTTGCCGCTCGATGGGGGGCATGTACTGAAAAGTATCAGCTTTTCTATGCGTTCCTGGGTTGGTCTGCTGATCTGTTTGGCTGGGATTTTGCTGGGTGCGGTGATCAGTTATACCTTTGGTTTGATGCTGCTGGTATTCTTCCTGGTGATAGGCACAATCGATATTTTGCTGGAGTGGCGGGGTCGTCATCAGGCTCATCTCATCCCGCTAGATCGCTATGGTCAGATCGTCTCAACGGCGCTATATGTTGTTGTCTGCGTCGGCTTAATTGGCGTGATGTGGCACTTTGCTGACGCGGATAGTGTATTGCTGAGTCTGCCCATTAAAGTACTATCCAATTAATCTTTAACCGGTCAGGTTGCTGACCGGCAAGCATTACGGGCTAGGCCAGGGTCAGTAAAAGAGCGATCACCACGCCACTGACTAACAATTGAATCAAACAAAATCCCATAATATCTTTGGCTTTCAAGCCGGCGATGGCCAGTACCGGCAGAGCCCAGAAGGGTTGAATAAGGTTGGTCCAGGCATCGCCCCAGGCAACCGCCATAGCAACACGAGCAATGTCGGTCCCAAGCGCTTGTGCAGCGGGGATCACAATGGGCGCCTGCACAGCCCATTGCCCACCTCCTGAAGGAACAAAAATGTTCACCAGTCCGGCACTGAGAAAGCTCCATAAGGGCAGTGTTGTGCTGGTACTGATCTCTACAAAGCCACCCGAGATCTGCTGTGCGAGCCCGGTTTTGACCATCACAGCCATGATCCCTGCGTAGAAAGGAAACTGGATCACAATACCCGCACCTCCCCTAATCGCCTCTTGTAAGCTGTTTAGCAGGTTCGCAGGTGTGCGATGTAACAAGATGGCCAGAAACAGGAATAATGCAATGACACTATTGAGGTTGAGCGTACCACCGGCGGCCAAAAAATAATAAAACAAGTAGCCACACCCGAGCAGGCCTATAGTCGTTCCGATTAAAGTGCTGTGTTCAATGCGCTCTGCCGGAGTCATTGAGGCGGGTGGGCTGGGTGGTTCCGGTTGAGCCAGTTTGCTGGGGTCGACCACGACCTGAGACTGAGTCGGCGGGAGCATAAAGCGATTAAGCAGGGGCATGATCACCAATAATACACCCAGGATTAGCAGGTTGAATGGGGCGAACAGCGTTTGGCTGGTGCCCAAAACCCCTATCTGAGCTTCGGCAAAATGGCCGGGTGTGGCAATGGTCAGTGGCACGGAGCCTGCTAATCCACCATGCCAGACGATAAATCCGGAGTAGGCACTGGCCACCAATAAGCGATAATCCACAGCAATCTGGCGAGCTAGGGCTTTAGCAAATAAAGCACCTACCACCAGGCCAAAACCCCAGTTTAACCAGCTTGCCAGCATTGCAACTAAGGTGACCAGCATAATAGCCTGTGCAGGCGAGCGAGCGAACGTGGCCAGTTTGTTCAGCGCTATGATACAGGGTTGTGTACTGGCTAACATGTATCCGCACACTAAAATGAGCAGCATCTGCATGGCAAATTGAAGCAGGTTCCAAAACCCTTGTCCCCAGATGGTGATGGCCTCCAGTGGGGTCGTGGGTGTAAACACGCTGGCAAGGGCGAGCACCAGCAGGGTCAACAGGCAAACGAAAATATAGGGGTCGGGTAAATATCGTTCAACCAGTCGGCTGAGTGGTTGTGTGATATGGTTTAGCATGACAGATTCCCATTGAGTGTGCGCAACAAACAGCGTTCATGTAAAAAGTGACTTAATTCACTAAAAGTTAGTCAATTAAGCTATGCTAATAGCTGTGAACGTCGCGTTATTTTTTTATTTTATTGATTTTTAAGTATTTATAATTTTGGCACAAAACATGTAACAGTTAAATCATACGATTGAATTGTCTGCGCGTCATCATACAAATGCGCAGTTAAAACTAAAAAAGAGAGGTCTTTATGGCAGGACAGGGTTCAGGAGGCAATGTAATTGCCGCAATATGTAATGTCTTTTTTCCAGGCTTAGGACAATTAGTGCAGGGACGTTTACTTGCAGCGCTTATCTTCGCAGTCGTCTGTGTTGGTGGATATGCACTATGGTGGTTAGTAGTGCCTGCGGTAGTGGCCGCCATTTTTCACTTGTGGTCGATCATTGATGCGGCCAAGTATCGCTCATCAGATTGATAAAACAGCCAGCCACAGGCTGAGTGAGATCACACTTAGCAGGGTAGATAGCACAACGCCGCCAGCACTGTTTGCTTGTTGAACGGATAGCTGGCGGGCAACGAGGTAGGCGTTGACACCCAGTGGCGCGGCACTCATGAGCGTGACGACCTGGCGTTGTAATGGCTCTAGTGCCAGTAGTGTTGCTGTCAGATAAACGCACAGAGGCAGTATCAGCAGTTTGATGATGCTGATCATAAGTGCCGGATACCACACGGTGCGAAACCCGTACTGAACCAGACTGGCACCCAGCACAAACAGTGCACCTGCAATGGCTGGTTGGGCAAACCAGTCCATTCCTGACAAGAGCAAAGCCGGGATAGTCACTGGCAGCAAATTGGCGAGCAGTCCGAGACTGATACTCAGTACAACGGGGTTCAAAAACAGTGGCTTGAGCCAGTCAATACCACCTTTCCCTTTTCCGGCCAAAATGAAAGTAAGAGAAAATAACACCGCACTGTGCAGTGGGATGATCATAAATACCATGGCCGCTGCCTGTTCACCCAGTGCTGCCAGAATGACAGGCAGACCAACCACCACTGTATTCGAGTAGGTACCGTTTAGTGCGCTTAATGCGGCTTCTTCGGTTGCGAGTTTAAAGCGTCGCCGCATCACGAGTAGCACCAGGCAGTAAAGCGCAATGACGGGCAGATAAAATGCCAGCAGTAACGATACAGAGGCAACCTGTGACAGGTCAGCACGATACATACTTAAAAAAAGCAGCATAGGGATGGCGAGATTAAAAATATAGGCGCGGATCCCATCCAATTGTGCGGCCGAGATAAATCGGATCCGCGCCGCCACAAACCCACAGGTGACGACGAAAATCAATGGAAACAGGATATCAATGAAAGTCACGGCTTACTCGTTGGTTGTGAAGGGTGTTATTGGCAATGCAGGCAGTATTATACGGGTTTATCGGTTCTAAACAATGCAGCGTCGTGTGGTTCAGGTATACTAACAGAGTTGTATTAAATAACCTTGAAGTGACTATGGAGTATCAGTTTATTCGCGATCCGATAGCCGGATTTCGTGTCAAAATGTCAGCGGAACATGAGCTGGTAGGACGTTGGTTAAATGATGAACTTGCGCACGACGCATTGCCAGCTTTGCTGGCTCGCCTGAAAGAAATCAAAACAACCCGGGATGAGTTTTGTCTGGAAGGACGTGAGGTACGCCTGATAGTTTCCCATCAGGAAGCGCTGTTTGAAGCCCATGACTTATATCACGATCAAACCGATGCTTTATCTGCGTTCAGTGATGATGCGCTCGCTATGGAAGAGCATGGCTTGAGCGCAGGGTGTGGCTTCGAAGATTTCGAAGCCTTGTTACTGGACTGGCAGGATTTTATTCGTCGCCGCCGTTAGCTCGTGGCTTGCTGGGGTGGTGCACCGTATAGTTGCTCCGCCCGATTAAATAAGACCCAGGATGTGAGAATATATTTGTCATTGGAACGCGGCATGTTGCCTCGGTGTGTATGTGTGAAGTAGGCTGGCGCAATCACCATTGAGCCCTGTTTTGGCTTGATGCATTTGTCCTGATAATGAAACTCAGTTTCTCCGCCTTCTTCTACGTCATTGAGATAAAACATAAATAACAATACCCGGTGGAGTGCTTCGTTGTGCTGTAATTGAGGATAAACTTCACTGTGCCAGTAAGGGTAACCGCCTTTATTCGTCGGATAGCGCTGTGCCTGGATTGACCCTAAACGAAATAATTGTTGAGTTAATATGGGGAGCTGAGGTTTACCCACTTCCTCAAAGTTATCAACGGTTAAATTAACAGGCTGGCCAGTTTTTGGATGATAAACGCTAAGCCCGAACGCCCCAATCATCATGAAAAAGTGCTCTTCAATATAATCGAACAGGTATTTCGACGTGGTTTGTTGAATATGTGTTAATTGCTGAGCATAATCCGGGTATTGATTTAAATACAGATCCTGACTGATTTTCTTACTGAGGTCGACGCCTCCTGAGGTGGTCCCCTGTGCCAGATGAGGGCTGTTATCAAAGGTCTGAATAAACTGCTGGCAAAACTCAGGACTCAGTGCATTCTCATAAATGCGAATAAAATCAGTCATGTTGATATCCAAAATTGGTTAGAATTATTATGTTGTCAGAAACTATTATGCCGCGTTTCAGTGAAACGGATGTCCTCGGACACATCAACAATACCGTACTCCCGGTATGGTTTGAAGCGGCGCGCATGCCTATTTTCAAAATTTTTACACCGGATCTTAATCCACATCAATGGAAGCTAATTGTTGCCAAGGTAGAAGTAACCTTTAAAGGTGAGCTGTTTTACGGCCAGCCTGTCGAAATCAAAACGGCGATTGAAAAGGTTGGTAACAGCTCCTTCGTGATCTTACAGCAGGCCTGGCAGCATGACGAATGCTGTGCCGAAGGGCGCACTGTGATGGTGCGTTATGACTTTGCGGGTAAAACATCTCAGTCACTCAGTGAAGAAGAGCAGGCTGCGCTAAGCAAGTATGCGTTATAGCGCCCAGCCGGATATTCACTTAGCGGTTTCGGAACTGATGGCCGATGGCCGCTGAGATGCAGGGTTTAACAACAAATTCATAGCGGGCAGGATCGCCCTCAATTTTAGTAATTTCCAGCAGTTCGTAGTCGTTTAACTCGATGATCCGCGTGCCTGGTGCAATTTCACACCGGGAACGGCTGTCCGATTCATACTCGTAGATAAAGTAAGTCAGCGCGTTTTGCAGATGGCGTTCGTACTTATCAGCATTCTTTTCAAATGCTGATAACTGGACTTTGAGTTCGTTTAGCTCCGCCTGTTGTTCAGCCAGTTTCGCTTGCTCTGTGTCATTGACTGCTGAGCCTGCTATGGCGTCGATTGTGGTGTGTGTAAGCGTATTGTCGGCGTCATCTTGCATCGTAATATTGAGTTGGATCGACTGACCGGTAAAGCCTTCTACGATATGGCGTAAAAAGCTATTTACACCACGGGACATGCCCGTTGAGGAAATAAACACCGCCATTTGGTAGAGCAAAAATAACCCAAAGAAAAAGCGCACGAGTCCGGTGGTAACAGGGTACTGGTAGTCTGGACTATGCCACCATTTATGGAGCCCAAATGGGCGCAGCAACATCAGTACGAATAAATAAACTGGCTGAATAAGTTGCAGCAGGATCAACAGTAAAATGCTGGTGGTCACAAACCAGGTCGGAACAGATAACAGCATGCTAAAGTTGTGCGAGTAGGGCAGGTGATCTGCATTCACACCCGTGATGTCATTTACCAGTCCTGCTGCTTGGGCAAGCGCATAGTTGGCAATAAACGCGTAAAACAGCAAAATCACGGCTTTGCCTGGCAGGCTTTCCCAAAGGTGGATAAACCTCGGCCAGAATTCTCTGGTCATGGCTATCAGTGCGAGGACCGACGCCCCCAGATAAAGCGAGCTGTCTTCAGGCAGTTCATTGAAGATGGCAAGCAAACACAGCATGGTTGCTGAAAAGTAGCAGCGTTGTGCCACATTCAGGGTGTGCCAGAATACCAGCCATTTTTTTTGCAGTGTTGAAAAAGGGCCTACAACAGGTTGTATTGCGCTGGGAAGTGCCAGTTTCATTGTTATTATTCCATTCCCTGACCGTGAAAGTGAGTGGGGAGCATGGCTCCCCTTGCTCGCTCCGTTATAGCATAGGCTTGAGGTATCGACCAGTGTGAGAAGCTGTACACTCAGCAACCTCTTCCGGGGTGCCAGCAACTAGGATCTGACCACCGCCAGCACCGCCTTCCGGGCCAAGGTCGACTATCCAGTCGGCAGTTTTAATGACATCCAGGTTGTGTTCTATCACCACTACGGTATTACCATGGTCACGTAATCGGTGCAGTACAACCAGCAGCTGCTGAATATCATGGAAATGCAGACCTGTGGTTGGCTCATCAAGGATATACAGGGTTTTACCAGTGTCTCGTTTAGATAATTCACGGGCAAGTTTGACCCGCTGCGCTTCACCACCAGACAACGTTGTTGCTGCCTGGCCGAGTCGAATGTAGGACAGCCCCACATCCATCAATGTTTGTAATTTGCGTTTGATGGCTGGGATCTTATCAAAGAACTCACGGGCATCTTCTACTGTCATTTCCAACACTTCATGGATGTTCTTGCCTTTATACAGGACTTCTAAAGTTTCCCGGTTGTAGCGTTTGCCTGTACAGACATCACAGGGCACATAGACATCGGGTAAAAAGTGCATTTCGACTTTGATCACACCGTCGCCCTGACAGGCTTCACAGCGGCCGCCTTTCACATTGAAACTAAAGCGGCCAACCTTGTAACCCCGCGAGCGCGCTTCCTGGGTACCTGCGAATAACTCCCGGATCGCTGTAAAGATCCCGGTATAGGTGGCCGGGTTTGAGCGTGGTGTGCGTCCGATTGGACTTTGATCTATGTCGATCACCTTGTCAAAATGCTCCAGGCCTTCGATGGACTGGTAAGGTGAAGGCTCAGCAACCGTTGCTCCGTTAAGTTCTCTGTGTGCCAGTTTGAATAGGGTGTCGTTGATCAGAGTTGACTTGCCAGAACCAGACACGCCGGTGACGCAGGTCATCAAGCCAAATGGGATCTTGAGATTCACGTTTTTAAGGTTGTTTCCACTGGCGCCATTCAGTGCCAGCCATTGCTCACTAGTTTGATGACGCTCAGCAGGTACGGCTATGGCTTGCTGCCCACTGAGGTATTGGCCAGTCAGTGATTTTGGGTTTGCCATGATGTCTTCGCGGCTGCCTTCTGCGACCACATAACCACCGTGCACACCGGCACCAGGGCCGATATCTATAATGTGGTCGGCTGCACGAATAGCATCTTCATCATGTTCAACCACGATAACGGTATTGCCCAGATCACGCAGGTGGGTGAGGGTGCTCAGTAATCGATCATTGTCTCTTTGGTGTAGCCCGATCGACGGTTCGTCAAGTACGTACATGACGCCCACAAGGCCCGCACCTATCTGGCTTGCTAGTCGGATCCTTTGGGCTTCACCACCTGAGAGCGTATCGGCACTACGTTCCAATGATAGGTAGTTCAGACCGACATTGATCAAAAAGGACAAACGGTCACGGATCTCTTTGAGTACCTTTTCTGCGATCTTGGCCTTTTGACCGCTGAGGGTCAGTGCATCAAAAAAGTCACAGGCTTCGCCAATACTCATGGTCGTGACCGTCGGTAGATTGGTGGCACCAATAAAGACGTGACGAGCTTCTTCTCTCAATCGAGAGCCATTACACTTAGGGCAGGCTTGACTGGTTTGGTATTTAGCCAGCTCTTCGCGGACTGAGGCCGATTCCGTTTCTCGGTAACGGCGGTTCATATTGTTTAATACGCCTTCAAACTCATGGTTTCGGGTGATTAAGTCTCCGCGGTCATTGCGATAGTTGAAGGCTATCTTGGTTCGCCCCGAGCCTTCCAGCACCACCTTTTGTGCGTCGCTTGATAAGTTCTGAAACGGTGTTTCGAGGTCAAAGTCATAGTGTTCAGCGACTGAGCTGAGCATCTGATAATAGTAAAAGCTGCGTTTATCCCAGCCTTTAATGGCGCCACCGGACAGACTCAGCTCGGGGTTTTGTACTACCCGGCTGGGGTCAAAGAACTGCCTGACACCCAGTCCGTCACAGCTTTGACAGGCTCCGGCAGGGTTATTGAACGAGAACAAACGAGGCTCCAGCTCGGTCATGGCATAGCCACACGTCGGGCAGGCAAAGTTAGCGGAAAACACCAGTTCTTCATCCAGGCTGTCGTCCATGGCAGCCACCACGGCAATGCCATCCGCCAGCTCCAGCGCCGTTTCAAAGGATTCGGCCAACCTTTGCTCCAGTCCCTCTTTGACCTTGAAGCGGTCAACGACTACCTCGATGGTGTGCTTTTTGTGTAGTTCCAGGGTCGGCGGATCGGATAAGTCGCATACTTCACCATCAATGCGGGCACGAATAAAGCCCTGGCTGGCAAGTTGTTCAAGGAGTTTAACATGCTCCCCTTTACGATTTTTGACCACCGGGGCCAGCAGCATTAATTTGCTGCCTTCAGGGTGACCCAGTACGGTATCGACCATTTGACTGATGGTCTGCGCTTTCAGTGGCAAATCATGAGTTGGGCAGCGAGGTTCACCAACACGTGCGAACAACAAGCGCAGGTAATCGTAAATTTCCGTGATGGTACCTACTGTTGAACGAGGATTGTGAGAAGTAGACTTCTGCTCAATAGAAATGGCCGGCGAAAGTCCTTCGATGTGATCGACATCGGGTTTTTCCATCAGTGACAAAAACTGTCTGGCGTAAGCAGACAGGGATTCGACATAACGGCGTTGCCCTTCAGCATACAAGGTATCGAATGCCAATGATGATTTGCCAGACCCCGACAGGCCTGTGATCACGATGAGCTTGTCGCGCGGTATTGTAAGAGAAATGTCTTTGAGGTTGTGCGTGCGTGCACCTCTAACTTCTATTTTATCCATGGTGGCCTTATTTGCTGTACAAACTTACAGTGTTTTTCTCAGAGTCCAAGAGTACCCTATCCAGCCTGTAAAATTAAGCTATCTTGGCTAAACTTACGATAAACCTTGAAGCCGGGGATCACATTTGTACTGGTTCGCTCTAATCTGGGTGCTGTTTACGCCGTTCGTGGTTGGGTGTGAGCTGATTGTCCGGTTTGAAAATTACGCTGCACAATCGCGTTTAGACACTAAGTTGAAGTGGCATGGTCTGGATGTGGATTTTGCCAAGGCACTGCTTGATGAGGCTGGCTGCGGTTATCAGTTTATTAATGTGCCCTGGGGTCGGGCGCTGAAAATGCTGGCTGAGGGCGAGCTTGATATGGTGCTCAGTGTCAGTCGTACACCAGAGCGGGAGCAGTTTGCCTACTTTATTGGCCCGCAAAGAATGGAAACCATAGTGTTTGCAATGAATCAGTTGCGCCCTTATCCAGTGCAAACGCTGTCTGATCTGTTTAAGCTCCCGGTGCCCGTAGCCATTCAGAAGGGGGCGTTTTATGGTCATGTATTTAACGAGTTACTGTTACGAGAGCAGACAAAAGACGAGTCGCAACGCTTTATTTATGTGGCCGATAATCAACGCAAGCTTAGCTTACTTAAACATGGCAGGATCGCAGGCTTTTTGGAAGAAAAATTCAACGTGCTGTATCAGTCGCAACATAATCCTGACTTTGCTCATATCACAATGAGTTCGCTGGTGGTCAACCGTGAGCCCGTCTATTACGCGCTGAGTAGGCAGTCGGTCTCGGCTCAGGACTTACGGCAGCTTGTAAGCGCATTTGAACGATTACAACATTCAGGTCGATTAACGCGGATCCTGGCAAAGTATGGATTAGACTAAACGTCGGCTTTTCTCACTAAAATCTGATCTGGTCGTCAACACTTGGTTACTTTTTTGCTAGACTAGCGCCTGTTTTTGTCTTAGCCAAATAAGTGTCATGTCGAAACAATCACTTAACTCTCTTGAAAAACGTGCAGCCATTTCACTGGCAAGTGTCTTTGCCTTTAGGATGCTGGGGCTGTTTATGTTGATGCCTGTGTTGGCTATCTACGGTCAGTCGCTCACTGATGTGTCGCCATTGTGGATTGGTCTGGCAATTGGTGCTTACGGGCTGACGCAGGCGTTGCTGCAAATACCTATGGGCTGGCTGTCCGATAAGTTTGGTCGTAAGCCTATTATTGTTGCCGGTTTAATTATGTTTGCCATCGGATCTGTGATAGCGGCACTGGCTGAGTCAATTTACTGGGTAACGGCAGGCCGTGCTCTTCAGGGGATGGGTGCCATTGCAAGTGCCTTGCTGGCCTTGGCGTCTGATCTGAGTCGTGATGAGCAAAGGCCAAAAGTCATGGCTGTGATTGGCATGTGTATCGGCATGAGCTTTGCTGTGGCAATGCTTTTAGGCCCAATGGTTGCCGCGGCGTTTGGCATTGCGGGGATCTTCTGGCTGACCGCCGCGTTGGCATTATTGGGGATCGGGATCGTGTTGTTTATTGTGCCTGGCGCTGTAAATCGCGCGCCAAAAGGAGATACCGTCGCCAGCATGGCGGATATTCGTAAACTGGTGCGCCATCCACAGCTGGTCAGACTGGACCTTGGGGTGTTGCTGCTACACTTAACATTGACCACCTTGTTTGTTGCGCTTCCGGGCCAGCTGATTGCCGACGGCTTAGTCGCGCAAGATCACTGGCAATTGTATATTCCGGTTTTATTACTTGCGTTTGTTTTGATGGCCCCGCTGATGATAGTGGCGATCCGCAAACAAAAAGAGAAGCAGGTATTTTTAGCGTCGATTGCGCTGCTCGTGGTGAGCACGCTGGCGTTGATCCCGGCGGCAAACTCGTTGATCGGCATTGCAGTAGCAATGACAGTATATTTTATTGCTTTTAACTTTCTGGAAGCAACGATGCCTGCGTTGGTATCGCGCATTGCACCTGCCACTCAAAAAGGCTCGGCGATGGGGGTCTTTTCCTCCTCGCAGTTTTTTGGCGCATTTGCGGGTGGTGTGATGGGCGGCTACCTGGCCCAGCATTTTAATCCTCAAACTGTGTTTGCTGCGGCTGCGGCAATTGGGGTAATATGGCTATTTATTGCGTGGCGTATGCAAATCCCGGTGCGAAGTAAAACACTTAGTTTTGTTACTGAGGTTGATGAGCCTGAAAAAGCCGATGCGTTGGCGGATCAGCTGGTCGCATTACCCGGGGTCATCGAAGCGACCGTTGTCAGTGAAGAAAATCGTACTTACTTGAAAGTAAACGATAAAGAATTTGATTTAAACCAAGCAAAGCAAGCCCTGGGCTTGCGCTAGCTTGCAATAGTGTGAGGAGAGGGTGCCATGGCACGCGGTGTAAACAAAGTTATTTTGGTTGGTAATTTAGGCCAAGATCCTGAAGTACGTTATATGCCTAACGGAAACGGCGTAGCGAACATCAGTATTGCAACGACCGATAGTTGGAAAGACAAAAACACAGGTCAGATGCAAGAGCGCACTGAATGGCATCGTGTTGTGCTATTCGGTAAGCTGGCAGAGGTAGCAGGCGAGTACCTGCGTAAAGGCTCACAAGTCTATATTGAAGGTCGCTTACAGACGCGTAAGTGGACAGATCAAGGTGGTCAGGAACGTTACACCACAGAGATCGTTGTTGATATGGGTGGCCAGATGCAAATGCTGGGCGGCCGCGGTGAACAAGGTGGCGGTCAGTACCAGGGTGGTCAACAGGGCGGCCAAAACTATGGTCAGTCCAACTATGGCAATAATGCGAATCAGGGCGGTCAGTCTCAGTACGGACAACAGCAACAAGGTGGATTCGCGCCTCAGCAGTCTCAACAGCCTCAGCATAACCAACAGCAAGGCGGTGGTTTTGGCGGAGGCCAGTCAATGGGACAGCAACCGCAGCATAATGCGCCTGCCCAAGGTGGGTTTGCTCCTCAGCAAGGCAATGCAGGTGGTAACGCAGGTGGCAATGCCAGCAGCAATGCAAGTGGCAGCGCCAGCAACCCAATGGAACCGCCCATTGACTTTGATGACGATATTCCGTTCTAATCAAAGACTGAAATATCAGTGTTGAAAAACAATCAAAAAAAGCCGCTAGTAAGCGGCTTTTTTTAGTTTATTGGAAAATGAATGATCTGTTATCTGTGACGCTAATCGATAAAGGCTGGCAAAATCTGCTCAGCGACAATTTGTTGTGTGGCATGGTCCACATGATGCGCCGTTATGGCAATAATTAGGTCTAATTCTTCTATTAGAATGATGTATATGCCACCCCCGCCTTGTGCTGAAACACTCGAATATTTTTTATCTTTGTATTGAAGGTCTGAACTCCACCAATAATAGCCATAACCCTGGTTAGAGACGTCTTTGCCATCTCCGAAAATCTCATCATCTCCCGTGGTGATAAGTTTACTGGTGGATCTGGTCATAAAATCACGATTAATTATTTGCTTGCCTTTCCATTTGCCCTTATTTGCGGCGAGTATGCCCATTTTTATCATGTCTCTTGATGTTAAGCTCGACCGCCATATTGACTCAGGTAAGCCGCTCGGTGCAGTTTTCCAGGCAAAATTTGTGATGTTTAATTGCCCCAATAATTCTGTCTTAATGAATGTTTCAATATTGCCGGGGACTACAGCCGCAAGTACCTGCATAATCAGTTGAGGACCAATATCGTAATAAAAGCCTTTTGACTCGGGCGTTATAGGTGCGCTGTGTTCGAAAAGAAATTGAATTTCCTTCTGACCTGGGACTAATTCAGGACGTTCCAGCAAAGACTTACGGGTTGCATCGCTGATCCTAAGACCTGTTGTCATTGTTAAAGCCTGGTGTAATGTAATATGACTTGCACCATCAACAAATTTTGCAGCGTCCAGTTTGTTCAGAAAGCCAGCCACGGGTTTGTCCAAATCTTCCATGCTGAGGTAACCCAGTTGCATGGCACGACCAAGCAACATGCCTGTGTAAGCTTTAGTAACGGATGATTGGGGGTGAGATAAATCTACGCGCCCTCTGAGGTAATACGACTCAAATACCAGCTTGCCTTTGTGGTGAATTAAGAGGCTGTCAAAATTACCGTGTTGTCCTTTGGCAAGCTCATCAGCCAGTGCAAGAATAGTGGCTTTTTTACCGCCATCAATGCCCAGCTCACCAACGGCTAAACCATCGTTTCTGGGGGCAGGCTTAACATCAATGAACGCCTGTGGCAGTACCGAGATATCCCAAAACTCACGATTTATGTCAGGTTGTCTCCAGTGTTGTATGATTGCTTCCTCAGCGCTGGCTGTGGGTGCCATTTTATTTATTGACTCTAAATGTACTTCATTACTTATGCTTGCAAAGCTACAGACAATCAAAGGCAGTAGTAGTGTGTATTTCACGCGAGCCATAACTTCTCCCTATAGTTCTATTTCATTGACTAAATTAAAGATGTTCTGCTTGTGACTGCTTTAGTTTGCGATGGATAATGTAGCTTACTGGGGGCAGCAGATATAAAAGGCAAAGCACACCTGTCGCAACAATGGGTCCTATTTGGTTTGCTTCAAAGTGATAATTTGCGATGTGTATGATGCCCCATATGTAAGGAATGAAAGCAAGTGAATAACCACTTACGGCGAGTTTTATGATGGAAGCTTGTTGTTCTTTATATAAATGGAGGAGCAGTGCGATACTGAAGAATGAGATGATGAAAGACTCGAAATGTATAAACATTCCCCATTCTGCCAGCGCTAAAATGTCCCAAAAATTGTGCCAAAAGTGTGTACTAAATAGTGCCATATGAATTTTCCCTTGTAACAGTTCATCCCAAAACGTGTCAGAAATAGAAGTGGGGTCGCTCAATATGGACAGCAAAACAATTAAACCTGCAGTTGTAATGAACATGATAAGTGGTAAGTAAAAGTTCAATCGCCCTAACATTTCAACAGAAGCTAATTTCTTTTTTAGATAAATCATGCTTGTTTCAAGAGTCTGTTGCCAATACCACTGATTGGCACGTTTAAGATTCTGCTTTGCCAGTATATTAAACTCTTCTTCAAGGTCACCCAGAACGCTTTCTAGCAGTCGATTAGGAAGCAACATAGAGAGGACTTTATTTGCCAATACTGGCGGTTTGGCATCTGGTTCTTTGTCAGAGTAGAGGCTCATAGCTAACCCTCCTGGCTTAAAGAATGTCGAACAGAGAGTCCTTGCCATAAAGTGTCCATGGCCTGTCTGGCACGTTTAAGTGCACTGTGGCCTTGTGCTGTTACTTTGAAATAGCGTTTTGCTCGTCCACCTCGCTGCGCTGTGGCTTCACCCAGCCGTGATTCCACCATACCTTTACGCTCTAATCGCTCTAGTGTTGAATAAAGTGCGCCAATGGCGACATTACGATTCACTTGCTCTGCCAATAGTTGTCTAATCGCTGCACCATACGCTTCATTGTCAAGTTGCAGTAATGCAAGCATCGTCATTTGTTCGAATTCACCCAAGAATTTATCTTTGTCAGACATAACAGGAAGTCCTTAAAATTTACTTTCCTTATTTTTACTACAAAATAGTAATTTCCTGCAAGGTATTATTACTACAATGTAGTTTTATTGTGGATCACACTGTCACTGAAGTGTAACTGAGGTGTGTTGGGAGCAAAGAGATAGCACGGAGAGGGGGAGTAAGAGCGAGTTAGCAGAAGTAGGGCCTTGAAACGCAGGTTTATGGATTAAGACACTATTGCTATAACGCGGGCCTGGCAGTGTATATTCGCCCACGGAGGAATCTGCTCCAGGCAACTTGAGTTTTAGCCTGTCTTGAACAAAACTTGATACAGGGTTTACTGGCTTGTGTAGCAGCATGCGTCGATTATTAAAAGCTGACAAAGAAGTCTTTACCGGGTGGGGTGTACGCGCGGTGATTGTGGTTGTCTGGTTACTCGTCAATGGCGCGCTTTGGCAATTCACCCATGCACAGGTAGTTCAGCAAGCGGGCCAGCTACAAAGCCACTTCGGGCAATTAGACGCCTCCGTGAGTGGAAGTCGGGTCGGTGAGTTTTCTACGCTGGTGCATCATTATGGGTTTGCAGCCGAAACACAGACTGCGAGTATCTGGCTTTGGGCCATAGAAAGCGTCAAGTTTCAGTTTGCTGACACAGAACTGTACCTCTCTCCCGCACCCATTGTGCAAGATTGTTTACCTGTTGTCTTGTTTATGAACTGTTTGATGTTGGTGGCAGGCTATTTACTCTCCAGGTGGATGGGCAGTCTTTCGCGCGCAGAGCTGTCAGCCACGCAAGCACGGGCTATTACCTCTGAGTTATCTCCTGATATACAGGCTAACGCAGTAGAAGCGAGCCGAAAGGTATCTGTGTTCGCGATGTTGAAGTGGCGTCAAACATTGCCAGAAGAGCTGGATCCGCAAAGTCATTTTAGTGTGACGCTGGCTCGCTGTTTCTCAAAGTACGAGCGTTGTTCGTGTAAGTACTTATCTTCTGGTGCATTGGTGATGACGTTAGCGCCCGTTGATAAAGTAGATGTTGATGCTCTGGCGAGGCGGATCCATGAAGTGGTGTATCAGGCCTTACTTACATTCAGACCTGATCTGTCACGCAGTGCGGTGAAGTGTGGCGTGTGCTTTTATACAAAAGGTGCTGATCAGGCGATGGTATATCAGGTTGTACGTTCGGCACTGAGCATTGCGCAAAGCAATGTCTGGCAGCATGTCCATGTTATGCCGTTGAATCACACCCTGAGCACCAGTTTACGACGAGCAGAAAGCGAGATTATGGATGACATAAAAGCCGGGCGATTTATGTTGTTCTTTCAGCCGTTATTTGGCTTTGCGCAACAAGATGTGATCCAAAGCGAAGCGCTGTTGCGGGTGCGCCACCGATCATTGGGATTGATGTCCGCTGGGCAATTTATTCATAAAATTCATCGGGCAGAGCATCTGATGCTGCTGGATAAGACCATTTTACGCCATGCTCTCAACGCGCTTGTTAAAGAACCTGCCGGTTTTTCTGTGAGTGTTAACTTGCATGTCCTCAACTGGAGTAACGTGGAGTTCATTGACTGGCTGCGTGAGCAGGTGATGACGTCTGGCCGGACAAGCGACATTGCTTTTGAGCTGGCACTCCAGGACTTCTATCAGCATGAAGAGTATTGTTGTCAGGTACTGACGGGCGTGTCTGAAGCCGGGTGTCGGTTTGTCCTGGACCATGTCAACGCGCCGTTAAAGCTCGAAGCTCTGCGCCGGTTTGGCCAAGTAACAGCGCTTAAACTGGCATTTGAGCTGATTCACGAAGTGCACCATTCTGCAAAGCGGCGCAGTGTTGTTCGCCAAATTGTCGCTCAGGCTAAAGAACTCGGCGTGCCGGTATATGCTGTGGGTGTAGAAACCAAAGAAGAATTTGAATGCATAACAAAACTGGGTGTGGATGGCGCGCAGGGCTATTACTTTAGCGCGCCATTGTTACAGCTGGAGCAAAGCCTGTAACATCAGCCCTGTGAGTAAGGAGCTAGATGAGGTTACGGTAGCGCAGGCCGTCTAAGCCTTGCAGCCCACCACTGTGGATAGCAATGATGCGACTGCCACGCGGAAAATACCCTTGCTCAATGAGTTTCCACAAGGCATATATCAGTTTACCCGTGTAAATCGGCTCCAGCGGTAGTGCATGTTGTTGGCGCATACGTAGGCAAAATTGCCACAGCGCGGCTGAAAATTTACCGTAACCGCCATCATGATAGTCATGTAAAATCTGCCAGTTGGTGCGCTGTGCCGCAAGCGGGTTTAACCTCTGCACTTCATCATTTAGGTACTTAGCCCCTTTTAACACACTGATCCCCAGTAACTGGCTGTCGTCACTTAGCCCATCAAGCATTCCTGCTAATGTGCCGCCGCTTCCGACCGCGCAGCATACAAAATGACTTTCAGGCAGGCTTTGAGCCAGTTCCTGACAACCTTGCAGGGCATATTGATTGCTGCCCCCTTCGGGAACGATAAAAGTATCTGGAAATCGGTGTTGCAACTGTGTCAGATAATCGGGGTCATTACGTAATCTATATTCCTGGCGAGAAACGGCATGCAGCGTTATGCCACAGGCTTTGGCGAAGCGGATGGTCGGGTTGTTCTGATCCAGTTGTGGGCCCCGGATAATGGCACTTCCCTGAATCCCAAACTGCTTACAGGCCATGGCTGTGGCATAAAGGTGATTGGAGAAGGGACCGGCAAAAGTGAGTAAGGCTGATTGTCGTGCTTGCTTCATTGCCTTGAGGTTATATTTGAGCTTACGCCACTTGTTTCCCTGAATTGTTGGATGGAGTAGATCATCGCGTTTGACGTGCAGTGAAACACCCGCAGCGTCGAGCTCTGGTGCGCGGATCAGTTGTAATGGCGATTCAGGAAAATCAAGCTTGTCCATCTGAGGTTCAGTCTGTGTCGTTTCGTATCGAATAGCCGCTATTATTTCATGAAAATCTTGGTAGAACACTGGTAAGGAAGTGGCTAATAGTTGTAAACTCAGATATTAATTGTGCTAGGCTTGTGTTTTGCTTCTTAAGTACATAGCATTAAGCGCTAAATTATAAAAAATAACAAAGACCAAACAACTGCCGCTGTTGGGAATGGAATTTATGCAAATTGCTCCTTTATCTCTTTTTGTCTCTGCGACCCTTTTATCTTTAAGTGTGTCGGCGCAAGATACTGCAACTGTGACTGCCATTGAATCTGAGCGCACTGAAAAGCAAGCTGAATTAGATAACTATACTCAGGTACTCGAAAAGCATCTGAGCGAAGAAACGCGTTTACAAGCACAGCTTGACCTGTTGCGACAGCGTTCGGCGGAGCTGGATAAAGAAAAGAATCAGGCACTTGATGCGATGAACGACATTTATCGACGTCTGATTGATGACCCTTCATTGGATATCTCAGCGGCACAGAGCAGATATCAGCAAGCAGTTGCAGAACACAAACAAAATAAAGAAGACATAGTGATGCAGTTGGCGGCGATTGCATCACATCGCAAAGACATAGAGCAAATCCGCGTTACCAAGCATACGCTCGTGAACACCATTGCCGGCTTGAATGATCAACTGAGTACCGCCCGGATTGAACGTTTACGCAACGAGTTCAGCCGTGAAGGCACGCTTGAAGTGGATCACACCATTAACTGTAAACGCACCGAAACCTTAGCGGCATGCGAACAACGTGGTCAGCAATTGGGTCTGCAAAAAGCAACCAAGCACTTTATCGATCAAATCTTTGCAAATTTGACCGAGCAGCGAGTAGTGGAACCAAAGCGACATCTGGCGGGTGCTCAGGTGCAGGTAGTGAGCAGCCATGTGGTTGGCAGTGCATTCAGTGGTCAGGGAAATTATAGTGTTAATCTGAGTGTGACGATGCGCGGAGACGTCAATAATAGTCGTCTGTGTAGCTTGCTCAACCTGGATAATCGCTATTGCAGCGAATACGGTTCGCCGTTGGCGCTGGGTTATCAGGCCAGCTATCCGACCACGTACAGCGATGAACAGCTGACATTTTCAAATGAGTTATCAAAAAGTACGCCTGTGGTCAGTGTTGCAACACTGCCAGCGTCTCCGGATATCACGGCGGATATTGCCCCTCAACCACCCAAAAATCGTGAAGTAGAGCTGACCTTACGCTCTAATGTGTATGACGATGAAGTCTTTATTAACGGTGTCAGCTATGGTTCCACTAAACTTGTGGTGAATCTGCCAGCGGGTATGCATGACATTGAGGTGCGCAAGCTGGGATACGAACCCTATAAGGCTAACCTAAATTTGCGACGAGCCCGGACCCTAAATGCCCGGCTGGTAAAAAAGCCTGAGTCGATTGCTGCACCGACACCAAAAAGCGAGCAAACTCAACCAGTACAACAAGTCGCGATAGCACAACCTCAACCCGTTACAGTTGTGAACCCAGACAGGATCATCAATGAAACCGTGATCATTCCTGCTGGTAGCTTCAAAATGGGCGACTTGACAGGTAATGGCTTGGCGAATGAGCGCCCTGTGGTAGAAAAAGTGCTCAGTCATTCATATGTGATGCAGAGCAAAGAAGTTACAGTTGCTGAGTTCCGACGTTTCATTGATAGCTCTCAGTATGTTACTGAAGCTGAGAAAGGCAAAGGTTGTGCACATTATAAAAATGGTGAACCTGTCTGGGAAATTGACTTTAGCTGGCGTTCGCCTGGCTATGAGCAAGCGGATGACTTTCCGGTCGTGTGTGTCTCATATGAAGATGCCAAAGCTTATGCAAACTGGTTATCTGGCGACCAGGGGATGCAATACCGTTTGCCAAATGAAGTTGAATGGGAATATGCCGCGCGCGGTGATACTACCTCGGAATACCCCTGGGGTAATGAAATAGGCCGCAATCAGGCTAACTGTGGTTGGTGTGGCAGTGAATGGTCAAACAAAAGTCCTGCGCCGGTCGGTCAGTTTTCTGCCAATGCCTATGGGCTCTATGATACCGTGGGTAATGTCTGGGAGTGGACGCAAAAGCGCGCTTCGCAGGACGACGTAACGGTACGTGGCGGCGCCTGGAACTTTGCCCCAAGCCTTGCTCGTGTTTCTACACGTTTGGCCCTGGCTCCGGATTTTCGGGCCAACTACATTGGATTTAGATTAGTTAGAGAACGCTAAGGCTGTTTAATGATGCCAATGAGGCGGCGTTATCCATGCCTGTGCAGCTGTGTTACAGACACAGAGTGAAATATTTCAACGCAGTGGCCTTAGCCACTGTATGGTTTGCAAAAAGAATTCTTTAAAGGTTACCCAGCCTCATGTTTAAAAAACTACGTGGACTATTTTCAAACGACCTGTCGATCGACTTAGGTACTGCCAATACCCTGATTTATGTGAAAGAAGAAGGGATCGTGCTAAACGAGCCTTCTGTTGTGGCGATCCGTCAAGAGCGTGCTGGTGGACCAAAGAGCGTTGCCTCTGTGGGCACAGCGGCAAAGCAAATGTTGGGACGGACACCAGGCAATATTAAAGCCATCAGGCCAATGAAAGACGGCGTGATAGCTGACTTTTACGTCACCGAAAAAATGCTTCAGCATTTCATCAAACAGGTGCACAACAATAACTTTATGCGACCCAGCCCTCGCGTTTTAATTTGTGTGCCTTGTGGTGCAACTCAAGTTGAAAAGCGCGCCATTCGTGAATCTGCAATGGGGGCAGGCGCAAGAGAAGTGTATCTGATTGAAGAACCGATGGCCGCAGCAATTGGTGCTGGTTTACCAGTGTCTGAGGCAACAGGTTCTATGGTTGTCGATATCGGTGGTGGTACCACCGAGGTGGCAATTATCTCTTTGAACGGTGTGGTTTATTCATCGTCTGTTCGTATTGGCGGTGACAAATTTGACGAAGCCATCATCAACTATGTTCGTCGTAACTTTGGTAGCCTGATTGGTGAAGCGACCGCAGAGCATATCAAACACGAAATTGGTTCTGCGTTTAAGAGTGAGGTGCCAGTTGAGATTGAAGTGCGTGGCCGTAACCTGGCTGAAGGTGTACCGCGTTCTTTTACATTAAACTCACACGAAATTCTGGAAGCGCTGCAAGAGCCTCTGATGGGCATTGTCAGTGCCGTGATGGTTGCGCTGGAGCAATCTCCGCCAGAGCTGGCTTCTGACATCTCAGCGCATGGTATGGTGCTGACTGGTGGTGGTGCGTTGCTGAAAGACCTTGATCGTCTGTTGATGGAAGAAACTGGGATCCCGGTAGTTGTTGCAGAAGATCCCTTGACCTGTGTTGCCCGAGGTGGTGGTAAAGCTCTGGAAATGATAGATATGCACGGTGGTGACGTATTTAGTTACGACTGATGAACCTGTTATTTGGACGGACCATTTCTTTACAACTGCGACTTACTGTCGCAGTTGTGCTTAGCGTACTGTTGATCCTTGGTGATAGATACACCTCAGGCGGTACCTTGGTTCGGACTAGTCTTAATACGCTGGTAAGTCCGCTGCTCTACGTGGCGAACGTGCCCTATGAAGTATTTTCACTGGGCGCGAAAAGTCTGGATACCCGTGACCGGTTGTTTCAGGAAAATGAAGCCTTACGAAAAAAGCAGCTGTTACAAAGCGAGCAGCTTCAGCAGTATCAATTCTTGCTACGTGAGAACCAGCAATTGCGTGCGTTACTGGGGGCGTCTTCCCGGCAGCAAAGAGAGCGTCTGATTGCAGAAGTTTTGTCGGTCCGGTCGAGTCGATACAGCCATCAGGTGGTGGTGAATCGAGGTGCCATAGATGGGGTGCTGGAAGGGCAGCCTGTGATTGATGAAATGGGCATTGTCGGGCAACTGACCCAAGTGGGTAGTACCACATCTCGCGTTTTACTCATGACCGACACGACTCATGCGACGCCCGTACGCATTCTGCGCAATGACGTGCGTACTGTGGTTGAAGGCACAGGCAAGATCAATCTGGTGCAGTTACAGCATGTGCCACATAGTTTGGATATTCGTCTGGGAGATATTTTGGTCACATCGGGGTTAGGCGGTACCTTTCCAGAGGGGTATCCCGTTGCTGTGGTTACAGAAATTGATCGTGATGAAGGTCTGCCTTTCTCTAAAGTGTATGCTGAGCCCGTGGCACAACTGGATCGTATTCGTTTGCTCGTGATTTTGGGCAAGATGGCCAAAGAGGAGCCTGAGGCATGAACCGAAGTTACGCCCTGGTCGCCCTAAGTCTGTTTATTGCTCTAATCATGGCACTGATGCCGCTGCCGTTTTCCATTGAACCATTCCGTCCTGACTGGGTCTTACTGGTGTTGATGTATTGGTCCATTGCTTTGCCGCATCGCGTGAACATAGGCTGGGCGTGGTGTACCGGGTTGATAATGGATCTGGCGACGGGGTCGCCGTTGGGCGTGAATTCACTGACCTACTCTATCTGTTTGTATATTACGACAAGTAACTTTCAGAAGATCAGAAACTTCTCAATTTGGCAGCAGGCGGTACTTATTGGTTTGTTCTTAGCCTTGTATCATCTACTGCAGTTTTGGCTGAATCACTTCCTGTTAGATATTTATTTTAATCCCAGATATTTATGGCCTGCTTTGGTAGGTATGCTGTGCTGGCCCTGGGTTTTCCTGTTATTACGAAAGTATCGCAGGCATTTTAGGATCCGTTAATGACACCAACACTTTATCTGGCATCAGCATCGCCACGCAGGCGTGAATTGTTGACTCAGCTTGGTTATACCTTTTCACAATTTGCGGTAGATGCAGATGAAAGCCGATTGCCCGGTGAAGCGCCACTGACGTATGTTGAACGCCTTGCGCGTCTCAAAGCCACCAGTGGTGTGGCGATGGGTTATCAGGATGCGCCAGTACTGGGTAGCGATACAATCGTAGTACTTGAGCAACAGGCGCTGGGCAAACCCACAGATCAAAACGACTTTATTGCTATGATGCAGGCGTTATCCGGACAAACGCATCAGGTGATGACGGCGATTGCCGTGGCAGATACAAAACGTGTACTGAGCCAGACTGTGATAACAGATGTTACATTTAAACCCTTGAGTGATCAGGAAATTGAGCAATACTGGCACAGTGGCGAGCCGCAAGATAAGGCGGGGGGCTATGGCATTCAGGGACTGGGAGGACGATTTGTTACTCAGTTATCTGGTAGCTATTTGCCGTTGTCGGCTTACCTTTATATGAAACGGATGAACTGATTAAAGCATTTATGGCGGGTGTAGATGAGTAGTGAGTTATTGATCAATGTGACCCCGAGCGAAAGCCGGGTTGCACTCATTGAAAACGGTGTACTGCAAGAAGTGCAGGTTGAGCGGGTAGGTAATCTGGGGATTGTTGGCAATATATACTTGGGCAAAATTAGCCGGGTTCTGCCAGGTATGCAGGCTGCGTTTGTTGATATTGGCCTGGAGAAAGCCGCATTTTTGCATGCTTCAGACATTGTAAACAGTGCATCGATTGAAGAAGGCGTCGATGATCAGCCGATCAAGAAAGTTCAGGATATCCGGGAGCTGGTAAAACAAGGCCAGTTTATTATGGTGCAGGTGGTGAAAGATCCAATCGGTACTAAAGGTGCCCGACTGACCACAGACATCACCATTCCTTCGCGTTATTTGGTATTTATGCCGGATGCCACTCATGTGGGCGTCAGTCAGCGTATTGAAACTGAAGAAGAACGCAGTCGTCTGAAAAAAATTGTTGCTCAGTACAATGATGAAAATGGTGGCTTTATTGTCCGTACCGCGGCTGAAGGTGCCGCAGAAGCAGAACTACAACACGATGCTGAATTCCTCAAAAAACTGTGGCAAAAGATCATCAAGCGCCGACAGAAAACCAGTAAAGCTAGCATCCTCCATGAAGACCTCACTCTGGCGTTTCGTACACTCAGAGATTATGTCGGTGAAGACATGGAGCGTATCCGGGTCGATTCCAAATTGACCTACCAGCAACTAAAGGACTTTACTGAGGAGTTTGTGCCTCAGTTGTCACAAACGCTGGAATACTACCCCGGGGAACGGCCAATCTTTGACCTGTTTGATGTCGAAATTGAAATTCAAAAAGCATTACATCGTAAGGTTGAATTGAAATCAGGCGGTTATTTGATTTTTGATCAGACTGAAGCCATGACTACGGTGGATGTGAATACAGGCGCGTTCGTCGGTCACCGTAACCTGGAAGAAACGATTTTTAATACCAATGTTGAAGCCACATCGGCCATCGCCAGACAACTGAGGTTACGTAATCTGGGCGGCATTATCATTATCGACTTTATCGATATGATTTCTGATGAGCACAAGCGCCGGGTGTTGCATTCACTCGAAACAGCCCTGGCGAAAGACCGTGCTAAGGCCAATATTAATGGTTTGTCTGCCCTTGGGCTGGTCGAGATGACCCGTAAACGCACCCGTGAGAGTCTGGAACATATTTTGTGTGATGTGTGCCCAGCTTGCTCTGGCCGAGGTTCTCTCAAGACAGTTGAAACCGTCTGCTACGAGATTTTACGCGAAATTGTCCGGGTAAATCGTGCTTATGATGCCGATAAGTTCATGGTTTATGCGTCACCAGCGGTCAGTGAAGCGCTGGTCAATGACGAATACCATAATCTGGCCGAGTTGGAACTGTTTATTGGTAAGCAGGTCAGTATTCAGACTGAGAGCCTGTACAGCCAGGAGCAGTTTGATGTCGTCATGATGTAGTGACACGATGCAGGTTAAGGCGGTTTGTTTTTTTTGTGTACGAAAAATGTGGCAAGTGTTTGCTGTCACATTGGTACTGCTTGCCGTCCTGGTTTCGGTGGTCAAATACAGCCTGCCTTACGCCAATGAATATAAACATGATATTGAGTCGCTGGTTAACCAGCAGCTCGGAGTTGAATTAAACATTGGCAGCATAAGTGCCAGCTGGCAGGGCAATGGTCCGGCGCTGGTGCTGCGTGATGTCAGTTTTGAAGACAACGCCCGTTCCCCTATCTCTTTGCATATCGCACAGACCAGCTTGCAGCTAAATCTGGTCGAATCAGTCCGGCAGTGGCGACTGGTATCTAACTATTTTGTGCTGGATGGCTTTGACGCCACCGTTGATATTCAGGCCATGGCGCAAAGCATGGAAGGTGGTAGTGGTGAGTTTGAACAACAGGCGCTGATTGAAGAGCTGTTTTTGGGCGATACGGGCCATTTTGCAGTTCAAAATAGCCAGGTGACTTTGCTGGTTGCGGACGATAAATCTCACACTCTACTGGTGCCGGATCTGATCTGGCAAAACAGTGCTGATGTACATAATGGTGAGGGGCAGATCTCCTTCCCAGGTCTTGCCAAAGGTCAGCTAAACGCGCGTTTTCGTTTTCATGGTCAGCAGCTTAGTGCAATGGCCGGTGATATTTTCATTGATGCACAGCAAGTTGAGCTGATGAGTTGGTTGCAGGCGTATCTTGACCCGCAATACCAAACGGCCAGTTCGAGCGTGAATATGCAACTCTGGGCGCGACTGGAACAAGGCAAGTTCAACGATATTCTGGTCAACTGGTTACCGAGTAGCATTAGCTGGCAACAAGGGCAAACCCACAGACAATTGGCTGTACAAGGTGGGGCTTTGCATTTGCAACCAGCGCAAAATGGCTGGGCATTAAGTAGCTCTGAGTTGCAGCTATCTCAAAATGAACAAAATCCCACAGCGCTTAGTATTGAGGGATATTTTAGCAATAGTGAACGTACGCTGTGGATGCAGGGCCTGGACCTGGCGTATGTCACTCAGTTGCTGTCACTCACACACTTCGACTGGGCGAAGCAAGTAGAAGCTTTGTCTCCTGCTGGCCTGATAACCGCCGCCAGAGTGTCAATGGGAAGTGATTCACCCGTGTCGTTGTGGCTCGCTTTAGAGGAAGCCGGTTGGCGACAACTCGGTGGGATTCCGGGGTTTTCAGGGCTCAATGCCGAGCTAATGCTCACGCCAGAGCGTGGTGTGCTCAGTCTCAGTGCACAAGATCGGGCTCTGTTGGTAGAAGAGCAATTTATAGCCCCAATCGCCGTCAAAGAACTCAACGGAGACATTCACTTTTACCGGGATGACGGACATAAATGGCATGTGCAGTCGGATAACCTGTGGCTCAGCAATGAGGATTTAAGTGTTGCGTTGGAAATGCACTTACGCTTGCTTGAAGAACCTGTGCTGGATTTATATGCCGATGTATTTGGCGGCGATGCCAGTATCGCGGGCCGTTATTTCCCGCTACAGCTGATGAATGAAAACCTGGTCAGTTATCTTAACAACGGGATCCAGGGCGGGCGACTCAGACACACTCAAGTATTGTTGTCAGGGCCGCTGACACAATTTCCGTACCGCGGACATCATGGTCGCTTTGAAGTCCTGGCTCGGATTGATCAGGCTAAGTTTGCCTTTGCGCCGGATTGGGCTGCCCTGCATAATGGTGATGTGACATTGCATTTTGCCGATGAGCGAATGGATATTACGGTTAATAGCGGTGAGCTGTTGAACCAGACATTGAGCAGTGGGGTTGTGGTTAGTCTGGCTGATCTTGAACAAACCAATTTGCTGACCGTCAACATCGTACACACGACGGAAGCCAGCACGCTGGCACCATTTTTCAACGCCACACCAATCGCCGACCCGTTAGCTGATATTCTTCAGGTCGCGCAGGTTGAGGGTGATGTTACAGGTAATGTCGATCTGCTGATCGATTTGGCGTCGCTGGATGTCAATGTTCTGGGGGCGGTTGAATTCAAGGACAATGCCCTCTATCTAGAGCAACCGGGCATGGCGCTTGATAAGCTAAGTGGCACACTGAAATTTATTGATGACAACATTGAACTGGAAAATACCCGGGCGCTGTGGCGAGGGATGCCGTTACTTTTCAGCTTGTCAGGGCAAGGTGACAGTGCCCGCTATCAGCTCGGCATTGAGACGCGTTTGAGTGCAGCCAGCGACAAGTTGCTGCCGCTCACACAAGGCTTGATGGACGATTTTATTACCGGTAATGCCTTATTGGCAGGACAGGTAATGTTGGACTTCACCGAACAAGGCTTCAGTTATCAGGCAGATTTTAAATCCGACTTGCAAGGTGCCAATATTGAATTACCTGCACCGGTTGGCAAGTCGGCAGATGAGCGTATGCAGTTAACGGCGCAGGTACGTGGTGACGATATTTCTAATTTGATTAGCGTCACACTTGGTGAGCAGCTTTACTTCGATGGCATTTTAGACAATAACAGTGGTTTGATTGAACGTGCTCAGCTTGTCTTTGCTGAGACTAATCGTGCATTAAGTCAGCCTGGATTCAATGTGGCTATCACTCAACCTCAGCTCACACTGGCACCTTGGCTGCCATTCATTGACCGCATTATTGAACAGGTAGAACAGCCGTCGGAGCAGCCGGGCATATTACCCGCTTTTGATACGCTGCGCGCGCAGATAGGCCAGTTAAATGTCTTTGAACTCGGTGTTAATGACTTTGAGTTAAGCCTTCGCCCACAATCCAGTGGGCTGCTGGCACGATTGAATGCCAGAGAGTTAAGAGCACAGGTACAGTTTCCAAATGATAATGCGGCACAACCAATCCAGATACAAGCGGACTATTTGCGGCTTAACCCGCTTGAGCCGACAGATGCGGGTACCACGACTGAAACGGCTTCTCTCGATGATTCACAAGCTGCGCCTGAGGCATCATTGCAGTGGTTAACGAATATTCCGGCTATAGAATTTAACTGCGATGATTGTCGTATAACCCAGTATCAGCTGGATAAGGTGGACCTGGCTTTGCAGGGCAATGGCGAAGCGCTACAGATCACACGTTTGCAGGTGGATAAAGGGGATCATGTGCTGCAAGGTACGGGTGGTTGGCGTAATGGTCGCTCACACTTTAATGGCACGCTGACCAGCAGCGATTTTGGTCAGTTAATGGAAGAGTTTGATATCACTTCCAGCGTTCAGGATTCCAGTGCTGACATTGAATTTGCCCTGAGCTGGGCAGACGCGCCTTATGAATTTGATGTTGCCACGCTTGACGGTTCAGTAAAATGGCAACTGGGTGAAGGGCATCTGGCTGAGATCAGCGATCAGGGCACACGGGTGTTTTCTTTGCTGAGTCTCGATTCACTGGTCCGTAAACTCAAACTGGATTTTCGTGATGTGTTTGCCAAAGGGTTTTTCTACAACCGCATTGACGGCACTTTCCAGCTCGACAAAGGGGTTGTATATACTGGGGATACCCAACTGGATGGGGTGCCAGCCGACCTGTCGGTCAGGGGGTATGCCGATCTTAATAGCAAAGCCATTGACTACGAGCTGTCAGTCGCTCCGCAGGTTACGTCGAGTTTACCAGTGATTGTGGGGTGGATGGTGAATCCGGTCACGGGTCTTGCGGCACTGGCCCTTGATAAAGTGATCCATTCGGCACGGGTGATCTCAGAGATTAAATTTAAAGTGACCGGCACTATGGCAGAGCCTGTGGTGACCGAACTGGATCGTAAGAGCCGTGAGGTCGAGTTACCTAAGCCTCCGGGTTCACAGCCTGAGAAACCTGCGCAGCCCGTTGTCCCTCAAGGTGAGGAAACCCCAGACACACAAGTTGATATACCCAGGTTAGGCGAACAGACGCCACAGCAAGATGCATCAGATACACAGACGGACAAGTCTGTGGAGGCAGGGGAGGGTCCCGGCAGTCTGAGCTCAGAGACAGGTCAAGAGGAACAACCATGAAAAGCGGCCATATCTATGTTGTACAGATGTGTTCAGGGGTGCACCCTGAGGAGAATCTTGAGCAGTTAAAAGCTTTACTTAGCCAGCAAACACTGATGCAACCTGCGTTGGTGTGTTTACCCGAATCCTGGCTGGCATTTTGTCAGACCCCTCAGCAAACGCTTGCACAAGCCCAAAATAATGCCTACTGGATCACACAAATTCAGCAGCTTTGCCGGGACTTTAATATCTGGCTAGCTGCGGGTACCATCGCCCTCACAGATGGCCTGGGTCGTTATTATGCAGCCAGTCTGCTGTTTAACAATGAAGGGGTCGAAGTTGCACGCTATAATAAGATCCATCTGTTTGATGCGGATGTCGCTGACAGCGCCGGGCATTATAGGGAGTCAACTCTGACTAGTCCCGGTGATGACATTGTCACCGTGGATAGCCCCTTTGGCCGTCTGGGATTGAGCGTTTGCTATGATTTACGCTTTCCGGGTTTATATCAGGCGATGCGTGAACAGGGCGCGGAGATACTGCTGGTACCCAGTGCTTTCACAACCGTCACCGGGGCTGCACACTGGCAGCCTTTGTTACAGGCGCGGGCGATAGAAACACAATGCTATGTGGTGGCAGCCGCGCAGGTTGGGGAGCATGAGAATGGTCGGCAAACCTATGGTCATAGCCTGGTGGTTTCCCCTTGGGGCGTGTGCCTTGGCGAAGCGCAAACTCAGGTAGGTGTGATTCATGCCCAGCTTGATCTGAGTGACCTGCATGCCATCCGACAGAAAATGCCTGTAGCGGCACATAACCGATTTAAGAGCGATTTTTATGAGTAATTTTGGTAGCGAGCACGTCGAACAACATTTACTGACGGACAGTGACTTAACGCGGGAACAATTGCAACAAACATTGGCATACATTCATCAGCACAAAGTGGACTATGCCGATCTGTATTTCCAGTCCAGTTATCATGAAACCTGGGTGCTGGAAGATGGCTCCGTTAAAGAGGGCAGTTATAATATTGAGCGGGGAGTTGGGGTTCGCGCTGTAAGTGGCGAGAAAACGGGGTTTAGTTACTCAGATGCCATTAATATGGAAGCATTGAACCAGGCTGCAATGGCCGCCAGAAGTATTGCCCAGCAAGGTGAGAATAAACAGGTTCAGGTGTTCAGTGATGTTAAAGCCGCGACCCAATTTGAGGCAACTCAGCCGCTGTTGAGCATGAGCGATACCGATAAAGTTTCGTTATTGCGAGAGGTTGAAGCGGCGATCCGTGATTTAGCCCCTGAAGCGGAGCAAGTCGTTAGCTCCATGTCTGCGGTATATGAAGAAGTGTTGATCGCAGCCAGTGATGGTACTTTTGCAACAGATATTCGTCCTTTGGTGCGCTTAAATTGCTCTGTATTATTAGCGAAAAATGGCCGTCGTGAGCGAGGCAGTGCCGGTGGGGGAGCCCGTCTGGATTACAATTACTTCAGAGAACTGGTCGATGGCAAGCCGCGTTGGCAGCATTATGTCACCAAAGCGGTTCACCAGGCACGTGTAAATCTGGAAGCGGTTGATGCACCTGCTGGGGCTATGCCAGTTGTACTGGGGGCAGGCTGGCCGGGAGTATTACTCCATGAAGCGGTGGGACATGGTCTTGAAGGGGACTTTAACCGCAAAGGCGCGTCTGCATTTAGCGGGCGAGTCGGCGAACAAGTGGCTTCCAGCCTCTGTACTGTGGTGGATGACGGTACCTTGGATAACCGTCGTGGTTCACTGAATATTGACGATGAAGGCACCCCGGCAGGCTACAATGTGCTAATCGAAAAGGGTGTGCTGAAAGGCTATATGCAGGATAAGCTCAATGCCCGATTGATGGGCGTGACACCCACTGGCAATGCCAGACGTGAATCTTATGCACATCTGCCGATGCCAAGAATGACCAATACATATATGCTGCCGGGTGAGCATAGTCAAAACGACATCATAGCTTCGGTAAAGAAAGGGATCTTTGCGCCTAACTTTGGTGGCGGCCAGGTTGATATTACGTCGGGTAAATTTGTATTTTCAGCTTCAGAAGCTTACCTGATAGAAGATGGCAAAGTGACGCAGCCTATCAAAGGTGCCACCTTAATCGGCAATGGCCCGGATGTTATGCAGAAGGTATCTATGGTTGGTAACGATCTGGAACTGGATACAGGTGTCGGGGTGTGTGGTAAAAATGGTCAGAGTGTGCCTGTTGGCGTTGGTCAGCCCAGTCTGAAAATTGACGAACTCACTGTAGGTGGTACAGCCTAAAAAACTATCCGCAGTATTTTAGCTAAGTTGTATTATACTGCGGACCGCTTTATCACTTTGCTTATGGCAGGATCAGTTCTTTAAGTAACTGAAATAGCTCCTTAGAGCTTTTTCCTGGCTTTTCCGCCTGATGCTCTTTTTTCGCCTGGCGAACCAGTTGTCTGAGCTTCTGGCGCTCCAGCGTTGGATGTGCTTCAAGCAGGGTATTGATCTTTTCATCCCCCTTGGCTATCAGTTCATCTCTGAGCTGTTCTACCTGATTAAGCAGGACATCTGCCTGGTTGTTTCTGTTGAGTAACAGATCCAGACCTTGCTGTAATTCTTCTACATTACTGGTGGTACGCAGTTGCTTGGCAATAAAGTTCAGATGACGGCGGTAGGCATCGTGCTTACCGCGCAGCTTGTCTGCCAGTTCCATCGCTGCGACCAGCTCAGGGGAGAGTGGCAGCTTTTCTCTTTGCTTTTTCCCTAATTGCGCGATATCAACGCCAAGTTGATGGTATTGCTGTGCATCACGCTTTAATTCGCTCTTTGAGACGTAAATGATCTCTTCTTCTGGCTCTTGGGTAGGTTTTTTGGCCATTTTACCGCACTTACTTCAGTTATTGATGATCAGATTATATCAGAAGTCAGAAAAAGCAGTAATGCATACATGAATGCGCAAATTGCCTAAGGGTGTCATACAGAATCTTTACTTGAGTCACAGCGCATCGGCGCAGGCTGTGTTAGGATTATAGAAGTACTATGATTTGTGGAATAAAAACATGAGCCAGCAACACGATCCCATTTGGACGCAAATTGATGAAGTAAAACAAGCCGTGTCTGATGTTTTGGACTATGCAAAGCAACTGGGGGCGACATCTGCTGAGGCATCGATGAGTCGTACTTCAGGTTTATCAGTTAGTACCCGAATGGGAGAAGTTGAAACGATTGAATTTAACCAGGATGGTGGCCTGGGACTGAGTGTTTACGTTGGTCAGCATAAAGGGTCTGCTTCGACGGCCGATCTCGGTCCCAAAGCTTTGCGTTCCGTAGTTGAAAAAGCGGTCGAAATTGCCAAATTTACATCGGATGATCCCTGTAATGGTGTGGCTGATGCTGAGTTAATGCCTGAGGTGGTGCCTGATTTAGATCTTTTCCATCCCTGGTCACTGACACCTGAGGAAGGTGTGAAGCGCTGTCTTGAAGCGGAGCAGGCGGCATTGAATTACGACGAGCGTATTGTTAACTCGGATGGGGCCAGCGTCGCCAGTCATCAGGGCCTGCGCGTTTACGGCAACAGCCATGGTTTTCTGGCCGGGTTTCCGCGTACCCGACACACCTTAAGCACTATGGTGATCGGTGAAGAAAATGGGGTGATGCAACGAGATAATGCTTACTCCATCACACGTGTGCATTCGCAGTTGAGAGATGCCAAAGAGGTAGGCATAGAGGCAGCAGAGTCGACGCTGGCTAAGCTAAACAGTCGTAAGCTGGAAACCATGCGGGTACCGGTTGTATTCCGGGCTGACATTGCCAATAGCCTGTTTGGACACCTGGTTTCCGCCATTGGCGGTGGTGCTTTGTATCGAAAGTCGAGCTTCTTGCTGGATAGTTTGGGTACTGACGTTTTTTCGTCTTGTGTGTCGATCAAAGAGCAGCCACACTTGTTGCAGGCACTCGCATCGAGCCCGTTTGACGCTGAAGGTGTGCAGACAACCGAGCGCGATATCATCAAAGGAGGCGTACTCGAGACCTATTTGTTGCCAAGCTACGCAGCCAGACGTCTGGGTATGCGTAGTACGGGCCATGCGGGTGGGATTCACAACTGGCTGGTACAGGCCACTGAGCCGGACCTGGCCGCGTTGCTGCGGACCATGGGGCGTGGCTTATTAGTGACTGAACTTATGGGGCAGGGGGTTAATACGGTAACCGGTGACTACTCACGCGGCGCAGCCGGTTTCTGGGTAGAAAATGGGGAGATCCAATATCCAGTCAGTGAGATCACCATTGCAGGTAACCTCAAGGATATGTTTAAGTCAATTCAGGCAATTGGGGGAGACATTGAAACGCGTGGCGCTGTTCAAACTGGCTCGGTGCTGATAGAAAATATGCAAGTTGCGGGTCAGTAACCGGTAGTTGTATGTGTTTGGCTGCTTAGACAAGCAGCCAGGTCGCCGTGCCGAGGAAGGCAAAAATGCCTACGATGTCGGTGACTGTGGTCAGTACAACACTGCCCGCCAGTGCTGGGTCTATATTCATTCTTTTTAGAATCAGAGGTATGCTGGCGCCTGCAATGCCCGCAGCAACCAGATTCATAAACATTGCAAAGGCAATCACGCCCCCGAGTACAAAATCCCATTGCCACAGGGCAATCACACCTGCAATCAGCAAAGACCAGAGTAACCCATTCAAGGCGCCAATGGCGAGCTCTTTACCCAGTAAGAAGCGCTGGTTAGTGGCGTTAACGTGCCCCAGAGCAATACCACGGATCACCAAAGTCAGGGTTTGACTGCCAGCCACACCACCCATGCTGGGGACTATGCCATTCAATACTGCGAGGATCGGTAAAATATCTAAGGTGCCTTCGAAAAAGCTGGCAACGAAAGCGGCCATTAGTGCAGTAAGCAGGTTGATCCCCAGCCAGATTGAACGGCGACGGCTACTTTTCCAGACCGGCGCAAAGGTATCTTCTTCATCGTCGAGACCAGCCATACTCATGAGGCTGTGTTCGGCGTCCTCTCGGATAACATCAACGATGTCATCGATGGTGATACGCCCCAGCAAATGTGCGTTGTCGTCTACTACTGGTGCTGAGATCCAATTATGACGTTCAAACAGCTGGGCGACATCGCTTTCGTCCATTGAAATGGGAATAGTTTCACGTTCTTCATTCATTAACTCATTAACCAGTTTGTCAGGCTGGCTGGTTAAAAGCACACTGATTGGCAGGGAGCCCAAAAAGCAATTGTCTTTGTCTACTACGTACAGGTCATCGGTGCCATCAGGGAGTTCCCCTTTGAGGCGCAGATAACGTAACACGACATCCAGTGACACATCCGGGCGGATCGTCACCGTATCTGTGTTCATCAATGCGCCTGCGGAGTGCTCGACATAAGACAGTGCCTGGGTTGCTCGGGCTCTGTCTTGCGAGTCCATGGCACCGATAACGTCCTGATAGACGGGATCTGGCAAGCTTCTCAGGACTTCACCGAGATCATCATCATCCATGTCTTCTGTCGCCGCAGCGATCAGCTCTGGCTCCATTTTGGCAATGATGCTGAGTCTCACATCTTCAGACAGCTCTTCAAGCACGTCACCCTGTATATCCGGGTCAACCAATTGCCAAAGCAGGGTTCTGATTTTATGTGGGGAGGACTCCAGCAATAGCGCGGTGTCGCAGGGTGGAATTTCGGCTAAGGTTCGCCTGACTTGAACAAACTGACCACTGTTAAGGGCATTCGTAACTTGCTGCAATAGCTCCAGTGTGTAGTCTTGTTCAAAAGCTTCAGGCATAGGCATCCCAGGTTGGATAGTCGACAAGTAGGCTTGTCAACGAGTATATAGCGCATTGATTATAGGCTTATGATAATTATAGCTGTTTTAATATCAATTGGTATATCTAAAAAAAGCGAAGAAAGCCGTCATGAAGCGGCAGTTTTGTGTCTGTCTGATCGGAGAAAAGCGAAGAGGAGTTACTCTGATTCGTTAAATTTATCTGCAATGAGATTGCCAATGGCATGTAAAGCGCGTTCGGCATCTGGCCCTTCGCAGACGACTTTGACTTCTTTGCCCTGACTACTTTCAAGTAGCAATAAAGCCAGTACACTGTCACCCTCTGCTTCTTTACTGCCCTGAAACAGCGTGATGTTGGCATCGAACTGAGTGGAGAGTTCTGCCAGCACACTGGCTGCACGAGCGTGTAGCCCCAGCTTATTCTGGATCAGAAAGGTATCTTCAAAGCGTTGTGTCATTTTTCTTGTTCGCGGTGATGGATCTTCACATTGTTGTGGGTGCGGGCAAAACGCTCACCTAACGTTTGGGCAAGATATACGGAACGGTGTTGTCCACCAGTACAGCCAATTGAAATGGTCAGGTAGCTGCGGTTATTGCGTTCCAGATGGGGCAACCAGGTTTGCACAAAGGTCTGGATCTGCCAGGTAAATTTTTGCACTAAGCTGTGGCTAGACAGGTAATCAATAACAGGTTTATCTAAACCGGTTAACGGTTTAAGGTCTGGTTCCCAGTGTGGGTTTGGTAAAAAGCGGGCATCAAACACGTAGTCGGCTTCTTTCGGAATACCATGCTTAAAGCCAAAGGACTCAAAGGTGATGATTAATTGTTTGTCCTTTTTACCGAGGATCTTTTCCCGGATACGCTCTGCCAGCTGGTGGATACTCATGTCCGTGGTATCAATGGTGATATTGGCGCGGCGGATAAGCGGGTCAAGCAGCTCTTTTTCTTTTTTGATTGCTTTGTCCAGCGACAGATCGGCCAATGACAGCGGGTGCAGGCGGCGTGTTTCTGAAAAGCGACGGATCAAGATCTGATCTTCACTGTCCAGATAGAATATGTTGGGTTCTGCAAATCCGGGGAGGTATTCCAAAATATCGTCGAGTTCTTGCTGATCTTTTGGCAGGTTACGTACGTCAACGCTCACGGCAATTTTATCATAGCTGTCTGACACACTGCGCACCAATGCAGGCAGCAAGTTGACTGGGATATTATCGGCGCAGTAATAACCCAAGTCTTCCAGCACGCGAAGGGCGACCGATTTTCCTGAGCCAGAACGACCACTGACAATAATTAACTGCACAGAAACTCTCCGTTAGTTGTCAAACTCTTCAATTATCGCGAATAACTCCTGATCATTGTGAGCTTGTCTGATACGTTTACAAAACACCTTGTTTTTAAGTTTATCAGCGATCGTTGCCAAGGTCTGCAAATGTTGTTGATTTTCTCCCTCGGGTACGATGAGTGCCACAAAAATGTCGACGGGTTGATTGTCAATGGCATCAAAGGCAATGCCTTGCTGATTAACAAGCAGCATAGCCACCACTTTATCTATGCCTGCCATGCGGCCATGGGGCAGGGCTATCCCTTTTCCGATCCCCGTACTACCGAGTTTTTCGCGGCTCAATAGCGCATCAAGGATGTCATGGGCATTACTGTCTGGAAGCTGGCTTTGAGCCAACTCACTGATGTACTCTAAAATACGTTTCTTACTATTAAAAAGGACCGCAGCTTTGCTGCAGTCCTGTGAAATCAATGAGCTTAGTTTCATGATTAATGTCGAGTTAGCTTCTCTTTGTGCTTGATCACCTGGCGGTCAAGCTTATCGATAAGTCCGTCTATTGCGGCATACATATCCCGGTGTTCGGTTGAGGCAAAGATTTCTCCCCCGTTCACATGTAATGTGGCTTCTGCTTTTTGGATGAGCTTTTCGACATCTAGGATAACATGCACATTATTGATGTGATCAAAGTGCCTTTCTAGCTTCGCAAACTTGTTTGTTACATAGTCTCTTAACGAATCGGTGATTTCTACATGTCGACCAGTTAAATTTAGTTGCATAAGCATTTTCCTTCTGTAGTTACGTCTAAATCAGGCTTTTACGCTGATTGGACGGTGGGATAGCCAAAGACTCTCGGTATTTGGCAATTGTACGTCTAGCCACTTTGATCCCTTGATCTGCCAATACGTCCGCAATCTTGCTGTCACTCAAAGGTTTAGCTGTATTTTCTGCGGCAATTAGCTTTTTGATCAATGCTCTGATTGCAGTCGAAGAGCATTCTCCTCCGTTTTCAGTGCTGACATGGCTTGAGAAGAAATACTTCAACTCATAGATACCGCGTGGCGTGTGCATATACTTTTGAGTTGTTACACGTGAAATCGTGGACTCATGCATGTCGACCATTTCGGCCACATCATTCAGTACCATCGGCTTCATTGCCTCGGGGCCATGTTCAAAGAATGCCTGTTGTTGCTGCACAATGCAATTAGTAACTTTTAATAAAGTTTCATTGCGGCTTTCCAGGCTCTTGATGAACCATTTTGCCTCTTGCAAGTGTGAACGAATAAACTGACTATCTGTGCTGGACTTGACTGAACGGGACATCGCAGCGTAGTGGTCATTCACTCTAATTTTTGGCATTGAATCGGGGTTGAGTTCAACAACCCAGCGACCTTTCACTTTTTTAACCGACACATCCGGGATCACATAGTCTGCTTCTTCTTGCACTATGCTGGCGGCAGGTTTCGGGTTTAGGCCGTGGATCAGGGTCATTACTTCTTTCAGATCCGCTTCTTTGAGTTTGGTTTTTTTCATCAAAGTGCGGTAATCCCGGCTGGCTAACAGATCTATGTGCTCAGTCAGAATTTCTTTGGTCTGTGCAAGCCAGGGGGTATTTGGGTCAAACTGGTTGAGCTGAATGCACAGGCATTCTTGCAGGCTGCGTGCAGCAATCCCAACGGGGTCAAATAGTTGGATCCGTTTCAGTACGGCCTCTACTTCATCCTGCTCAATTAGCTCGTCATCGTTGTCCTGATTCATGCTTTCGACGATGTCTTCGCAGCTGATGGTCAACAGGCCTGCGTCATCAACCGCTTCTACAATTGCAAGGGCGATGGCTCTGTCTGTTGGACTAAAAGGCGTCAGTTCCAACTGCCACATCAGGTATTCTTGCAATGTCTCAGTCGTTTTACCCTGGTAAATGGTTTCGTCTTCCGGCATTGGGCCTGAACTGCTTGCCGGTGCGGCACTGATGTACTCATCCCAGGTTACGTCCATTGCCAAATCGTCGCTGACGGTGTCTTTGTTTAGTGCAGCATCGCTGTCTTGTTCGTAGTCGCTGACAGCCGCCTCTTCATAGCTGTCGTTGTCACTCGTTGTAGGTTGTTCCAAATCGGAATCCGACTTGGACTGAGTTTCATTATCTTGTGATTCAGACTCACCTTCTTCCACTTCCAACAAAGGGTTGCTATCAAGCGCTTCTTGGATTTCTTGTTGGAGATCTAGCGTACTCAACTGTAACAGACGAATAGCCTGTTGCAGTTGTGGTGTCATTGTCAGTTGCTGCCCCATGCGCAGCTGTAGCGATTGCCTCATGTATCTCTAACAATCCTTTTTGTTATTTACTTCTAATTTTATAACTATAGCCTGAATTGCTCACCTAGGTAGACATCCCGCACGGTTTGATCGGCCAGAACATGCTCCGGGGTGCCTGCTGCTATCAGTTCACCATGTGACACTATATAAGCTTTCTCACAGACGTCCAGCGTTTCACGCACGTTGTGGTCAGTGATCAGTACGCCTATCCCACGGTTTTTCAGGTGTTCTATAATTTTCTTTATATCTAACACTGAAATAGGATCAACGCCAGCGAAAGGCTCATCTAATAAGATAAATTTTGGATCTGCCGCAAGGGCGCGGGCAATTTCTACCCGGCGTCGTTCACCGCCCGATAGTGCCATACCCTGGCTATCGCGAATATGCTGGATATTAAACTCATCTAACAGCTCATTGAGGATGACTTCTCGTTGTTCTTTGTTCAGCTCTTTACGAGTTTCTAAAATGGCCATCAGGTTCTGATAGACGGTCAGCTTGCGAAAAATAGAGGACTCTTGTGGCAGGTAACCAATACCAAGTCTTGCTCGGCTATGCATTGGCAATAAGGTAATGTCTTGTTCGTCAATATGTATGCTGCCCTTATCACTGGGCACCAGGCCGACAATCATATAAAAAGTGGTGGTTTTACCTGCGCCATTTGGGCCAAGGAGGCCAACAATACTGCCAGCTTCAACGCTTAACTCAACGTTTTTAACAACCTGTCTGCCCTTATAGCTTTTGGCCAGTGCGGTGGCGGTTAATTTACTCACGGATTACCCTTCTCTTTTGGTTGCTGGGGGTTCTCTTTTTCAGGTAACAGAATGGTTCTCACACGGTTTTGTTCTTGCTCCCCGCGCTGTGCGCTGATCAGCTTCTTTTCCATATCATAAACGATGGTTTGCGCGCTAATTTTTTGCCCTGCCTGACTGATCTCTGCACCGCCTTTTATGGTGAGCATGCGGTTTGCGACGTCATAGCGCACTTCTTTGGCGGTTGCCTTGAGTAAAGAGCCATCCGTCTGACGCTCTTGAAATACGGCTGGGCTGCCTGTTGCAACCAGCAGCTGCTTGTTTTTACCCAGTTCTTCCCGACGGTGCACCTCGAGACGATCGGCCAGAATTTTCCGGTTACCGTGAATGATTTCGACGTTTTCCTCGAATACGCCAATATTGGTTTGCAACTGGGCCAGCTGAGTGCCAGAACTGATAATCACCTGATCAGCAGCTGTATTTTCTGCATAAGCTGCAGGATGAAAGGCACTCAAAGTGCACAGTAAGATCAAGGAACAGGTTAATTTATTGCTCATAATAAATTGTTTCAGTGTGGTTGATGAGTTCAATGATTTCGGTATTGAGATCGGCCACTAAGCCTTTACCTGAAATCGTTAAGTTTGGCCCGGTAATTTCTACTGGGTGCTCAGAGCGCATGTGCTTTTCATTAATATCGACTTGCACATGATCGGCGTTGATGTGCTTTATCATGGCATCAGCCGTCAGATTTGTTGCCTGCACTTCACCTTCCAAAATCAGCGTATTGTTGCCATATAAGGTGGCTTCATTGGCCTTGAGTTGCCAGTTTTGCTGGTCGTTGTGCAATGTAAAAATTGGCGCGGTAAAGTGGCTAAACCCTAGCTCCTGATAGAGTTCCATTCTATCTGCCGTAATTTGATAGCTGAGCTGCCCATTTTCTGCGTAATTGGTTTGCTTCAGATCGATGGCGACATAATCGGGTTTAGCCAGCACTTCTTCTGATCGCGGTGCGACCTGTCCCGATTGCGTTAAATAGGGATACCACAGCCATAACATGGTGAGGCTGAATACAACGAGCAATAAGGCGCGAAGTACGGTCATACGCTACTGCCTTCATAACCCAATGATTTGCCCTGACAGAGCAGCAGTAAGTCAGTCAGCTCCCGAACCGCACCAAACCCGCCGGGTAACAAAGTTCTGTAATCAGCTGCACGAACCACCATAGGGTGAGCATCTTGCACGGCCGCAGACAGACCGACTTTGAGCATCACAGGTAAGTCAGGTGCATCATCGCCGATATAGGCAATCTCGTGATCTGCCAGCTGCAATTTGTCTTTCAACTCAGCGTAGCCTTGCAACTTGTCTTCCATACCCTGATAGATGTACTTAACGTTGAGGCTAGTCATGCGCTGCTGAACAATGTGTGAATGACGCCCCGTGATTACTGCCACTTCAACGCCGCCATTGATCAGGGCTTTTATGCCGAAACCATCTTTGGTATTAAATGCTTTTAACTCTTCGCCCTGATTGCCCAGATATATGCGGCCATCAGAGAATACCCCATCGATGTCGCAGATCAGCAGTTTAATCGCCTGCGCTTTTTGTACAACAGTATCATCGATGGGTTGATATAGGTCGGAAAACAGCATTTATAATACTCCTGCTCGCAGCAAATCTTGCATATTTAACGCGCCGATTGGACAATTTTGCTCATCAATGACAATCAGGCCATTGATGCGTTTTTTCTCCATGATATGTAATGCTTCAGCAGCCAACATATCCTGTGTCACTGTGGTACATTGCTTGGTCATGACTGAGTCTATCGGGGTACTGTGTAAATCCAGTCTTTGCTCAATAATACGGCGTAAATCGCCATCTGTGAACAAGCCTTGGAGCTGCCCCTTTGCATCGACAATGGTGGTCATGCCGAGACCTTTGCCTGACATCTCAAACAGGGCATCGGTCACCGTGCAGCCTTGCGATACAACGGGTACCGCTTTGCCCGAATGCATTACATCCGCCAGTGTTAACAGCAGGCGCTTACCCAGGCTGCCTCCAGGGTGAGACAAGGCGAAGTCATCTGCCGTGAAGCCGCGGGCTTCGAGCAGTGCCACCGCTAAGGCGTCTCCCATGACCAGAGTAGCTGTGGTGCTGGCCGTTGGTGCGAGCCCTAATGGGCAGGCTTCTTTGGAGACTTTAATGCACAAATGGATATCTGCCAGCTTTGCCATGTTCGACTCGGGGTTACCCGTCATGCTGATGATTTGCGCGCCAATGCGTTTGATTACCGGCACGATGGCCAATACTTCGTGCGTCTCACCTGAGTTAGAGATCAGTAATACCACATCATCAGCCGTGATCATGCCTAAATCACCATGGCTAGCCTCACCCGGGTGAACAAAAAATGCTGGCGTGCCCGTGCTGGCCAGTGTCGCCGCGATTTTATTGCCAATATGACCTGACTTACCCATGCCGATCACTATGATTCGACCACGGCATTGCAACATGAGTTCACAGGCAGCAGTAAATCGTGCATCAACATACTGGGCGATCTCGATAATCGCTTGTTGTTCGATTTCTAGTACCTGTTTGGCAGAACCAATAAAATTGTGCGTGCTCATGCTGAATCCTTAAATAATAAAGTACATATAACCACAGAATGCACCAAGGAGTAGCCCGCCTTCAACACGGTTAATTTGTCGGCGCCCTTTGAGGCTAACACTCATCAGCACTAATGCGGCTGTTGCGCCGAGCATGACATAGATGTCCCTGTTTGCAATATTGCTGTCCAGTGTTGCCGGATTCAGGATCCCCGCAATGGACAACACTGCCAGAATATTAAAGATGTTTGAGCCGATGATATTACCCAGTACCAGGTCGTCTTCATTTTTGAGCACGCCGGCCACACAGGCGGCCAGCTCAGGTAAACTGGTTCCGATAGCGATAATAGTCAGACCGATCAGCAGGTCGCTCATGCCAAAGTATTTTGCAATGTCGACGGCTGCGTCGACCAGGTAGTCGGCACTCACCGGCAATAAAATCATCCCCACAACCAGCCAAAATATGGCTTTGCTCATTGGGACATCACTTGGAACTTCATCACAGGCTTCGGAAATAAGTGGATCGTCCTGGTCGGTTTTGCCTGTTTTTGAGATATAGATTAGGCCACCGATAAACACAAAAAAGCCAATTAACAGCAGCCAACCTTCCAGCGCGCTAAACTGGTTATCACTGATGATCAACCAGGCGGCCAGTGACACGACTACCAACAGCGGCATCTCACGCTTTAAAATGCCTGAACCAACCGCCAGTGGACGCAATAGTGCTGTAATACCAAGTACCATGAGGATATTGGCGATGTTGGAGCCAATGGCGTTGCCAACGGCGGTGTCAGTTTTGTCGACCAGCGCAGCTTGCGCAGCGACCATCATTTCAGGTGCTGAGGAGCCCATTGCAACGATAGTCAAACCCACAATCAACGTTGGTACCCCGAGGTTTTTGGCCAGCGCCGCAGCGCCATACACGAAGCGATCGGCACTCCATACCAGGGCAATGAATCCAAGAATGAGTATGACAAACGATAAAACCATGAAGTCTAAGCCAAGTTACTAAATTCAATGGCGCAGATAGTATCAAATCGCTCATCAAATGTATAAATAAAGTCATCGCTTTTGAGAGAGGAAAAAACCCCGAGAGGTGCCTATTTCGCACAACAAATATGGCGAATCAATTACAAAATTTTACCATTAAGGGTTTTCCATCTCGCAGCAAAACAACGTATTATTCCACAATTGAAAAAAGTATGATGTGGAGAGCGACTTGACGCAGTCAATAGTTGAAGTCAGGGATTTGACCTTTTCTCGTGGTGAAAGGACAATCTACAAAAATATGAGTTTCTCCGTCCCCAAAGGGAAAATTACGGCCATTATGGGGCCCAGTGGTATTGGTAAAACCACTATGCTTAGGCTGATCGGTGGTCAGCTCAAGCCCGATAGTGGGGAAATCCTCTTCTGTGGTGACAGTATTCCATCTATGTCCCGCCAGGCACTGTATCAGGCGCGTAAGCGAATGAGCATGTTGTTTCAAAGTGGTGCCTTGTTCACGGACATGTCTGTATTTGACAACATTGCTTTTCCGCTCCGAGAGCACACTAAGCTCAGTGAAGAATTAATTCGCCTGGTGGTATTGATGAAGTTACAGGCGGTTGGTTTGCGTGGCGCGCGCGATCTAATGCCATCTGAGTTATCGGGTGGCATGGCACGTCGTGCCGCTTTGGCCAGAGCCATTGCGCTTGACCCTGAATTGATTATGTATGACGAGCCGTTTGCAGGGCAAGATCCTATCTCAATGGGCGTCCTGGTGCGCTTGATTAAATCACTCAATGAAGTGCTGGGCTTATCGTCTTTAATCGTTACCCACGATGTAACTGAAGTACTCAGTATTGCCGATCACGTTGTGATTATCGCTGAACAGGGTGTTATTGGTAGCGGTACGCCTGAACAAATGTTGGCGCACGAATCGCCACTGGTACAGCAGTTCCTGCAAGGCCACTCCGACGGGCCGGTGCCGTTCCATTTCGATGCCGCACCGTATGAGGATGAGTTACTGGCAGGAGGGAGCCATTGATGGATTTTTTGCAGAAGTTAGGTCACAAAACACTGAGCCGCTTTGCGTCGCTAGGCAGGGCAACTCGCATGTTATTGGGGGCCTTGTGCAGCATGCCCAATTTCAGAAAAGGTGGCCCTTTACTGATCCGCCAACTGTATATGGTTGGCCATCAGTCGTTGCTTATTATTATGGTATCAGGCCTCTTTATCGGCATGGTACTGGCGCTACAGGGCTACACTGTATTGGTCGACTATGGGGCAGAAGATAGTCTGGGGCCGCTGGTGGCACTGAGTTTGTTACGTGAACTGGGACCTGTGGTCACTGCATTATTGTTTGCCGGCCGGGCAGGTAGTGCGTTGACTGCGGAGATTGGTCTGATGAAGGCCACTGAGCAACTTTCCAGTCTGGAGATGATGGCCATTGATCCACTGAAACGCGTGATTTCTCCCCGTTTTTGGGCAGGCTTTATTAGTATGCCGCTGTTAGCGTTAATTTTCTCAGCTATTGCGATTCTCGGTGCACATCTGGTTGGTGTGGACTGGTTAGGGGTCGATTCAGGTAGCTTCTGGTCCATTATGCAATCTCAGGTGTCCTTTGAGCAGGATATTGTCAATGGGCTGATTAAAAGTTTTGTATTTGCGCTCATCGTGACCTGGATTGCGCTATACAAAGGGTATGACTGTATCCCAACGTCCGAGGGGATCAGTAAAGCCACCACAGAAACGGTGGTTCATTCTTCTCTTGCTGTTCTGGGCTTCGATTTTGTTCTGACAGCAGTGATGTTTTCAAGTTAAGGGTTTGTAGAAACATGAATACACGGAAAATAGAAATACTGGTCGGCCTGTTCGTGGCTTTAGGTGTGGCCGCCTTCGTAATGCTGGCACTAAAAGTGGCCAATGCAGGGATTAGCGGCAATGGTGAAACCTATACCTTAGAGGCCAAATTTGACAACATCGGCTCGCTTAAAACGCGTGCGCCAATCAAAGTAGGCGGCGTGGTGATAGGCCGCGTTGAGGGGATCAGCATCCACCCACAAGAGTTTGTGCCGGTTGTAAGCATGAGCATTGATAGTCACTATGAGTGTCAATTTTCGGATACCACGTCTGTGTCGATCCTGACGTCGGGCATTTTGGGTGAACAGTATCTGGGTATTTCTCCGGTGATTGCGTCTCAATCTGCGAAACAGACTTGCCTGGGTGAAGAGGTAGTAAGCAATGATGAGCTCGATTTGGGCGACTTGTTTGGTGTTGAAAGTGCAGCCCTGAAAAATGGTGACATGATCACAGATACTAAGTCGGCATTGGTTCTGGAAGAACTGATTGGCCAATTCCTGTTTAATCAAAGTAGTGAGTAATGACCATGATGGCGAAAGTTTTGGGTTTCTTTGCAAGTGTTTTTCTAATTGGACTTGCCAGCACAGTATCTGCCAGTGAGGTAGATATGACCAACCCTTATACTATGGTGCAACAAGTTGCGGACAATACCTTTAAACGCGTGACCAAAGATCAGAATAAGATTGAGCAGGACAAAGAACACCTGCGCGTGATTGTGGAAGAAGAGCTATTGCCTTATATCGACTACAAATACGCCGCTTATCGCGTACTGGGAAGCCACATCCAGAAAGTCCGCAACATTGAGGACAAAGAAGAGAAACGTCAGGCAATCGAGCACATCCGTACGTTTATCGACGTGTTTAAGTCTTATCTGGTTGCGACTTATGCAGGGGTGTTTACTCAGTATACCGATCAGAAGGTTGAGTTTGAACCGGCTCGCGATGCCATGGTGATAAAATCGCTATAGTTAAAACTAAGATAATTGAAGCGGGTAAACCGGATATTAAAATTGATTTCAAAGTGCGTCGCGACAGTAATGGAGAGTGGCGTGCCTTTGACATGATGGCAGAAGGGATCAGTCTGCTTGACGCAAAGCAATCTGAACTGCATGGCATTTTGCGCCAGCAGGGTATTGAGCGTGTGATTGAGTTACTGGACAAGAAAAGCAAGCTGCCTGTGCAGTTTCGAGGTGACGACGGCAATGCCTAATTTGCAATTTAATAAACCCGCGGCTGACACAGTCGCGGTGGTCGGTGAACTCACACGAGATAGCCTGACAAATGAATCGCTTCTTAACCAGTTGTTAGAAAATGCGCAGTCAGTCCTGTATTTTGACCTTTCTGAGGTATCCAGGGTTGACACCGCGGGCTTAGCTTGGTTAATTCACTCTTTAGGCAAATTAAAACAGCAAGACGTGCGTCTTGAGTTAAAAAACGTGCCTGACCAGCTACAAAATCTGATGGCGCTGGGACAGGTCAGCAACCTATTTGAGTGAGTCCAATGGAAACAAACCAAGTTGAAGCTTTACTACAAGAAGCGCTGGAACTTGACGAAGTCAAAGTTAAATCAGAAGGCAGTCATTATGAAGTGATCGCGGTTGGCGGCTGCTTTGAAGATTTGCGCCGAGTGAAGCGCGAGCAAATGGTCTATGCCCCGCTGATGGAAGTGATTAAAGACGGCACTATTCATGCCGTCAGTATTAAGGCCTTTACGCCAACTGAGTGGCAACGCGAGCGCAAATTTATCTTACCTCAATAATCTGGAGCCACAATGGATCAGTTTGTTATCCAAGGTGGCACCACTTTAAACGGTGAAGTCACTATTTCCGGGGCTAAAAATGCAGCCCTGCCAATTCTCTTTGCGGCGATTCTGGCCGATGGAAAAAGCACATTCAGTAATGTACCCAGACTCAGGGATATAGGGACTACAGAAGCCTTGCTGCGCACCTTAGGGGCTGAGGTAAACTGGCGCGGTCAGTTGTTGGAAATTGATGGTGCCAAAGTCGATAAAGTACTGGCTCCTTACGAATTAGTTAAGCAGATGCGGGCATCCGTGCTGGCCCTGGGTCCACTCCTTGCTCGGTTTGGGAAAGCGCAAGTGTCATTACCGGGGGGGTGTGCTATTGGTGCACGGCCTGTGGATTTACACATCGCCGGACTGGAAAAAATGGGCGCGACTATTCGTGTTGAGAATGGCTATATCAATGCGCATATCGCACAAGGTGAGCGCTTGCATGGTGCTGAAGTCTTCATGGAAACCGTATCAGTTGGTGCGACTGAAAACCTCTTAATGGCAGCAACACTGGCTGAGGGTAAAACGGTGCTGGAAAACGCGGCGCGCGAGCCTGAAATTGTCAATTTGGCTGAGTGTCTGGTTGCCATGGGGGCCAAGATTTCTGGTGCCGGTACGAGTCGGATCGAAGTCGAAGGGGTAGAAGCCCTGCAAGGGTGTGAACACAAGATCCTTCCTGACAGAATCGAGACTGGTACCTTTTTGGTGGCGGCGGCGATGAGTCAGGGTGAAGTACTGTGTAAAAACACCGACTACCACAGCCTGGAACCTGTGCTGGATAAATTGCGCGATGCCAATGCATTGGTTGAGGTATCACAAGACAGTATTTTTGTCAGTATGCGTGGCCGGGAATTGCAGGGGGTGAATATCAAAACCATGCCTCATCCGGGTTTTCCAACCGATATGCAGGCGCAGTTTACCGCGCTGAATGTGGTCGCAAATGGCAGTGCAACCATCACTGAAACCATCTTTGAAAATCGCTTTATGCATGTCCCTGAACTGCAACGTATGGGGGCCAATATTCGCCTTGAAGGTAACACAGCGTATTGTGGTGAGACGGCATTCCTGTCTGGTGCACAGGTGATGGCGACCGATCTGCGGGCGTCGGCCAGTTTGATCTTAACCGGGATCGTAGCTGAGGGTGAAACAGTGGTCGATCGTATTTATCATGTTGATCGTGGTTATCAGCGCATTGAGGATAAACTCAGCCAGCTGGGTGCCAAGATAAAGCGCCGCCATAATTAAGCTGAATAGATATGATAAAAAAGCGAGCTATGCTCGCTTTTTTATTGTCTTGAACTCGTTTAAGGCTTTAATAAATCGGAGTTTCCAATTCAGCAACTTCCACCATGAAGGTGAGGTGACGGTCGCCCCGATACACTTCAAACTCCAGTTGTGTGCCGGGAGCTGTGTTACCTATTTTACGCAAAGTCTGCTGCGGGTTTTTAACGGGCTCACCTGCCACTTTTGTGACTATGTCATTTTCTTTCATACCGGCTTGCCAGGCTGGGCCCAGCGGGTCCAAGTCGCTGATCCGTAAACCCACAATAGTGGTGTAGACATTCGTTACTTCCTGACCTGTATTATCGACTGGTGTGCCTCTGAAGCCCAGGTAGCCACGGATAACCCGGCCATCTTTGATCAGTTTAGCCATCACATCTTTGGCCAGCGAGTAAGGCACGGCAAACGAAATGCCCTGAATATCGATATTGTATCGGGCTCTGAATTGTGCAGATGTGATCCCGACTAGATCGCCATTGGAGTTGACCAGTGCGCCACCTGAGTTGCCCATGTTTACCGCCGCATCCATTTGTAGCAGGCTGTTGTACTGGCTGTCAGTCAGGGTTTGCTTACCGGTGGCACTGATGATCCCCTGAGTGATAGTTTGTCCCAGGTTTAACGGGTTACCGATGGCCAAAACAACATCTCCGACTTGCGGGGTAAAAGCATCGTCAACCGGGATAACGGGTAAGTGCTCAGCCTTAATTTTTAACAGCGCGAGGTCTGTAATAGTGTCATACCCGACCAGTTGTACCTCGTTGAATAAACGCCCATCCGGCAACAACACAATGATTTGATCAGCATTATTTACAACGTGATAGTTAGTCAGGATATAGCCTTCTCGGCTCATGATCACGCCAGAGCCAAGCTCCTGGACGGTATTTTGCCGTTTGAATCTCGGTTGATTACTGAAGCTTTCTGAAAAAATCGATACCACGGCCGGGGCTGCGCGATTCACACCGGATGCAAAGCTCATATGCTGCGCTGTGTAATGACCGTTAAGGTCAAGGCGCAGAGCATTCTGGCGCAACTCGGGCGTGAACCAGATGATAATCAATGCCAGGCCTAAACCGACCAAGACAGGTGGAAGAATGAGCTTGAGTAATTTGAACACGGTTATTTTTTATCTAGTTATCTGTGTAGAGGGTAATAATGGCATAATTAACAGCAATCTGCATTAATACAATCGTTGATTGGAGGCCTAAGACGATCATCAAATGTATAAAAATCACTCATCAGAACAAACGAATAGAAAATTGCCGGGGACCTACCATCACGCTTTTGTCGCCTAAAGGTGGATTGTTTACTGCGCTGGAAAAATAAAAACACAGCGACAAGTGCCGCTGTGTTTTTTGTTACATGTGGTGAAGGGGATGGGATCAGTACATTACTGAATAAGGTAAAATACTGAATCACGCCCGCGTTTAATGCCCAGTACAATATTGCCCTGAATGTCGTCAATCAGGCGCTTCATATCCCGCACTGAGGCAACACGTTGGCGGTTAACCTGCATAATGACATCGCCTTCTTGCAGACCCACTCGGGCGGCAGGTGAGCGCTCTTCGACAGAGACAACGACTATGCCCTGATTACCATTACGTTCACCGCTTTCCAGCACGGCGCCTTGCAGGCTTGGGTGGATACGGTCGGCTTCGGCGCGTTGTTCACTCTGACCTTTTAATTCAACCTTAAGCGTTCGGGTATCGCCATCACGATAGACGTCAATCTTGACTTTTTTACCTTCGCCGAGGGTGGCAATCTTGCCGCGCAGCTCTTCAAAGCTCTCAATCTTGTCGCCATTAAGGGCGATGATCACGTCATTGGCTTTAATGCCCGCTTCATCTGCGGCTGAGTCTTTAACGACCTCCTGAACAAAGGCACCTTGTTTGACATCAAAGCCTTGTGCTTTTGCCAGGCCTGCGTCCAGGGTTCGGCCTCGGATCCCCAGTGAGCCACGACGTACCTGACCATATTCAATAATTTGGTCGACCAGGTTTTTCATCATATTTGAAGGAATAGCAAAGCCGATGCCGACATTCCCGCCTGAGGCACCCAGGATTGCGGTATTAATACCAATGAGTTCTCCACGCAAATTAACCAGTGCGCCACCTGAGTTGCCCTGGTTAATGGCGGCATCGGTCTGAATAAAGTCTTCGTACCCTTCGATGTTCAGTCCACTGCGGCCCAGGGCACTGACGATGCCTGAGGTAACGGTGTGGCTGAGGCCAAATGGGTTACCAATAGCCACAGAGAAGTCACCGACTCTGAGCTTGTCAGAGTCTGCCAGCTTCACTTCGGTGAGATCTTCGCCTTCGATCTGTAATAATGCAATATCTGACTCTTTGTCTGTACCAACCAGCTCTGCTTTAAACTCTCGGCCATCTTTGAGGGTGACCACGATATTGTCTGCTTCGTCGATAACATGGTTGTTGGTAACCACATACCCTTCATCTGCATCTATGATGACGCCGGAGCCCAGGCCACTGAAGGGACGCTTTTGAGAGCGCGGGGCAGGGTTACCAAAAAAGAAATCAAATGGATCAACGCGTCGGCGTACTTCTTTGGCACCAGAGACCTGGATGCTGACCACCCCAGGGGTGACCTTTTCCAGCATCGGAGCCAGCGTTGGCAGCTGTTGGCCATCAACGGCCACCGGCAGGCGCGCATGAGCGGTTTCTGGTAATAAAAATAAGCTTGAAGAAAGTAGCGCTGCGGTAAGTAATGATAATTTCAGTTTCATAGTCGTGGAATTCTCCTGGAAACAGCGTTAGTCCGTTGGGCGATGCGCCTTCGCGCATCTCCCATTATTCAATTGCTATTTCTACTGACTATGGGGTCAAAAAAAAGTTCATCAAGAGGCTTTTAATTGCTCACTTTGTGACCCTTCTCCTTTGAACAGGCCGCTTTCTCCTTCAACATAATCACTTGGCGGGGCATCGTGTGTTTGCTCATTGGCACGACGTTTCTCGCCTCGCATGTGTAATGAAGCGTGGAGTTGCTCGGTGGTCTCTTTCGAGAAGAAAGGTTCACTTGGCGTTGATTTTTCCTGGCTAAGGAGCTGTTTACCGTCTTCAAAGTGACGGTTCAGCAGGGTGTAGTTTTCTTCCAGTTTAGCCATCAGCTTTTTGCTGTCTGCAAGATGATCGCTGACATCCTGACGATACTGTTCCAGTGCATGCTGTGCTTCTTGCGCTTTTTGTTCCAGCTCGTCGTGCTTGAAGCGTTTTTTAGTCAATTGCGTACCGGCAATAAATGCGGCCACTGCAACGAGTACAAGGATCCCGAACCAGGCGATTGTCGTCATAAAATACTCCTGTTGATGATGCGACTAAGTGGCGCACCGAATGCAAAAAAATAATCGACTTAGATAGCTTAAATATACGCTGAGTTTCGATGCGTGTTAATATAGCGGGCAAATAAAACTGCTCTTCGACAATAAAAAAGATGATGACGCCCTGGGAAAAGTACCAACAAGACTTACAGCGTGATGATTTTCACCACGACAGCGCGCAGGAAAATGCCGTGCGGCACCTGCAAAGACTTTATGATGACCTGGTCAATCAGGTGCCGGTCAAAAAAAGCCTGCTGGGCAGCCTGTTTGGACTGAAAAAGACACAACAGCCCAAAGTCAAAGGGTTATATTTCTGGGGCGGCGTAGGGCGCGGGAAAACCTATCTGGTTGATACGTTTTATGAGGCTTTACCGACTGAGCGCAAGATGCGGGTCCATTTTCACCGCTTTATGCATCGTGTTCATGATGAACTTAAGAAACTCAAAGAAGTGAAAAACCCACTTGAAGTGGTGGCAGACATTTTTAAAGCTGAAACCGATATCATCTGTTTCGATGAGTTTTTTGTTCAGGACATTACCGATGCGATGTTGCTCGGTGGCTTAATGGAAGCGCTGTTTGAGCGCGGTATTGTGCTGGTTGCGACGTCCAATATCATTCCTGATGAGCTGTACCGCAATGGCTTGCAACGTGCACGCTTTTTACCGGCAATTGCGCTGGTGAATGAAAATACGGAAGTGGTCAACGTGGATTCGGGGATCGATTACCGTTTGCGAACCCTGGAGCAAGCCGAAATCTTTCACAGTCCGCTGGGTAAAGAAGCCGACGATAACCTGTTTGAGTATTTCGATAAATTGTCGCCTGAACCAGGCAAACTGGACGAGCCTATTGAGATTGAAGGGCGTCTGATCCAGACCCGTAAAGTGTCTGATTGCATTGTGATGTTCGATTTTAGTGCGCTGTGCGAAACGGCGCGCTCTCAGGTGGATTATATGGAGATCAGTCGCCTGTATAACACCGTTATTTTGTCTGATGTTAAACAGATGGGGCAGAACAACGATGATGCGGCAAGGCGTTTTATTGCGCTGGTGGATGAATTCTATGAGCGCAACGTGACGCTGATTATTTCTGCAGAGGCACCCATCACAGAATTATACACCGACGGAACACTGAACTTTGAGTTTAAGCGTTGCATCAGCCGTTTACAGGAAATGCAATCGCTGGAGTATCTCGCCCGCGAGCACCTTGCTTAAGGCGTGCATAATGCCTTAAAACTGGCAATTCACACATATTTCAGAGAATGGCATGTTTTTTGTGGAAAAAACAGCCATCCCCTAGCATCGTGACAAAACCCTTGCTATAATCCGCGGCCTGCCACGTTGCGTTACTATTGCCCTCGTCGGCTTAGCCACTGACTTGAGCGGCAAAAAAGTCTTAAACTCGAAGGGGTTAAAGCACCAAAAAGTAGAGCGGTAGTCATTCGGACTACCTGTGGTTTTAACTGAAAACTTTGGATTTTTATAATGAAAACGTTTGTTGCTAAACCAGAAACTGTAAAACGTGACTGGTACGTAGTTGACGCTGAAGGTAAAACTTTAGGTCGCATTGCTACTGAAATCGCTTCTCGCCTACGCGGTAAGCATAAAGCTGAGTACACTCCACATGTTGACACTGGTGATTACATCATCGTTATCAACGCTGAGAAAGTTACTGTAACTGGTAACAAAGCTCAGGACAAAATGTACTATGCACACTCTGGTTACCCAGGTGGCCTTAAATCTGTAAACTTCGAAAAACTTCAAGCTAAAAAGCCTGAAATGATCATCGAAAAAGCAGTTAAAGGCATGTTACCTCGCGGTCCTCTGGGTCGTGAAATGTTCCGTAAACTGAAAGTTTACGCTGGTAACGAGCATAACCACGCGGCTCAACAGCCTCAGGTTCTAGACATTTAAGGAGCACTACTCATGGCAAATCAATACTACGGTACAGGTCGTCGTAAAAGTTCAAGTGCTCGCGTATTCCTACGCCCAGGCACTGGCAACATCGTAATTAATCAGCGTTCTATCGAAGAGTACTTCGGTCGTGAAACTTCTCGCATGGTTGTTCGTCAGCCTCTAGAGCTAGTTGAAATGACAGAAAAGTTTGACCTATACATCACTGTTGCAGGTGGTGGTTCAACTGGTCAAGCTGGTGCTATCCGTCACGGTATCACTCGTGCACTAATGGAGTTTGACGAGTCACTACGTCCTTCTCTACGTAAAGCTGGCTTTGTTACTCGCGATGCTCGTCAAGTTGAGCGTAAGAAAGTTGGTCTTAAGAAAGCACGTAAGAAGACTCAGTTCTCAAAACGTTAATTTATTACGTTTCAGAATTGCAAAAACCCAGCCTCGTGCTGGGTTTTTTGTTTTTTGCAGTCATAAATCTTCGCAATTTTTGCTGTCCATTTTCCTTCTCAATGCCACGTTTAATCCTTCGGCCAAATTTATGGTCAAAAAAGTTCAATAATTATAATAATTAGTCGAGTTCGGACGATATCTCAGCGCATTTTTTTGCTACAATTGCGGGGCAAGTAATGAGTCGCGAAAACACTGGTTAAATTTTGATAGCTCGCCTGCTGAGCTTGATCTTAGTCAGTGAAAGGTCGCGTATGACGTTTTACCATAGTAAATCGGCTTCATGCTCGAAGTAACCAATCCCCTAATATTCGTGGGTTTATTCGGGCATGGTGCTGGAATAACCTTGTTTTAATCAAGGGATTTATTTATGATCGCGTCTATTTTGTAGTTTCTTAAAATTAACCTGCTGTAACTGATGTTCTCAATATAGCAAGTGTTGAGATTCATAGTGGAGATAAGTGGATGAGCAATGCGCCTGTAGACAACAGCCGACGTCGCTTCTTAACTATCGCTACCTCTGTCGTAGGTGGCGTTGGTGCGGTTGGAGCTGCTGTTCCTTTTATTGCGTCTTGGAATCCGAGTGAGCGAGCTAAATCTGCAGGTGCGCCTGTAGAAGTAGATATCAGCAAGCTTGAGCCTGGACAATTGATTCGTGTTGAGTGGCGAGGCAAACCTGTATGGGTTGTGTATCGTACGCCTACGATGTTGGATGAAATGAAAAAACACGAAGGAAACCTTCGTGATCCTAACTCAGAAGAGCCACAACAGCTCGACTCTGCCAAAAACCCTCATCGTTCTAAGCGCCCTGAGATTTTTGTCGCAGTCGGTATTTGTACTCACTTAGGTTGTTCTCCGTCGTTCCTCAATGGTGGTTTTGGTGAGAAGGTTGAAGGAACGGAGCACGGCTTCTTCTGTCCTTGTCACGGTTCTAAGTTTGATATGGCCGGCCGGGTATTCCAGGCTGTACCAGCTCCTCTGAACCTGGAGATCCCACCTTATACCTTTATTGACGACACTACCATTTTGGTAGGTGAAGAAGAAGGGGTTGCATAATGACTGCGAAGGTTGATAAGCCAGGCGCAATCGGCGCTGTGATGAACTGGATTGACGATCGTATTCCAATGACTCGTGTCTGGAATATGCATATCGCGCAATACCCAGCACCTAAGAACTTTAACTTCTGGTATCTGTTTGGCTCACTGGCTATCCTGGTACTGGTAAACCAGATCCTGACGGGTATCTGGTTGACTATGAACTATGTTCCTTCAGGCGAAGGCGCGTTTGCTTCAATTGAATACATCATGCGTGATGTAGAGTACGGTTGGTTACTGCGTTACTTGCACTCGACAGGGGCGTCGGCATTCTTCGTCGTTGTCTATTTGCACATGTTCCGTGGCATGATCTACGGCTCTTATCAGAAGCCGCGTGAGTTGCTGTGGGTCTTCGGTATGCTTATCTTCCTGGCGTTGATGGCTGAAGCATTCATGGGTTACCTGTTACCTTGGGGCCAGATGTCATTCTGGGGTGCTCAGGTAATTATTTCACTGTTTGGTGCAATCCCAGTTATTGGTGATGACCTGACGTTGTGGATCCGTGGTGACTACGTAATCTCAGGTGCTACTCTGAACCGTTTCTTTGCATTGCACGTAATTGCACTGCCTCTGGTACTGGTTATCCTGGTATTCCTGCACATTGTTGCGCTACACGAAGTGGGTTCAAATAACCCTGACGGTATCGACATCAAGCGTAAAAAAGGCACTGTTGCTGAAGAAGACAAGCCTAAATTCAAGTTCCACGAGTACTATACAAGTAAGAAAGACATCGTTGATGCGATCCCTTTCCACCCGTATTATACCGTTAAAGATATTCTGGGTGTGGCTGGTTTCTTAATTCTGTTCTGCTGGGTAGTATTCTTCATGCCAGAAATGAACGGTTTCTTCTTAGAAGCGCCTAACTTTGAAGCGGCTAACCCGCTGAAAACACCAGAGCATATTTTCCCAGTTTGGTACTTCACGCCTTTCTACGCCATCCTGCGTGCAATCCCTGATAAGCTGCTGGGTGTTATTGCGATGGGTGTGTCTATCGTGATGCTGGCATTACTGCCTTGGCTAGACCGTGGTAAGGTTCGTTCAATCCGCTACCGTAGTGGTATCCACAAGCTGAACATTGCTCAGTTCGTTGTTACCTTCTTCATCTTGGGTTGGGCTGGTGCAACACCGCAGACAGTGACTTCAACAATTCTGTCGCAAATTTGTACCGTAACTTACTTCATGTTCTTCGTACTGCTGTTTGTGTACTCGAAGAATGAAACTACTAAGCCATTGCCTACGAGGTTGACGAAATGATGAAAAAGCTACTAATTGGTTTATTCGCATTGCTGCCTACCTTTGCAATGGCAGCCGGTCCGTCGGTTCCTTTACTGGAGTCGAACCATGACCTGACTGATAATGCGTCTTTGCAACGCGGTGCTAAGTTGTTCATGAACTACTGCCTGGGTTGTCACCAGATGCAGTATCAGCGTTATGAGCGTACTTTCCGTGACATCGGTATCCCGGTTGATATTGGTAAAGAGACCCTAATTTTTGATGGTTCAAAAGTGGGTGGTCACATTCTGAATGCCATGGATACAGATGACGCAGCAAAATGGTTTGGTGCTGCGCCACCAGATCTCACTTTGGTTGCTCGTGTACGTGGTGCTGACTGGATCTATACTTATCTGAAGTCATTCTACGTTGACGAAAGCCGTCCGTTTGGTGTGAACAACTCAGTGTTCCCACTGGTTGGTATGCCACACGTACTGCAAGAGTTACAAGGTGTGCCTACTGCGGAATTTGAAGAAGTAGAAGAGAACGGCGTAGTCGTTCAGAAAGTGAAAAGCATCTCAACAGATGGTTCAGGTGAGCTAAGCTCAGATGAATATGATCAGGCCGTTCGTGACCTGACTAACTTCATGGCCTATGTTGGTGAGCCTTCACGCCTTCAATCAGAAGCAATGGGTATTAAAGTACTTGGCTTCCTGGTTATCTTCTTCATTCTGGCATTCCTGCTGAAGAAAGAATACTGGAGAGATGTCCATTAATCTGGACATTTACCAGCAATTGATGCAATAGGGGCTTAAGCCCCTATTGCTGTTTTTATCGATTTTATTACATAAAATTGGTATTAAAGTGATTTTATTACTTTGTCATTAATTTATGGAGGTAGGCATGGCCGTTGCTGCCAATAAGCGCCCTGTTATGACTCTTTTCTCCGGTGCAAACTGTATGTACAGCCATCAGGTTCGTATCGTATTGGCCGAGAAAGGGGTAAGTGTCGATATTCATCTGGCCGAAAAGGACAACTTGCCAGAGGCACTACATGAGATTAACCCTTATGGTACAGTTCCCACTCTGATCGACAGAGAATTAGGCCTGTATCAGGCAAATATCATAATGGAATACCTAGATGAGCGTTTCCCTCATCCTCCATTAATGCCTGTCTACCCTGTTATGCGTGGTCGCAGCCGTCTAATGATGCACCGTATCGAAACAGACTGGTATAGCCTTGCAGAAAAGATTGCGCTAGGTGGCGCAGATGCCGAACAGGCACGTAAAGAGCTGACAGAAGCGTTACTTGCAATCGCACCTATCTTCAGTGAAGCACCTTACTTCATGAGTGAAGAGTTCAGCCTGGTGGATTGTTACCTGGCACCTCTATTATGGCGTTTGCCACAGCTTGGCATTGACCTGTCGGGTGCTGGTGCAAAAGAGCTGAAAGAGTACATGCTGCGTTTATTCGAGCGCGATTCATTCCAGGCTTCTTTAACTGAAGCTGAGCGAGAGATCCGCAGCTAATGACTTCAAATCGCCCCTACCTATTACGTGCTTTCTACGACTGGATTGTCGATAACCAGTGTACACCCCATATTGTGGTTGATGCTGAGTTTCCGACGGTTGAGGTACCACGTCAGTTTGTTCAGCAGGGGCAGATAGTGCTGAATGTTAGCCCTTCAGCAGCTGCTAACTTTTTAATGGACAATGACGCACTGAGCTTCAATGCGCGTTTCTCTGGTCAGCCCATGCAGGTTTATGTACCAATTGGTGCTGTGCTGGCAATTTATGCGCGTGAGAATGGCGAAGGTACGATATTCTCTGAGCCGGAACATCCGCAGGATGATATGCTCTCTGAAGGCGATGATCAGACTCTTACAGAAGAGCGTGAGGAGTCAGTTGAAGCCACTTCAGTCGATAAAGAAACGCCTGAAAAGGCGAAGAAAACCTCGCATCTGAGAGTGATAAAGTAGCACGTCAAAACATAAAAAAACCTGCCATAGGGCAGGTTTTTTATTATTTATTTCCTATAAGATTTCAAAAGCCTTCACGACTTTCAGCACCCCGTGCACATTGCGTGCAATATCAACTGCCCGTTCGGCTTCTGTTTGATTGACCAGGCCCATCAGAAAGACTTCGCTGTTTTCGGTAACTACTTTAATATTGCTGCCATCTATGTGATCGTCGGCAATCAACTTGGTTTTTACCTTAGTGGTTAACCAGCTGTCATTTGTCTGAGTGGTGATACCAATGTTGCTGCCGATCCGCAGCTGATTGTAAATCTGCTTAATGCCCTGAACACCTTGCAGGGTGCTGTGAGCTTGCTGTTTCATTTCTGTGGTGCTCACCTGGCCCACCATCAGTACGTGGCCGTTGACACTCACCAGGCTAATATTAGCGTGGTTAGCCAGTGCCGGAATGCGCTTAAGTGCCAGGGTTCCTTTGATCTCGATATTGTTATCATCAATTTGTGAGCCCAGTGTTCGTCTGTCATTGGCTGACGTGACAGCGCCAGCGGTACCGGCCACAACCGCGGCTGCGCAGCCCTGGATCAGTAACACGGAGCAAAGTATCAGTGCAGGTCGTTTTAACATCTTTTATGCGTCCTGTGGGAAGAGAATATTGTCGATTAACTGGCTCAGGCAGTGTACGGTAAATAAATGGGTCTCGAGAATGCGGCTGGCACGTTTACTGGGTACGCGTATTTCTACGTCATTGGGTCCCAGCAGCCCCGTTAGCTCGCCACCATCATCGCCGATCAGCGCAATGACATTGAGATCATTGGTCAGCGCTGCCTCTACCGCACTGATCACACTCTTTTCATGTCCGTCGATGGCCACAACAAACAATAGATCATTTTCATTTGAGATAGCGCGAACCTGGCGGGCAAAATAATCTGATCCCTGGTTCTCGTCGTTATTGCTGAGGTTGATCTGAGTCTGGCTCAGGGTCAGTGCAGGCAGACACGGGCGCTCAGTCTCAAAGTAATTCACCAACAGATTGCTGAAGTGTTCCGCCATCATGTGGCAGCTTGGTACGCCACAACAGATCAGTTTATTGCCGTTGATGAGGCACTGTGCAATTGCATAAGCCGTTGATTCAAGTACCTCAGGGAGCGCTTCACCTGCGGCAATTTGTGCTTGAATACTTTCGGTAAAGATCTCTTTAATTGATTCTTGCATACTAAGTTATATTTCTAATCCATCGGATATCTGGGTTTTTATCGCCTTGAATTGCTACAAAGTCGATTCGGACAGGGACATTGTGCAAAGCAGATTGTTGCAGGTAATTATATATACTGCGACGCAATTTTTGTAACTTACTTTGACTCAGCGCCTGTATTGCGCCACCAAAGCCTCCGCCACGGCGGAATTTTACTTCGACGAACACCCAGGTATCGCCTTCTTTCATGATCAGGTCTATTTCACCATAGCGGCATAAATAATTACGCGTTATGGCTTTAAGACCCTGCTTTTTAAGATAAGTTTCAGCAACCTTTTCATAGTGTTGGCCTTTTTCTCGGCTATGACTGAACAGGTTGCCAAACATCGTTTACTGCTGTGCCTGATAATTGTCATACAGCTGTTTCATAAACAGCGGCGTAGGTGGGCGCTGGTCCAGGCTCACCAGTCTAATCTGCTTTTTGTGATATTGTGCCCAGCTCAGCTGACGATCAATCCGGTTCGCTTCTTTGATGGTGAGTGCGCCAGTCAGGCCGTCAAATTCTTTGCCTGGTATTTTACTCAGCTGCTTAATTTCAGGGAGCAGGTTTAGGGCATCATAGGCCATGGCAAACAGGCGTTGCTCAATGTCTGATTGTTCCGGCCATAAGACAGAGTGTTGTTCGCGCAAGTTTTGCAACTTTACCGCACCGGGCAGCATCCAGGGTACTTCGGTGAAAAATAGCCCTTCAAGATCCCCTTTGTCTGTTTTGTCTATCTGCTTGCTGTAACTCCGCGAGCTGGCATAGAGCGGAATACGATCGGCAAAGGTACTGACATTGACGTCCAGATAAGGCTTGAGTAAGCGGGTTTCAATGGCATCCCCTAAGATATAGATGGCATCTATATCACGACGCGAGCGGGTCTCGCTTTCCAGCTCTTTGCGAAACATACGTTTGATGGTGTTGATCCGCTGTTTTGAGCTGTCTACTTCAAGCAGTTGGCCAACCACTTCGGCCATGTTTTCACTGTCTGAGTAAAAGCCGACTTCCGGGCGGGTTTCGCTATAACGCTGCCACTGGGTTTCAAAGTGGCTGATCAGGCGTTTACCAGATGCGGTATCGGGCGCCAGTAGCATCGGCTTTTGATAGCCTTTGGCGAGAAAGTGCACCATGGCCTGCTCAACCTCATGCTCGGGGTCCAGCGCAAAGTAATAATGGTCTGGATTCCCGGCCTGTGAAGCGGTATCCAGGGTATTTAAAAACAGGGCAGGTGTGGTTGTTAAATATGTACTGGCGGTGAGCTTTTCTACATTGCTTTTGAGTAACGGACCAATGACAAATTCAGCCTGACTTTGTTGCAGCTCTTTATCAATTTGTGCAACATCCAGCGTTTCATCAATAAAGAAAATTTCTTCAACCCGGTTGTTGTCCATTGCGGCCAGGAAGCCATTTTTGAGGGCTCTGCCCAGGCGTTCACTGCTGCCAGAGGTTGGTAATAAAACCGCGATGCGGGTCACGTTATAGGGCGCGAGATCCAGCGTGGTTTTTACCTCAGTGGGGATGATCTCTCTGCCCGGGTGACTGGTAAATCGGCGTTGCCAGTTATTTAACGCCTGATGAAGTTGCACCGTCGACCCGAGGTAGATCTGATGATATTTGGCCAGTTTAACCCAACCTTGCTGGATAACCGTGCCGCGATCGAAGCGTTCCAGCGCATAGGAGGACAACTGCTGCAATGCCTGCCAGATGTCCCGATTCAGACCGGCAATCGACAATTGGTGTTTGTTGGCCAGGTCGGCACTTTTAAAATAATGGACCAGTGCTTTTTTGGGCAACTGCTGGGCGGCATACACGCTGCCCATTAAATACTGATGCCAGGCCTGATGTTCGGGCAGTTTTAATTTGCTCTCCAACGTTTGCAGTAAGGCCAGCGCGCTGCTGAATTTCTGCTGTTGTTGTCGGGCCAACGCGGTATACAGTTTGTTTTGTACATGATCGACACTGGCTTTGCTTTCAAGTTCGCTACAAGCCTGTTCCAGAATGGACCAGTTTTGCTCGTCAATGGCGGCTTGCCTTGCCAGATAGAGCAACTGGATTTTACTAGCGCCTTGTTTGCTGCTGGCCTTATCGAACAGACCTTGCGCATCCAGTTGTTCAGCTGGTGCGGTAGAGGCTGTGGCCAATGTCTGTTTGTCTTGCGTTGATGCCGTTTTAGGGGTTGTGCCGCAGGCCGATAACCCTGACAATACCGCAATCACTAGACTTATATTTTTCAGTCTCACTCGCAAACCTATACTCATACCTTTTGTTTGTGGATATCTTACTGACTGACCCTGGAGAGCTCAATGACAAATGCCGAAATCTCAGACAAAATTGGCACCCTGTATATCGTTGCCACACCCATAGGCAATTTAGAAGACATCAGTGAACGTGCGCTGAAAGTGCTGGCAGACGTCGATTTAGTGGCTGCCGAGGACACGCGTCACACAGGTAAATTATTGAGTCATTTCAGCATAAAAGCAAAAACCTTTGCATTGCACGACCACAATGAGAAACAAAAGGCGCAGCAGGTTTTGGATTGGCTGGAGCAAGGCATGGACATCGCGCTGGTATCCGACGCTGGCACACCGCTGATCAGCGACCCTGGCTATGCAGTGGTGAACTTATGTCGTGAAGCCGGCGCTCAGGTTACCCCTGTGCCTGGCGCCTGTGCTGCAATTGCGGCAGTGAGCTGCTCAGGTTTGCCAACGGATCGCTTCCAGTTTGTTGGTTTTACGCCTGCTAAAAGCCAGGCTCGCCAGAGCTTCTTTAAAGAGGCACATGAGTCCGGCATCACCAGCATTATGTATGAAAGCACTCACCGTATCATGGCCAGTCTGGCTGACTTGCAAACAGCACTGGGTGAGCAGCAGCAGGTAGTGTTCGCCAAAGAGCTGACTAAAACGTATGAAACCTTTTTCAGTGGGCCAGTGTGTGAGCTGATTGCTTTTCTTGAAAACGAACCTGAGCGTCAGCGGGGCGAGCTGGTACTGATGCTGCCGGGTAAAACCCAGGTGAGCAGCGAAATGTCGCCGGAAGCCAAACAACTGATCGGCTTGCTGGAAGGGGAAATGCCGTTGAAAAAAGCCTGCGGTATTGCCGCTGAGTACTTCGGATTGAAGAAAAACGCCCTGTATAAAGCCATTATCGCCGAGCGCGAAGGGGAATAATGATAAGTAACGCAAATTAATGCTGCGTTTTATGGCAAAGGTGCGTATAATCGCCCGCCTGAGTCAGCCGGATAATCGCTGCCTGTGACGAAAATGATCAGGGGGAGGAAAGTCCGGGCTCCATTGGGCAGGGTGCCAGCTAACGGCTGGGGGGCGTGAGCCTACGACAAGTGCAGCAGAGAGAAGACCGCCTAAGTTCTTCGGAACCGGTAAGGGTGAAAGGGTGCGGTAAGAGCGCACCGGGCCACTGGTAACAGTTGGTTGCAAGGTAAACTCCACCCGGAGCAAGACCAAATAGGGTTCCTTATGGTGTGGCCCGCATCGGAACCGGGTAGGTTGCTCGAGCTTGGGAGCGATCCCAAGCCTAGACGAATGATTATCGATCTCCCTCGGGAGAGAACAGAACCCGGCTTACAGGCTGACTCACCCTTTTTACAATAGCAAACGCTTGTGCTTGCAAGCGTTTGCTAACCTGCTTTTAAAACCTCTCGGTATTTTACGCCTTAGCAAGCCAACACATTACGTTAAAATGTGCTGGTACATGCCACTATTTTACTTCGGTTAACTTTAGCTTTTAGACATGTTTAAGAAGCATAGAGCTAATGAGAAACGTCTACACTTCCTTATTTTATCCATATTTAAATCTCATTTTTGTGAGATAAATTCATATCTTAAGCTGTATTTACCGACTAGGTAGAGGGGTATGAATACTATAATGCGGAACAAACTGTACTTGGCATTACTGACTGTGGGGACTAGTTTTCCCAACTTTGTTCAGGCAACGCCGGCCCCATTGACAATAAATGTTGATGAAAATACTAAAGCGAACACGATCATTGGTACTGTTAGCTTCCTTGATGGCGAATCAGACAAAAAGGTACGTTTAGAAGTTGGTAAAACTGAGATAAAAAACTGGGTAACAAATGGTGAAGCGTTTGAACCCATTTCATTTACTTCAACCTTTACACAAGCACCAATCGTGTTTGGTCAGATCCAGTCAAACAGTGACTATCAGGTAGAGTACGAAGTAAGTACTTATTCTTATTCTGGCGTAACAAGCAAGAACAATAATCGCTTGTTAATGCGCCATCGTTTAGACAATGTGACTGCACTTGGCTTTGAAGCGGTGCTTGAATCAGAGTTAGATAAAAAAGGCACGAGTGTTATACAAAGCTTCCTTGATACTGGCGAAGGTGAAACGCTAGGTTGGATTGCATTTGCTGAGCCTATTTCAGCTTTTTGGAACGACAAGCCTATCGACGTGTCAAGCACAGGCACTTCGGTAACACACAATACCCACGGTCACGCGTTTAGTGTGCCGATGACAGACACTCCGAATATTTTAACTTCTTTATCGACGTACAACGGCACTTCGCAAAGTGGCGTGGCAATTGATGAACTGTCTGCAAATAAAGTAAAAGTTCATATTGATAATCTTGATGATGCTTCACACGCTGCGGAAAACGTAAACGTATTTGCATTACAAGGTACAGGTTTATTGTTTACTGAGACGATGGCTATTGTTGGTGAAACAGGTGTTATCACGGTTGATGATAACGACATCGAAAATCCATTCTCAATTACTTTCTCAAAATCGTATAACAATCCGGTTGTATTCGTTCAAGCGGTTGGTAAAGACAAACAGATCTTTGACGCTGCTGTGCGCTTAAATTTCGTTGCCCCTATGATGCTAGAAGGTTACTTGCATTCAAATAATGAAAACCTTGTACCAAATCGTTTTGGTGAGTTTGAACTGCATTATCAAATCTTCGAAGCTGGTCGTTGGGATATCCCCCTTGAGCATTACACCTTTTCTATCGTGTCTGGTAACGACGCAGGGGTATTCTCAGTTGATCCGGTTAAAGGTGAAATTAAAGTTGCTGACCAAACGCAATTAGATTTTGAACTAGGTAATAACCAGTATTCACTGACTGTTCGAGCTACAGATGGCGCGGGTAATTATTATGACACGCCAGTTACGATTAATGTTACTGACATTAACGATTCACTAAACAACAATGCGCAATCCATTGATGGTCTGGCAGCGGATGACTGGGCTGGTTGGTCAGTAGCTCCTGCTGGAGACGTAAACGGTGACGGTTTCGACGATATCATTGTAGGCTCTCCACAAGCAGATGTTTATAGAAATGACGGCACCTTTATGTACGAAGATAATGGTGCTGCTTACGTTCTGTTCAGTGATGCAACGGGCACATTCCCATCACTAACAGAAGTGATCGGTGGTACTCGCGGTTTTGGTATCATGGGGGCAGAGTCTGGCGACAACGCAGGTTTTGCTGTTGCTGGTGGTGTTGATATTAACGGTGACGGATTATCAGACGTAGTAGTTGGTGCTCCTTATGCGGGAACTAATGGCGATAACTCTGGTTCAGTATATGTTGTATTTGGTAAAGCTGGTACTAACTATGTGCCATTATCTGATATGAATGCTGGCGGGAGCGACTATGGCTTTGCTATTCACGGTGCATACACCGAAGATTATGCAGGTGGTACGTTAGTTGTTGGTGACGTTAACGGTGACGGTCTGGGTGATATTGTTATTGGTGAAACGGTTACTCGTTTCTTAGCGGGTACAGGCTCTTTTGCATTAAGAGATTTACTTGAAGATGGTACAGCTGATCCAAACCTAGCGTATGTTGTTTACGGTAAAAAAGACAACAATGTTGTTCAGTTAGCTAACGTTGCGACTGACTACAACGAGCAAGGTTTTGCGATTACGCGTCCAAGCAGAAAGTTATTTAGCGACTGGTATTATGGCGCACAAGTTTTACCAACGGGCGACTTTAATAGCGATGGCTTAACAGATTTTATTGTTAGCCACGGTTTATTTGTTGATACCTCTGGTACAAGTTATGTTGTTCATGGCCGTATCGGCGGAGAGGCTGTTAAATATAATAGTATTAAGTCCGCAGGCAACGGCATCAAGATCACGCCACAAGGCAGCGGCAATTATGGTTTCGATTTTGGTGATGCAACTCTTGATGCACTTCCTTCATTTACTACTTCTCATGTAGGTGACGTAAACGCAGATGGTGTTGACGATATCGCATTATTATTGACAGACACAGGGTGTTGCTCTGGTATTGAACACCCTCGTGCATACATCTTATTTGGCGGTGTTGACGTTGCTGATGAAATCAATCTTGCGGATATTGCCAATGGCAATGGCGGTTTTGTAATTCACAATGACGCGTCAAATATCGACCACAGTGACCTACAAGTTATTTTAGGTTCAATCGGTGGTGCAGGCGACTTAAATGGTGACGGCTTTGATGACATCATCATCGGTGACCCATTTGCAGAGGACAACAAGGGTCGTGTATACGCTGTTTATGGCCGCGCAGGTACAGAGCCTGTTTATCTTAGTGAGATCATTGAAACCCAACAAGGTTTTTACTCTGAAGGTAATGGTGGTGAGCAACTTGGGCAATTCATTGCAAGTGCAGGTGACATTAATGGCGACGGTATCAAAGACATTCAATTTGGTACGCCTTCTGCGAACAAAAACAATTTAAACAACACAGGTGCTGTGTATGTTCTAAATGGTGACGGCAAGTTAGTAACTCTTTGGGGGACTGAAGGTAACGACACAATCACAGGTACTGCTTCTGCAGATAATATTGCCACTGGTACAGGTGACGACGTCATTCGAACTAACGGTGGCACTGATGCCGTTTACGCAGGTCCAGGTGAAGATACTATTTACATTTCTGATAACACCTTCACTCGTATTGATGCAGGCGGTAACACAGATACATTAGTATTTGACGGTTCAGGCATTAACCTAGACCTTGCAACTCAAGCCTCACGTGTACGTAACGTTGAAGTATTTGATATCCGCGGTTCAGGTGCTAACTCAATTACGCTTAATAAGAGCGTGAGCAGTAACTCAAACTTACGTATTTTAGGTGACAACGACGACTATGTTGGTGCCGCAAATAACCAATGGGTTGACTCTGAAACTACACAAGTTATCGATAATGTAACTTATAAAGTATTTACGTCTGGCTCAGCGACTATGTTAGTGCAAGACGGTTTAACAGTTACAGTTAATAATGCCCCAACGATTGAAGACCAAACGTTTGCTGTTAGTGAAATTGCTGTCAGTGGTACAGGAATTGGCATACTTGCAGCCGATGCAAATGATGTTGGTGACTTCGTTACGTTCCAAATCTTGAGCGGTAATGAAGATGGTGACCTCGTATTAGATGCACAAACAGGTGTATTAAGCATTAGCCCGACTATCTCCCGTTTAGATTTTGAAAAAACCGCAACTTACACATTACAAGTGATTGTGTATGACCAATACAATACGACTGACACCGCACAGATTACTGTTGACGTATTAGATATGGACTCAATGGAAATTACGTTGGAAGGTGATGTAAGTGGTGAAGGTAGCTATTGGGGTGATAACACTGTACTTGAATTATTAGGTATGAGCTCTCCTCAGTGGGCATCAACTGAAACGAAGCATACTTGGAATGTGCCAGAAGAAAATCTGCCGGATGATCCTGCGATTATTCGAATTGAATCACACGGTAAGATCCATTACGTGGGCGGCATGGACCTTTTCGGTGGATGGGTTGAAGCTGACATTCCTCTTGAGATGGATTTACGATTCCCAGATGAAATTGCAGCAGGTCAGCCGGTTAATTTAGCAACCAAGTTTACCGTTGGTGAAAACGCAAACTTCATTGCGTCGTCTCCTGGTGTGCAAATCTCTGCTGAGTTAATTTTTGAAGACTATTTAATTAAATATGAATCAGCGCTGTTTGAAAAACTAAATGGTCAAACCAAAATTGATTATGCTTCTTATGAGAAAGTCGTCGGTTCAGAATCGTTTGGTGTATACGGTGACAACTGTGCCAATGCGCTTAATCGTGCCGATTGCTATGAATTGGAAGACGGTGTAGAAGTTTACGATTTAACGCGTGAGTTGACTGATGAGAAAATAACTTCATTAATTGAAAACAACTTTTATGAGTTATCTGTTGTTACAGCGGAAGATCACGCTAGAGGTGTTAGTGACAATATCACTCATGGTACGAGTTTTGTTAATGGCGTTGATATTATTGATGTTGTATATGCTCACAAAGGTGCAGTTGATGGTATTGAAATTATCAGTACTGATGTCTCAGATCCAACAGCCACAACAATCTCTTTCATTCCTGCAAACATGACGAATGAACAGATCATCTATTTCATTAAGAATCTAACACGTGACTCTTTAGCTGAGGTGCCTTCAAACGCAAGAAAGGCGATTGAAAAAGCGATTGGTTTAGAAGTAGATAAGCTGCGTTTCTTAGCTGGTCACGATTTAACTGACTGGGTATCCGAAGAAATTTACTGGGGCTCTAACTGGACTAAGTGGCACGCACAAGCTGGCATGGAGTCGATGGAAGGCACCTCTGAACAATGTATTGATAACTATTTTGCACCTGCTGGTGAAGATTTATATCGCAGATACAAATTCAGTACACTTGATACTTTTGTAAGTGCAGCGCTTGATTTACACCAAGACTTTGAGTTGAACATTGAATCTACGGCTATTTTAGTTCTTGAAGATGGCACTGAGGTTTACTTTGACCCGGAAGAAGACATTACCTTTACGCCAGAGCTTACGCATGACGTTAATAACGACGGTATGATTGACGCGACATTAACCGTCAATGCTGCATCAAAATTTGTTAACAACACAAAAATGAATGCATTCTTTAGAATGCCATTTAAATTGCTTGAGTTTGAATACAATGTCCAAGAGGCCGTTTGTACCGCAGATAACATCTACACTATGGGTAACCAAGGTTTGATGTTTGAAAAAGGTTCTTACGGGCCATTGTTAGACAGTGAGAAAGAGATCCAGTTTGACACCACAGACTTTGGTGGACCAACGGAAATCACTATCGCGCAAAACTCATTCACAACGGCGTTATCATTTGACTTATGTAGTAACAGTGCAGCATGTGGTGAACCGGTATTGTCATATGGCAACAATGCCCCAGTGGCTTCTGAGGTAACATTAGCTGGCGATTTCATCGGTAAATCTACAGTATCAGCGTCATACACTTATACTGATCATGAAAGTGATATTGAAGAGAGCTCACGTTATCAGTGGTATCGTTCTGCGACAGGCAGTAATGATGATGCGCAAGTGATTGAGGGTGAATCCTATCAATCATACACCTTGGCATTGGAAGACATTGATAGCTATGTTGCTTTCTGTGTAACCCCGCATGATGGTACTGATTTTGGTAACCCTGAGTGTAGTGAGTGGAGCCCTGTTGAAAGCCCATATCATCAAGACTTATCTATCATGAGCGGTTTTGGTCAATCTATTGTAATCAACGGTACTGATCAGAGCATGGTTCAAACTATGGACTCTGGTTTTAATCCAAACAGTTCATACACGATTGAAGCGTGGGTAAAAGTGAACTCGTTGAATCCAGAAGAAAACTCTAATTTATTCACTTTTTCAGAAGACGCAAACACTTCAAAGGCTGCGGTGAGAATATTCTCTGATGGTCGTTTACGTGTGAAAGCAACAAACACCACGTTTAAGTCGACTGAGACAATCACTGTTGGTCAGTGGCAGCACTATGCTGTGAGTTATGATCAGCCGACTCAGCAGTTGTCAGTATACTTAGACGGTGAACTAATCATTTCTGAAGTGGATGCTGCAAAAGATAGTAACGTTTACTTTGTGTGGGGTTCTGGCAACGATGGCATTAGCAAGAAGTTAGATGCGAATATTGACGAGATTCGTATTTGGGATTATGCAAAATCACAAGAGTCTATCGCTGCAAATCGTTACTTAGGCGCTTCGTTGAGTAACTCAAACCTAGTTTCTTACTATCACTTTGACAGTATGGTTAACGGTGAATTAGAAGATCTAACAGGCGAGAGTGCGATGACGTTAGTGAACGGGCCAGAGCTTGAAAAGCATAATACATACTTAACGTTTGACGGCAATGGTGATTATATTGACTTTGGTGATCCGACCGATGGTTCACTTGACTTCGGTGGTGACAACTTCACAGCACAAGCTTGGATCTATTTAGAACCAGGTTCTGGCAACCAAACTCGCATTATCCTCAATAAAAAAATTGGTGGTGCCAATGGTTATAAAGGCTGGACGTGGAGTGTTAACACAAGAAATCGTTTAACGTGGAATCATGATGCGTACAACAATGGCAAAAAAGGATATGAAGCGACGGGTCAAAAACTTACTACCGGACGTTGGTATCATGCTGCAGTAGTTGTTGATTGGGAAGGAAGCGCTTTGACTATGTACCTAGACGGTAATCAAGTTGGTACCACTGCTTTAGGCACCAAACGTAACTTAAACAACCACGTACCACTTCGTATCGGGGCCTACAGTTCGACAGATACAACAACGAACACCTTTAAAGGTCACATTGACGATGTAGCAATATGGACTCGTGCACTATCTAAAGATGAGATAAATGCTTGTAAAGAGGAAATGGAACTGGGCTGTCAACAAGATTTACTCTTGTATCACGACTTCGAACAAGATGTCCGAAAAAATAAAGCGATTGATAGATACAACGGTACTATTTTTGGCGCGGTTGAAGTAGATAACAGCCTTGATGTTAAGTTTACAACGACTGAATATGCTACTTTTGCTGGCAAGCTTCCAGGCGGTACTGGAGTCACATTCGGATTAGCAGATGCGCCAGCTTACGGCGAGATCGCCATCAGTGAATACTCAGGTGAATTTATTTATACACCAAATGGCAGTGCAAATGGTGCAAGCGACTCATTTAGTTATTACATTTACACTAGTAGCAATGGTCAAAGCCAGAAGCAGATTGTCACCATTGAGTTTGAATAAGCTCAATAGCGTATAAAAAGTTTGAAGCCGCGATACCAAAAAGTGTCGCGGCTTTTTTGTTTCGATAATATTTATGAGATCGTTACGCTCAAGGCTGTGATTTATTAGGGCCGTTGGTAGGGCATATTTTTGTACTAAATGCGTGCGATAGAACAGGGGGTAATCGAATGGTGCATGGTGGTTTTGACTAAGATTAAGCGCAACATAATTTCTCGTCAATTTTACGCTGCTATGCTTTGCCCGGTATCACGGTCATTTTTTGTGATGGCTATTGAAAACTGGTGTTGTCGTCTATACCTCAGACCAATGAGTTATGAGACATTTGCCAAAATATTGCGGTATTTAGTGCCGCTTTTGCTGCTATGTACGCTACTGAATATGGGTAGTCGTGATGCTGTGGCCGCAGATTGGCAAACCCCGCATGTCTCAATGGCAGTGTTATCACAGGCTGTGAGTGTTGATACCGAACCTGACACCAATGACCTCTGGCATAAAGCCACCGACACTGCGCTGGTAAAGCACTTGTCTGCGCCCGATACTGAGGTGTCGCATTCACAACCGGCAAGCTATCCCGCGCAACTGCCGTCACAGAGCCGATTAACGCATCCCAGTTACTTTCTGCATCCGGACCAACAGCCAGATTATGATCTGCTCTATGTCTTTGCTGATCCCGACTTGTACCGGGTGAGCCAGCAATATATTCACCAACCTTTAACACGACCCTGGCATCAGTGTGCCTCGCGTATGCGCACAGGTCTTATTAATGACTGCCAGCCTGCTAATTTAACGTACCGTGCAAGACTGACTTATCAGCTGAGCGCCTGATCTCACGATACGCAGCGACCAGAACTCTGGTTGGGCTGCGACATGTTTTATCAGGTAAATAGCTAAAGTGTGAGCTGCTCAGCGGTGCAGCTCACCGATAAGTGAGTCTAATTATGAATAGAAGAACGAACGCTGCGAGTACGGCCTGGCCGGCGCGGCTCAAACGGCTGTTGGTGGTTGCGGTGATCCTTGTATTGGGTTTGTGTGCCATGCCCAATTTATATCAAAACAAAACCCAACTCAGTATCAGTGCGCTGCCACAAGCGCAGACCTTGCCCAGTCCCGACACGCTCGTGCAACTGCTACAAAGCCACGGCTTTAGCGTTGCACAGATAGGTTCGGGCGAGCCAACGTTGGTGACGTTAACGTCACAGACTGCCTCAGCCTCTGCACAAGCGGTGTTGGCCGAGGCGTTGCGGGATCAGGCGTCTGTAAAAGTGGTTGAACAAGCCACTGCGCCGTATTGGTTGCAACGGCTGGGGTTATCACCCATTAAGCTGGGCCTGGATTTAAATGGTGGGGTGCTGTTCGTGTTGAAAGTCGATACCGACAAAGCACTGGAAAAGCGCATGGAAAATATTGCGCTGGAGGCAAAGTCTCAGCGCATCCGCGATAAATTAAAAGGCGTGCGTATTGAACGCAGTTCGGTTGCAGGTCTTGAGTTGGTGGCGCTCCCCCAGGGATCGGCGGCATTGCAGCAGTTACAGACGGCATTGCTGGCCCAGTTTCAGCACCTGAGCGTCCAGACACATAAACACGGTAATTTATTGCGGGCAACACTCAGCTACGATGAGGCTGGCAAAGCAGCCTTTGAAAAACAAACCATGACCCAGGCGCTGACCACACTCAGATCGCGGATCGAAGAGTTGGGCATTACAGAAGCTGTGACCCAACGTCAGGGGGCCAATTACATTCGTATTGAACTACCCGGGGTTCAGGATCCGGCGGCAGCAAAACGGATCATCGGTGCGACAGCACAACTGTCTTTCCATGCGTTGCAGGAGTTCGGTGGCAAGCGCGTCAAAGCTGAGCATGGCATGGTGGGGTTAGACCCGCTGGCTATTTTTACCGGGGCTGATATTGACTCGGCGCAGGCTGGCCGTGACGAGTATGGCAAACCTCTGGTGCAGTTATTTTTATCATCCCGGGGCGGCGATAAAATGTTGCGTTTTTCCCGTGCCAATGTGGGTCAGCCTATGGCGACTATGTACAGTGAGTATATCGCCGATAGCCGGGGTGAGATCCGCCAAAGTAGTCAGGTGATTTCAGTCGCCACCATTCAACAGGTGTTGGGACAACGCTTCAGCATAACGAACCTGGGGTCGTGGCAAAAGGCACAGGATCTGGCGCTGTTATTGCGGGCAGGATCTTTAGATGCGCCCTTAACCATAGTAACCGAACGCACCATAGGGCCTAACCTGGGTGCGCAAAACATCGCGAGTGGTTTTGGTGCACTGGCACTGGGCCTGTCGCTGACATTGGGGTTCATGTTGTTGTGGTATCGCAAGCTGGGTGTCATTGCCTGCATGGCGCTGGTGGCGAATCTGGTATGTTTAGTGGGCCTGATGTCGTTACTACCGGGCGTTGTGCTGACCTTACCCGGCATTGCCGGCCTGGTCCTGACGATAGGTATGGCGGTCGATACCAATGTGATTATCTTTGAGCGGATCAAAGAAGAAAGGCGACAGGGAAGCAGCATGCGCATGGCGCTAAAACGTGGTTATCAGCAAGCGCAAAGCAGCATCATAGATGCCAATTTGACGACCATGATCACCGCGCTGGTGTTGATGTCCATTGGCTATGGCCCGGTTAAGGGTTTTGCCATCACCCTGGCACTGGGGATCATCACCAGTATGTTTTGCGGTGTGGTGGTCTCCGGCCAATTGTCGCAGTGGTTCTATCGCACCAAATCGGAAAAAGGAGCCTGATATGCATAAACTCTGGCAAACACTTCGCACCTCAGGATTACTACTCAGTCTGATAGCGGTCATACTCAGCGCGGTGCTCATTAACCAGCATGGACTGGTGTTTGGACAGGACTTTACGGGTGGCTATGTTAGTGAGTTCCAGCTCGCTCAGGATATCTCCAGCAGTGAGTTACGCGACCAGCTGACGCCCTATGTTTCCGGGGAGTTTCGATTATCTGAGCAAGGGGCGCTTCATTGGCAATTATTTCAGCCACCGCACAATAACAGCCTGACACCGCTCGATTGGCACACTCAGTTGCCCGGTGATCTGGGGATGGAGATCCTTGACAGCCGCTATGTGGGTGCGCAGATAGGCGCAGAGCTCATCGATCAGGGCGGGCTGGCATTGCTCGTAAGCCTGTTGGCAGTGGGCCTGTATCTGATAGTACGATTTGAATGGCGACTGGCTGTGTCGGCAAGTCTGGCCTTGCTACATGACGTGTTTATCACACTGGGCTTTTTCGCTGCGACCGGAATGGAATTTGACCTGACAGTACTGGCCGCCTTGCTGGCCATCATTGGCTACTCATTGAATGATTCGATTGTCATTGGTGACAAGGTCAGAGAGCTGGTTCGTGCCCGTCCGGATAGCACCGTGAGCAACACCATTAATGTGGCGTTGGGCAGCACACTGGGCAGAACCGCCATCACCTCGCTGACGACACTGACTACCATAGCCGCACTTTGGTGGCTCGGTGGGGCCAGTTTGCAGGGATTTGCGAGTGCTTTATTCATTGGGGTGGCAGTAGGGACCTGGTCTTCCGTTTTTGTCAGTGCAACTTTACCGCAGTGGCTGGGCCTGAGCCACAGTAATTATCAGCGCACGCTTAGCGAGCAGGAAAAGCAACAGCTTGCCGAGCCTTAACCCGTGCATTGTGTTGCTTAAGGGGCTGATCGTAGCCTGCCCCTTGAGCAATGCTGTTAATCAGCCAGTAGTAACTCAACCACTTCCTTACGCGATGTGAGTTGTTTGATGAGGAGGATTTGCGCATCGTTGACGGCTGAAATGCGGATAATATCGTTTGCTACAGTGGTGATGATCTCAAAATCACCGCTGTGCAGATCGTAAGACCACAATTGGGCATCCTCGTTGATCCCATACAAGGTATTGCCAAACGCGGTAAACAGTCGCTCGCTGCCTTGCGTCAATAGCGGCTCAATCAGTTGGTCTTCAACCGGGCCAGATCGCCAGAAACGATCCATGTGATCGGTATAAACCAGGCTCCCGTCGGCGGTTTTGAGTGCCCAGGTTACGTCGCGGTCTTTGAGAATACGCACATCAGCGGTGTTCAGATCCAGCTCTGCAAAGGTGAGTATGCCATTGACCCGGATCAGAGATAAGGCCGTCTGGTTGCGACTGTCCCAATGAAACAGCTGCACCACCGGGTAGTCCAGTGGCACAGTGTGTTGGCTGCCATCGAGGTTGAAACGCACCAGTGTTTTGTCGGTATTGGCTAACAGCTGTGTCCCATCGGCGGACCAGTGGGTTTCATATAAAGAGGTGTCCATAGGGAAATTGCTAAGCTGACGGGGGACTTGTCCGTCACTGAGCCAGATCTGCATTTGTCCGGAGCGCGCAGAATTAAAGGCGAGCAGATCGCCCCCTGGCTGAAACAGGGCGTTGCTTTCTTCCCGGTTCGAGCGTTCTAAAATTTGATGTGTTTGTGCCTGTGTTGCCTGGTGTAAAGGCATGGCATAAATATCGCTGTCGTATTGTCCTTTGATCACCAGCATACGGCTGCCACTGGGATGAAACACCGGTGAGCCCATAGGTTCATCCACCGGCAGGGTCACCGGGTTAACCTGCCCCTGATAGGTCAGGGTGTATAACTGGCGGCCGGTGCTGAAGGCGAGTTGATTTTCATAGGGCGAAAAGTTGGGGTAGATAGACTTAAAGGGGGCAATGGTATTGGGGTAGTGAATGCGGTGGCTGGATACCTGCTCGCCATTGGGCTTGAGCATATCAAGATAATGATGTGACCCTTCGCCGAGGCGTACGACCGCCAGCAGGCCGTCTTTACGCGAGTAATCATAGCTGATGATATCGCCATCGCTGACCTCATAAAGAGGGGTGCTGGTGTTATCTTGCAGTGAGTAGCGGATTAATTTCCAGCGCTCATGGGTTTTTTGCAGCAGCGCAATGTGGTCACTGTCCAGCCATTGTGGCTCTCTGATCTGCGAGTTTTTGCACTCCAGCACGCGAGTCGGCGTTTGTGGTGTTTGCAGTGCTTTATCGAAATCCAGCGTCATCAGGTGATAGCAGAGCTTTTGTGTTACGGGCTGAATACAGTTAGAGGTTTGTACGAAGGCCAGCGTTTTGCCATCGGGCGAAAACTGATGTTGTCCGTTGATATCCAGGTTGTCCGTGAGACGAAACTCCTGCTGGGTATCGATGCGTTTTGCCCAGATATTATTACGGCATACTTCCGTGGAATAACGGTGAAATACAATATATTCACCGTCTGGAGAATATATTCCGGCCACTTCTCGGTTATCTGTGGCAGTCAGTGGCCGGAATTCGCTGATAGTAAGCTGTGCGCTTGAGCTTGGTTCGAATAAGACCGATGCTGCGAGGCCAACAATAAAAAACGCCGCTGCAAACAGGGCAAAACCAAATTGAGAGCGGGAGCGTACCTGAGCGGGCGCAGGTGTGGGGTTTGGTTCGGGTTGAGTGCTCTCTGTGTGCTGTTCAGATGTCGTACTTTGCGGTTGTGCTTGCCAGCGTACTTCGCATTCCAGGCTGTAGCCCTTCTTGGCATGGGTCTTGATAATATGCTGTTCTTTGCCATCATCACCTAATGCTTTTCTTAACTGCGCAATGCAACGCTGAAGGGTGTTAGGCGAGACCACTGTATCTTGCCACACTTGATCCAGTAGCATGTCCTGACTGAGCACTTGCCCCTGATGTTGTGCCAGCACCGTGAGTACAGACAGTGCCTTGGGTGCTAAGGTTTTTATCTCTTCTTCGACGGTGATTTGATTACGTGATAAGTCTACAAAAAACTCACCTATCCAGTATTGCTGTGTCATAACATCCCTAATGCGCCTGGCGCTTTTACTACTCACCCACCGACGTTTGGTCAATGCGGATTTTCTTATGTTTATTCTTATTGTGTGTTTGGCTCACCCATTATCCTAACTCGGTTATTTGTTCAGGTTGTGAATAAGCGCACCACAGCAGAATATAACATCGGCGTTGAATTACCAGTGTTACCCTGTCTCATTTTTCATAAGCTAACACCATCTGGGATTAAGTAAGGTCCAATGTACAACTTGTTCTAAGCGGCTGAGTAAGTCTACTTTTGGTGTCCAGCCTAATTGCTTCATTTTTTCACCGCATAAGGCGTACCTCAGATCGTGTCCGGGCCGCGAAGAGTGAAAGTCGACGAGTTCGTAACGCAGCGGTTTGTTTTGCACCTGTGCAATGATTTGGGCCAGCTCCAGGTTATTTAGCTCCCTTGCGCCAACGATATTGAATTTAGGGCAAAGGGTTTGTTCATTGTCTGTCTTCTCAGACCAGTTGCTATCAACCAGAAAGAGCAGGGCATCGGCAACATCCTGCGCATGAATATAAAAGCGAGAGCCTGGGATGGTACAGGTTTTGTCACTGTGGATCGTGACGGTTTCTCCTTGTTGTATTTTTCTGATGCTTTGCGGAATAAATTTCTCCGGGTGTTGCCGCTGACCAAAAACATTCATGGTATGGGTGATCACGACAGGTACTTTATATGTGTTGTGGTAGGCAACCGCGAGTTCCTCGCCCCCTGCTTTGGTTGCAGAGTAAGGGTTGGTACTGTTATAGCGGTCATTCTCTTTATAGCGCACATCGGCAGGGGCCGGACCAAACACTTCGTCTGTACTGAAGTAAAAAAACCGTTTGAGGTTATCCTGGCTACGGGCAAAATCCAAAATGTTACAGGTGCCCACCACGTTATCCAGCACAAAGCTCATTGGATAGGCAATGCTTCTGTCTACATGAGACCCTGCAGCCAGATGAAAGACATAATCTACCCGACCAATTTCCTGAATAATTTGTGGGTTTAATGCCGCTTTTAAATCGTGAAAAACGATTTTTACCCGGCGTGTTACGGCCGGAGGGAGGTCGTTCAATGCATCCTGTAGGCGGTTTAGGTTACCGCTGTAGTCGAGTCTGTCCAGTGTTGTAATGTACCAGTCTGTTCTCCGCAGGATCTCCAGCACTAGATGGTGGGCAATAAATCCGGCACCTCCTGTAATTAAGACACGTGTTTCAGCCATAAATATCGCTCGGTGGATAAGTGATATGTCTAACTATAGCTGCTCATTGCGGGTGTACAGTTCAAACTGCAATCGGGAAGTGACTCAGTAAATAGACTATTAAAACGATTGTTCAGTTTTTTGCATTGAAGTTGGCGGATTATTGGCCATACTCTATGAGTACCCAATTACCCGGGAGGTACTCATGAATTCTAACTTAACGCGCATTGCAATGGCCGTGCTTGTGGCTACGTCGATGAATGCCTATGCAAAGGGCAAAAAAATCGAGATATGCCATCACACTCGTTACGATGTGCGCGTAATTGAAGTATCAATGAAAAGGGCAAACAGGCTTATCCGCAATCGCGGAGCTTTTTTGCCCTATGTGTTATATCAGGACAAGGATTATGATGGCTTTGGCAATGCCGAGGTGAGCATTAAGGCTTGCACGGATTATGTCGATGGGTATGTCGACAACGATACCGATCTGGATGATACAGATCCTAATGTGACCGACCAGCCTGTGGTGACACCGCCGCCGCCACCTGCACCCACAGCCATGCCGCCAGCACCGCCCTCAACAGTATGTGCTGTGCCACCTGCACCTACAGCCATGCCACCACCACCGCCAACCACATTTGGCAACATACCGCCACCTCCGCCGCCCACAACCTTTGGTGGGGCACCACCTCCACCGGTATAACTTAGCAAGGCATCATTCGTTGTAAATGGTGCCTTCTTATTATTGCTATTTGCTAAATGGTTTTTCTCTAAACCAGGCGCTAATGATGTACTTGAATCCCGACTCAACCGGCTGGCCGCAATGGTAGGTGTATTCGTTGGGCTTACCCAGCGGTGACAAGTTGTTCCAGCACAAGGCCATGCCGGTGCGGGGCGTGACCGTGATATCCAGCTGGGTAAAGTGCGTGTTTCCGCCGCTAAAATCATCGTTTAAATAGACAACGCATGTCCAGGTACGCTGGCCGACACTGTCGATGCATTTTTGGTAGCTGGGGGACGACTCGTGAAAGAAATCGCAGTGCACTTTGTACTCTTGCCCGGTGCCATAGCGCTGGATCTGTAAAGACTCCAGATACGCGCTATCAATACCCATCAGGGCACTGATTTTATTTTTTATTTTGATATTTTCCTGGTGACTGATCTGTTCCAGGCAGGCGGTGCAGGAGGTACGGTAACCCTGATTGCTGTCGCCCTGCTGGTCAACGACGGTCGAGGGCTGAAAGTGGCCCTCCAGGCGGGTAATCAACGACTGGCATTCCTGCTCAGAGAAAGCTCCCTCAAAACGGAAAATTTGTGCGCGTACATCTGCAATGCGGATGCTTTTTGGGTTTTGCGTGATGGCGATGTTGGCAAAAGCAAAATAGAGACTCGGTTTGGTGTGTGTGCTTTCACGCAGGCTGGCATCTTCTATTTGCTCGGTCTTTATTTTCGGTTTGAATCCATACATGGCTTTTTCGGCCATTTCCATGGCGTAGCCAGATTCAATCAGATCTCTGTATACCTGCGCCTTGCTTTCACCGGCCTCAAGCTTTTGGCTAACCCATTCAATTAAGTCAACAGAGGGGTTGATGTTAACCTGGGCATACCGCTGTCTGTTGTCTGCTCTTTGTTGATTTGTGGGCAAAACGCCGGGTAAAGTCAGCTGAGTGCGTTGTTTATCAAAGCGCTTAAACTGGGGGATCTGCAAAGGAGACAGCGCAGAGCTATCGGTTTGGGCTGTATCCAGGCCTAGTGGCAGCGTGCTGAGCGTCAGAGCATCGGGCGTAACGGCGACGGGATGGGCTGAGACTAACCAGCTGAGCAGGTGCGCTGTCTGAGTCTGACTCAAATAAGGGCTTCGGATCAGCCCTTCGTTTAAAAGTATTGATAAAGCCTGCGCGGCAGCGCACTGACCTGAAGGCAGTTGTTCAGTGGCAATAATACAGTGATCAACCTGATAGCGCGTTTGCTCGTCGCAGGGCAGGGGTTCACAGATATGATGCAACTGGTCATTAAAATAGGCGCTGGTAACGCGCTGGATGTGCAATGCTTTGCGCTGTTGCGCAGGGATTATGTGTGGGGCGCGAACGGCCTGAACATCGCCATTACTGGTTAACTGAAAGCGGCCGTAGCTTAGGACCTCGACTTGCTGTGCATCCAGGGTCTCAAGGCTGACAGCGTGGTGGCTGAGATCCGAGTGGCAGATAGCAATCACCTGATTGTTTACCCTAAGTAACAGGCCTTGGAGGTAAGTGGCATGTTGCGTGGTTGAGGCCTGGAGCGTCTGCATCAATTCAATTAAACGGTACAGGGCCTGATCTGCGTAGAGTAGCTCCGCATCCTGTTGAGCATCCAGATACACACTATAAAATTCCCGCTCTTCGCGCAGCTCTAGAAGGTGATCCCAGTTGACGGGCCAGTCACACCTGAGCTGGGTAAAGAGACGCTTAAAGTCATTGCGCAGCTTGTCCTGCTGGATGACCACGACGACGGCTTGCCCTGCCACATCGAGCCAGAGCGGTTCGCACCAGTCGCGCAATAAGCCTTCCTGGCTAAAGTTTGCCGTAATAGCTTGGATATCGGCTTTGGCATGGACCACATCGGTCCCATACTGACGATGTAACGTGAGCGCGATGTCGGATACTGACTGATTCGATTGCAGCCCCTGCCAGATGGTGCTCGCTAAGGGGTCGAGTAAAAACCAGGTGTCGTGAAGTGGGCTGTTAATAAACACCTGTTCGTCAATCTGAAAACCTAGGGTGACAGGGCACGTGTTTGGCTGCGTCTCGGTTACATATGGCGGCGATGGTGAGCGGGTTGGAATACTGGCACACCGACTGAGTGCAACATAATCTCTTTGCCAGTGAGGCTTAAGCTGTACGTCTCCCAATGGCAGTTTCCCCGAGATGGCCAGCTGATTAACAATATAGCCGGCATGATCGCTGATACTGGCGCAATTTCCGCCGACCTCGGATGCATGAAAAGCGCCTGATGACTGCCAGCGATACACATAAAAAATATCCTCTTGCGGCAATGTTTGCGTGTGTTCATTACCTCCCAGTGCACGAATCAGCGCCAAATCAATTGCACTGACATCATGCTCTAAATAGCCGCCAATTTGCTGCCAAACAGTGCGTTCAATCGCCAGGTTACACTGATAGAGATTTTCAGAATATTCAAGCTCATGGTCGCTGTTTTCCAGCCAGGCCTGACGGGTATGGAAAACGCCATCACGGATCTGCGCAGCACTGACGCTGAGCCGCCAGGGCAGATAAATGTCATCGTCCTCCCAGGGCATTAAGATGTCACCCGTGCAGTAACTTGCCGCCAAATTGAATTTTTTACCCAGGGGAACAACGCGGACCGGCAGATTGATAACGGTCACTTGCGGGTGTTCGAACAGTAAGCGATGCCCGCTGAAGTCATTGAGAACAATCAGCTCTTTCTCACCGGCATAATCCTGGCGCAGAAACGATTCAATGGCTTCTTCTAACAAATGCGGGCGACCAAAGGTGCAGCAAAAGCAGGAAATCTTAGGTAATGACATAGTGCTCCTCTAACGCGTGGCCTTAGTTTCTGTGTTTTGAGGGTAAAGTTCGCCATCCCGGTATTCTAGTGCCAGCAAAGACAAGTATTGTGATGTTGTCCGGGCTTCCCCTAGCGCGAAGTTCTGGATAGGAAAACTGTCATGAGCTGGGTCAAATGTATGTTCAATTAATGCACGCAGGCGGATCTGTGCGCGGGTGTTCAGCGCCACCCATTTAGCGTCGTCGTTCCAGTGCACATTCTGTGCAAACACGGGTTTTTCATTACCATATTGGTGTAATACAAGGTGCTGAGACGGGATAAAGCAGTCATACCCTAAGGTCCAGAGCTTCAGAGAATGGGTAAACTCTTCCTGGTTAAAGTACATGATGGGGTCGATCGGTAAGTCGTGATTGAGTTGACCTGGTGCGAAGTAGAAACCACAGGCACATAAGTGACTGGCAATGGGCGTTGTATGCTGGGTTGTGTCAGAATCAAAAAATGGCTCGAAACGAACACTGCCATCCATGACGGGTCCCACTTTTAACCGGGCAATGGGCGTGGATGTGAGAGATGCCTGCGCCCGAAAAGGGGCAGGATAGGTGGTGAGTACGGGGTTGTCACTCGGGCAGCGTGTCAACTCCTCTATCATGAGCTTGTCCCAGTTGGTGACGAATCGAGTATGGCTGTCGACGGAGAGCACATAATCTTCGTCACGATATAAATTTTGTGCTACATGGCGCGCCCAGCAAACGCCTTGCGCTTGTTCAACAGGCACCGCAACCAGTCTGACATCGGCATCTAGCTCAGAGGGAAACAACAGGTATTCATCCAGCCCCGGGATATACTGCCAGCATACACCGAAAACAAGCCGCTGTGGGTCGCTCGCATTATCAACAGCGCTCTTTATGGTGGCCAGTAATTCAGGATCCCGATAGGCCGCAATTTGAACGAAAATAGACGCATTCATAACAGAGTTACCCTATCTACTGTACATAAAGCGTAGATTAAAAAACCACTGACATCACGGTGTGTGTTTGCTTTCAGTTGTTTACTCCCCACTCGATTTTTTTGCTAACAGCATCTGCATATCTCAACTCATTCCTGTAGAAGCATCACTCTGTAGTTTAATAAGGTTTTGATAAATATTATTTTAATTATGTGAAGGACAAAATCAGCGAGAAGTCATCGTCAGGTCCGGTGTTTGGCTCAGCCGTGGGTAATGTAAGGGGGATATTTATCCATTTACCAGGAGAACACAGAATGAAGCCTCAACGACTTACGTTAATTTTGCCCACCGTGAGCTTGTTGTTATGCAGTAACAGCGATGCACAACATGTCCTTTCTGATTTGCGCGGCCCTTACTTGGGTCAGGAGCCACCCGGATTAACCCCAAAAGTGTTTGCTCCGGGACTCGTGTCTACACCCGACTGGGGGGATGCGGTGCATTTCGCGCCTGATAAAGACGTGCTCTATGTGTCTCGCTGGCGGATGAACAATGGGCAGCGTGAAACGGCATCTGTGACTTTTAGCCGGGTGGCTGGTGGTTGGCAGAAGGTCATTAATACGCAAACGGGAAGAGCGCCTTATTATGCGCCGGATGGACAACGGGTGTTTTACGGCAAGCAATATAAAACGCGCACCCCGGACGGGTGGTCTGAGATGAAAAAGCTGGGTCCGGCCTTTGATGATATTCCGATGATGGGCCTGAAAATGTCGCTCAAGGGCACAATTGTGTTTGACGAGTTTACCCGGGATGGTAAGGGAGTACTGAGGTACTCTAAATGGGAAAATGGTGAGTGGCAGGAGCCAAGGGCCCTCAGCACAGTAATCAATACTGGTAAATGGAATGCGCACCCCTTTATCGCCCCAGATGAATCTTATGTGATGTGGGATGGTCATCGGGAAGCCGGGTTTGGCAGTGCTGATCTGTATATCAGTTTTCGCCAGCCTGATGGGTCGTGGGGCGCGGCGATTAACCTAGGGGAGCAGGTCAACACGGCCGCCGAGGAGGGTGGGCCACAGGTAACTCCTGATGGCAAGTACCTGTTTTTCAATAGAATGGTTAAGGCTGACGGAAAGCAGAGCCAAGCGCAGTCCGACTTATTCTGGGTCGATGCAAATATCATCGAAACGCTCAGGCCCACTCAATAAGCCAATTCAATAGGGTAATAGGGGTTGCAATGGCCGGACGTGCGCAGTCAATACGCTTTGAACACCTGATGTAGTCATGTATTTCTAACCAAAGGTAAAAGATATTTGACATTGGGTGAAGTTTTAACCAATATGGGTCAAAGATTTTTTACCTTGAGTTAAGGATGGTATTCATGACAAGCAATGAAAAACTGAAAGTGCTGAAAGCATTACTCGACTCTCTGAGTTTTCGGGACCTGACGCTGACGTTAGATCTGCTGGTGACCGGAGCTGTGGTGTATTTCTATGCCACCAGCCTGATGGTGGCCAGTGCTGAGCAGCTGGCCAGTGGCACCTGGATATCTCAGTTGTTGATTAAGGTGGTAGGGATCTCTATCGTCCTGTCAATTATCAGTCAGTTGTTGCTGGAGCTGGTCAGCGACGGGGATGTCGAAAAACCGCTGGATGAGCGTGAAAAACAGGTGTCGCTGGTAGGCAATAAGTATGCGCTTTGGATCCTCCAGGCTGGGGTGTGTTTTGCAATTGGCCAGTATGCATTTGAGCAAAACGGCCTGGGTGCTGCGCAGCGTGCGGAGCTGCCGTTTCTGACTTTGCACATTATGGTAGGCGCATTTTTACTGGCGGAATTGGTCAACTATGGCACTCAACTTATCCAAAATCGGATGGGAACCCTCCATGGCTGAATGTGTAATCACTAACCAGATCAGAATGTTGCGATTTATGGCCGGTGAGATGACCCAGAAGGAACTCGCTGAGCGTGTTGGGGTAACCCGCCAAACCATCATGGCGATTGAAGCAGCCAAGTACTCACCATCACTGGAAGTAGCATTTAAAATTGCTGAGGTTTTCGATCAGCCACTGGAGTCTGTCTTTCAGTATAAACACCGCACCGAGCCGTGAAAAAGGTTTGTATCAGGAGGTACGTTGATCGGTAGAATGTATGATATTTCTGGCACTCTAATTGCATTAACAGAATGTAAATAGCGGGCCTGCTTAGTGTGCTGTAGAGAGATGACCCGCCTTAATCTCCCCCAAAGGAAGGATATCATCTATGAATGCAATCAACGCAAGCGCTGGCGCCAGCGCAGCCAGCCAGGTCTACGCAACACGTAATACTTATACCGCCGAGGAATCATCTGACAATCCGCACAAAGCTGGCGCAACAAGTGACACGGTCACACTCAGTGACAAAGCCCGGCAAGCGGAAAATAAGTGGCAAGAACTTGCAGCCAAGTATGATGTGCATAACATGTCGGCAGGTGAAATGCGCAGCTTGTCCAGAGAATTATTTGATGGTGGATTTATTGGTACGGGTGAAATGATGGTCATAGGCGCACCCACCTCGATGAATGAAGATCCGTTCAAGAAACACGATCTGCTGAATGATATGAAACATACCTATCAGCTGTCATCAGCTATGGGTGGGCATAGCAAAGAATCGAGCGAGTTGTATCTGAAGTCCATTGAGATAATTCAAAGGCTGGGTCAAACCAGAAATGGCTCAGTAGCCTAATCAGATGGGTGCATAACTGCACTATGCACCCGTGCTACTCTGTATTAGTTGATATACAAAGAGTCACTCCAGTAACCAAACGGGGAGGCAACCGAGTTGGCAGAGGCTTTCACCTGGCCTGCAGACTGGCCGGTGAAGTCCCAACCGTATAACCAGCCTGTGACTGTTTCACCAGCCTGGCAACGGTGCAGGTCTGAGCCACATCGTGCTTCTCTGAGCGCCGCAGACTTTGACACACCATTCATGGTTGCGTTGTTTGGATTGCCGTAGCCGACTTGCCAGGCATATACATACAAATAGCTACCACCGTGATTGGTGCCCGTAGAAAAATCTCCGGCAAGAATCCTCTGATCGCCACCAAGCTGTGAGCGAACCAGGCCAAATTCAAAGTAGGAGATGCCTGTGGCAGGAGCCATTGGTTGAACATCAAAGCGTGGATATTGCTGAGGTGCTGTTTTGTACTCAGGTGCGTGTTTAGCAATATCGGCAACCTGGTGCGCGACGCCGTAGTAATTCTCTGCATTTTGCATAATGCCATTTTCAATATCACCTGCCAGTGCTGAGCCTGACATGACGGCAACTAACCCTAATACTGCATTTCGTAGATTGTTCATTAAATTATCCTTTTACAAAGTGTGTTTCACTGCGAGGCAGAACACCCCGCAGAGTTCTATTGTTTACTTTTTGTGAATCTTTTTAAACTTTTATTTTACATTTTTTGTGCGGGATTGTTTTGGATCAACAAAGCTGTGGTGTCTGAGCCAGAGCGCAGAGGCGGTAACGCGTTGCTTAATCGGTATACAGAAATGTTAAGTATCTGATAAGGTGACAAGTGGCCTGTCTGTCAGGTAGTCATAACAGGATAACAACACATAAAAAGGAGTGGATATGAGTGATAAAACAAAAGTAGGCTTGTTCGGTGGTATTGCCCTGTCGGCGATTGCTGTTGCCGTACTTTATGCCAGTAACAAGCCATCTATCAACGATATAACCCCAAAAATCAAAGTACACGAGAAAAATATTCGTGAACCGGATAAGTCGATGCAGGGCCTTATTCGGGTGAATCCGGCACATCAGTTAGATATGCAGGCTAAGTATGATGAAGCATTCAGACAGGTTCAGGCATATCGTGCGCGTGAGTCATCAGAGTATCAGTGGGAGAGCCTGGGTCCTGAGCGTGTGGGTGGGCGTACGCGTACTTTGGTATTTCACCCGCAAAACCCCGACATTTTGTTTACGGCAGGTATTTCCGGGGGAATATGGAAGTCTGTGAACGCCGGTGAAAGCTGGCAACCTGTTGCCAGTGAATTGCCTAGTATGGCGATTGGTACCCTGGTCTTTGATCCCGATGACAGTGAACGCTTGTTTGCAGGCAGTGGTGAAGGTGTTTATGTTGGGCGTGGTTTTACTAACAGCATCGGGTTTGCCGGTGATGGCATTATGACGTCTGAAGATGGCGGTGAAACCTGGTATCAGCTCGAAAGTACCAATAACAATGTCAATTTTCAATATGTGAACAAGCTACGCTTTGGTGCGCAAGGTCGTCTGTATGCAGTCACAAATACGGGGATCTGGGTGTCTGATGACAAAGGAGAGCACTGGCAGTTGGCGCTCGATCAAAGTGATGTACTGGGTGGATGTCTGGAGTTGGCTGTGAGTCCTTTAAGTGCTGAGCAGGATCGGGTCCTGGCCAGCTGTGGTAACTTTGGTGAGGGCGGCGCGGTTTATCTGAGTCAGGATTCCGGGCAAAGCTGGCAGCCCGTGATTGCCGAGCCTAATCAGGGCCGTACAACGCTGGCTTTTGCCCCATCAGATCCCTCTATTGTGTATGCGCTGGCAGCTTTTAATGCCCAGGGGGATATACCGCATGCGTTGCAAGGTCTCTACAAGTCAGTGGATGGTGGCGAAAACTGGGCACTGGTGACCGGACCACAACACCCGGACATATTTGGACGCTATGTGCTCTCAAACCCCAACGGTTTGTATTGTCCGGATCCGGAACAAAGCTTCATTTATGGTCAGGGGTGGTTTGATAACACACTCACCATAGATCCTACCGATGCCAGTGTGATCTGGGTGGGTGCTGTTGAAGTGATGCGCTCAGAAGACGGCGGCCAAAATTGGCAACAGATGTCCTTCTATTACCGTGACGCTGATGCACCGCATGTCGATCACCATGGCTTATATTTCCATCCAGAGTATGACGGCGTGAATGAAACGCGCTTATATAATGTCAATGATGGTGGTATCGCATTGACCAGCAATCCTTTTGCGACAGGCATGAGTGCCTGTAGTGAAGAGCCCGCAGAGATTGTCTGGCGTTCGTTGAATTCAGGCTACAATGTGACCCAGTTTTATCATGGAGATGTTTCTCACGATGGCAGCCGGTTAGCCGGTGGCGCCCAGGATAACGGTAGCTGGCTATATTCACCAGATGCGGGTTGGCAAGATGTTGGGCCTGGTGATGGCGGTTATGCCTTTTTTATCGATGAGGCGCGAATGCTGGTATCAAGTCAAAATGGCAGCTTGTTCCTGCGGGAAAATGGTGAAAATCGTTACCTGGAAAAGGCCGAGTACGAAAGTGGTCTTTTTATCGCACCCTATGCCGTGGATCCAAATTACCCCGACCGTATCTGGTTGGGTGGGCAAAGTTTGTGGCGGCTGGATGAGTTGTCAGACGGGATGTTCGAGCGTGCTTCAGAACGCTTTACTGAAGAGTATCGCCGGGGGATCACGGCGTTAGTGGTGAAACCAGGCGACAGTAATACCGTGGTTTATGCACAGACGGATGGCGCGCTGAAACGTCTTAACAATGCGCTGAGCTCCGACAGTACAACCACACCACAAGATATCAGTTTCTCCGATACCGCCTACGTACGCGAATTACACTACAGCATGCACGATAGTTCGGACATGTATGCGGTTGTGTCAACGTTTGGCGAAAAGCACATCTGGAAAAGTGAGGACGAAGGGTCCAGCTGGCGTGCACTCGATGGTGAAGGCGAGGGAGCGTTTCCAGATTTACCGGCGCATACCCTGGTAGAGCTAAGAGAAGATCCGGACACCTTATTTGTGGGCACTGATTATGGTGTATATCACACAGATGATGGAGGAGTGAGCTGGCAGCCCTTCATTCATGGTCTGCCCAATGTAGCGGTATACCGCATGGTGTTAAGACGGATTGAGCACGTTAACTACCTATATGCCTTTACCTATGGCCGTGGCGTGTATCGTATCGCACTGGATGTCGCTAACCAGGCACCGCAGTGGCGTCAACAGCCTGATGCACTCAGTGTTAAGCCTGGTGAAGCCATATCCATGGAACTGATTGAGCTGGTGGTTGACCGCAATGGTGACAACTACTTCTTCAGTGCGCCCGAGCTACCTGAGGGCTTTGAGCTGACGGACTGGGGTAAACTGACCGGACAGTTTGCGAACGTGGGAGAATACCCGGTACATATAGAGGTGAGTGATGGCCAGCTGAGCCAGCAACTGACATTGCTTTTTGAAGTGGAAACATCGAATGATGACTCAGGCGGTGATTCAGATGGTGATTCAGGTAGTGACTCAGATGGTGATTCAGGTAGTGACTCAGGCGGTGATTCAGCAGATAACCCGGATACGCCGAGACCGGACGGAAGCAGCGGCATGTTAGCGTATCTGCTTGGATTGCTCAGTGTTGTATGCTGGCAGCGCAGAAGAAGCACGCGGCGTGCTGCGAATACGAAATCGCTTCAGTAGACATTGCTAAACTCGGTATAGATTGGCTAAGCCACCTGATAGCTGGGTGGCTGGCCTATGATACTGCTGTAGTCTATCAATAACTATCTAATTTAATTGCTTTTTAACTTTTCAGCGAAACATCAGTAAAACTTCAAGTTATCTCCGGAGCAGTCGGTAAGCTGGGTCTGTGTGACAGAACATTAGGGCGGCTTAGCCAAAGGAATTTTATTATGAAGTTAACCAGATTACTGGTGATGCTGTTTTCAGCGTCACTGACGAGTACCATCAGCCAGGCCGAGCAGGTTTCTGATGTGCTAACTGGCCCTTATCTGGGTCAACAAAAGCCAGGTACTACGCCACAAGTTTTTGCGCCGGGTGCCGTATCAACACAACATCGTGATTACAACGCGTTCTTTTCACCCGACATGAAGGAGTTTTATTTTACCCGCAGGGATAACCACACTGGGAGGTGGACTTTAATATCTTACATCCAACGTAACAATCAATGGCACGAGCAGGTGGTGGGTCCACGGGTGGGGCGTCCGTTTTTAGCGCCTGACGGGAAAACCATGCATTTGGGAAAATACTATATGACCCGCACAGCCTGTGGCTGGGGGTCGTTGCAGGTATTGGGCCCAATGTTTGACAGGGATGACTGGGGGATTATGCGTCTGACATCATCCAGCAAAGGCACGTATATACTGGATGATTACAAGAGCGGTGATGTGATCCGCATCTCTGAAGTTGTCAACGGCAAGCGCCAGCCGGCGAAGGCTTTGGGTCCCGAGGTGAATACGGGTAAATACAATGCACACCCGTTTATAGCGCCGGATGACTCCTACATTATTTGGGATGGCCAGAGAGAATCCGGTTATGGAGAGAGTGATTTGTATGTCAGTTTCCGTCAAAAAGACGGTAGCTGGGGTGAGGCGATTAACCTGGGGGATAAAGTGAATACGTCCGGCCGGGAGGCATCAGCCAGCGTGACCCCGGATGGTAAGTATCTCTTTTTCAATCGTGATACGGGCGATGAAGAAGGGGATGTTTACTGGGTTGATGCTCAGGTCATTGAGGTGCTCAGGCCTCAATAAGATCCCGGCGGAGTAGAGTATGTGTGTTCTTTTTTTGTACCATTTTGCTCAGGCCTGTGTTAAATCTGGATGGCCCTCTGAGGCACTAACATTAAGATTAAGGACAGAATATGAAACTGAAATTAAATAAAAAAGCAGTGAAAACCTTACAGAGCAAAGGGTTAAATACAGAGCAGACACAAGCTATCGCGGGTGCTGGTAATCAGGCCAGTGTTGATATTTGCTGGACACACCCGGCCTATGCCGCTTGTCGAATGCACTAAGCTGTAAACGCAATAAATTAAGTATGATGCCCGCGATTTGCGGGCATTTTACCGTGCGTTAAACCTAGGATTCTGTCAAAAAGTGCAGTTCCGGAGGACACGTTAATGCGTCCTGATATAGTCGATATATCGCCTGGGTATACGGCTGGCGGTGATGGAAATCAAATGCGCTTTGCCGGGCAAATCGTTCTATCAGGATCAGCTGAGTGTGCGTTGTGTTTTCATACAATTCAAAGCGCTGGCACCCGGGCTCCTGTCGTGTTATTTCCATGATCTCTTCTATCGCAGACTTACAGCTTTGGTAGTAGGCGGCTTTTGGATTAATATAAGCAACCAAATTGATTGCCTCGTCGTTCGGGGTGTGTTCAGTGTCATTGGACATGGTTTCGCTCCAGAATAAAGTGAGTGAGGGAGTGGATTGGTCCGCTGAGCAGATAAGCCGTGACTAAAGCAACGGGCCAGGCATGAACAAACGCCCTGAACCAGTGCTGCAAAAATCCGGGTGCTACACCCAGATTGACATAGGTGACCCAACCTGACACCAGTGTCGACAGGCAAAATGAAAATAAAGTCGTGAATATCAGTTTTCGCATCGCGTTCCTCCGTTTCATGCCCATCATAGCGGGCGCGAGCAGAAGCGGAATGTCAGAATAAGCAAGCTAAGATTAAGGAAAACCACATGCTCGATGATCTGCTGCTCTTTGTTGAAGTGGCTCGCCGGGGCAGTTTTGCGAAAGCAGCTGATGCGTTAAGTCTCAGCGCACCAACCATTTCTAAACGGATTGCCGCGCTGGAAGCTCGGCTTGGTTATAGTCTGTTGAATCGCTCAGCGCGCGGTGTGTTAGCTACATCTCATGGCCAGGCCGTCTATGAAAAAATGGCCCCGTCGCTGCTGGCCCTGCAAGCTGACTGCACCGCGTTGTTAAGCCCGCAAGTCAGCGCATTTCACTTATTGTGTCCGCAGAATTTGATCAATGGCCCTTTATATCCTGTGGTTGAGTCTTTTCAGCGCACCCATCCGGACCTTGTGTTGCACATTGAACCGGACAATACCAATGTGTTGCTGAGCCAGAAGCGTTTCGATGTGATTATTCGGGTAGGCACATTGCAGGATTCCAACTGCTATCACACGCGTATCGGCGAGATTGCACTAAAGTGTGTGGTGCCAGAGCAGGCTAAAGAAACGAACACCTTGTTCATGCCATTTAAAAAGGAGCAAATTCCGGATTCTGCACTGTGGCGCGATCTATTATCCCGCTTTGACCAGTTCTCTTACGTGGGAGACATCACATTAGCCAGGCAAATGGTTGCATCCGGCCTGGGGGCGGCCGTCTTGCCGATGACAGAAGTCGCTGAACTGGACAAACCGTTTTGCTATGTGGGCGAGTGGCAACATATGCGCCCGGTTTATGCATTGTGGGCCAACGCGCAGCAACCGCCCCCGCTTACGCAGGCGTTTATTACTTTGTTGCGTCAGGCGGGTCAGTGCTCAACTGTGCTTCGGGGTAATCTGGTTGATGTGGTGAGCAAATAAGTTTTTATCGCTTTGATAAAAGAGAAAACGCGCACTTAAAGTGCGCGTTTATCAGTGCCGTCGCGAAGGGGATAGTTTGGTACACCGTACCGCGAACCCTTCATCTTATAAAACGAGCGGCCTGGATATTCGGATCACTGGTTTTTCATTTTTTTGTCAAAATTACAGATAAAGTCCAAAGCGGGCATCACCCTCTTCGCGATAGGTGATTTGAGTATCTGTCTCACCTTGCACTGCCAGATAGCAGCTCCCGTAAGCTTCAGGAACTTGATAGTTTTTCACCGGCAGCTCGTTAAAGCGCTGATAGCCATTTTGACAGTACAAAGCGACAGTGCTCAGATTACCGTTTTCTGCACTGAATGTGATGGTGCTGCGATTAAGCGTATGGCGCCAGGTGCGTAATTCGGTCAGTTTGGCTGTAACCGTGATGACCGGGTTGTCGGTGAGTTGTGCCTGTAATTGGTCTTTAAACTCGGTGATGGTCTGTTTAGGCAGTTGCTTGCCTTTGATTTGCTCCATACAGATCAGCGTTTGAAACGCATCACCGTATTGCTTGTGATAGACCTCTAAGTTCATCAGGCTTTGTGTCGACATCAATGCCATGTCTGGTGTCAGTAACTTGCGCAGCTGTACCGCCTCCCTAAGATGATATTCATACTGATGCCAGTCCTGTACATTGTAATAATACGCACTCAGTAACCAGGCTGTATAGGCTTGTTCCGTAAGGTTCTTGGTGTGAGCCTCTAACAGGCTATCTAGCGCGGGCTTGGCTTTGGTCATTTGATTACTGACCACCAGGCGTTTTGCCTCGTCAAAGTACTTAGCAAACACAGTGGAGACATTGTTGTTGGTAAACTGCCTGAAAGCTTTATTAAAGTGCATCGGTATTTGTTTGGAAGAAGCAACGGCCTTGCCATAGAGACGGGCTGGTTCATAGGCCCGTTGAGAGAGAACTGACTGTGCTCTGTGAGCCATGCGTGGCGACGACCCTTCGACCAAAACATGTATGGATTGACCTTGCTCGTCTACGACATAATCGACCAAAGCCCAGTGTTCCCGTCGAGTGTTTTCTAGCGCACTTGAGTGGGGCCCTGAATCGTTGTGAGTAAGCAGTTTGGCTGGCACAAATCGCGCATCGGCAAATGTAGGTGAAGAGAGTAGGCCCGTGATCAGGCAAAGTAGTGCTTTTTTCATTGTGCGTATTCCAAATTCTTGCTCCGACAACCATATCAGAGCATAGCGCCAGATAAGCTGGTTAGGCGCGAAGCGAAAATTATACACATGTCATCCGTGTGCGATAAGTAAAACTCATAACTAAGTTCCTAATATAGTTTCAACAGGATCTTGCAGTTTAATGTCTGTGGCTAAAGCAACCAGCTGTTTTTTCTATCATAGTAATTCGTTTTATCCACTTTACAGCTTCATTTCCTGCGACTAACTTTGAACTTTCAGTATGTTGCTATCATGGAGGCACAATATGGTGCAGTGGTTAATGGGATTGTCGGTAAAAAGCCGATTGGTGGTCGGGTTTGGTATTGCGCTGGCATTATTGGTCGTGATGACCATTATTGGCAGTAATCGCGTGGCATTTATCGATCAGACGCTCACAGAGATCACGGACGTCAATTCGGTGAAGCAACGTTATGCAATTAACTTTCGAGGCAGTGTGCACGATAGGGCGATTGCTATTCGGGATGTTGCGATTGCCAGAGGTGCATCTGAAATAGCTGAATATGAAAGGGAAATCGATCAGCTCGCCCGTTTCTATCAGGATTCAGACGCAAAAATGACGCAAATGATCAATTCAGGCGGGCACTTTAGTGCTCAGGAGCGTGAGATCCTGACTCGAATAAAGCGCATAGAAGCTCGGACATTACCGCTTATCCGCACCATCCTGAGCAATAAAAAAGCCGGCCAGAGCGTCGATGCCCTGGTACTGGATGAAGCGCGCCCGGCCTTTATCAGCTGGCTTAACGTGATCAATGAGTTTATTGATTACCAGGAGCAGCAAAATCAAACGCTGACCCCTGCAGCGCGTGAAGAAGCGGGTGGATTTTCCCAACTTATGTTGTGGTTTACCTTTATTGCCGTGGCCATCAGTGTGCTGGTGGGCTGGGCGATAGAGCGCAGTTTCCAGCGCTCACTGGGTGGTGAGCCTCAGGATGCGGCGGCTGCGGTTACGCGGATCGCAGGGGGCGACCTGACTATGCAGATTGACACCGACTATCCCGATAGCATGCTGGATTCTGTCTGTCGAATGTCTGGTGAATTAACGCGGATCGTCACCAGCATTAAAGAGGTATCTGAGCAGCTTTCTGTGCAGGCCAGTGCCGTGACAGGCGCATCTGGAGAGATTTATGATGCCGCGCAGCATCAGGCAGAAGCCACCAGTAATACGGCGCAGATGCTCGACTCGTTGCGGGAAAATATGATGCGGGTGAGTGACATTGCTAAGCAAACGGAAGAAAATTCAACACAAACGGTGACTTTTGCTGATCAGGGGCGCCAGGCCATTCGTAATACAGCTGATGCAATGGATACCATTGCCCAGACGGTTGACGGCACAGTATCGCAGATCCAAAAGCTGGCAGAGCAGACCAAACAGATAGGTGGCATCGCCAATGTGATCAGTGGTATTTCTGAGCAGACCAACTTGCTGGCACTGAACGCTGCCATAGAAGCGGCACGAGCCGGTGAATCGGGGCGCGGGTTTGCGGTGGTGGCAGATGAAGTCCGGCAGCTGGCACGCAGAACCTTTGAAGCGACGGATCAAATAGAAACCATGATCCGGGAAGTGCAAAGCGAGACCGCTGCCACGGTTGCTGCGATGGAAAAGACGCAACCTCAGGTAGAGCATGGCCGTACACTGACGTTTGAAGCCACTGAGCTACTTGAACAGATAGATACTCAGGCACAAAATTCACTGTCTCAGGTGGGCGAAGTGGCCAGTGTTGCACAGCAACAAGCATCGGCCATTAATGACGTGGCATCGAATATGGAAGAGATCACCCTGGCAGCTCAGGATGCGATGAGCGCTTTGAATGACAATAAACAGGCCACCGGAAAACTGTCGGAAATGTCTGGTGTATTGAGTAAAAACATCGGCTTCTTTCGGATCTGAGTGTACTTAACTGACAGCGCAGGATATGATCCAGAACCTCATCAACCCGCAATATTGCGGGGTAAACAAGCCGTGGAGTAGTTATGCGTTTGAGCCGTAAAGCATGGAATAATGTGGTGATCTTCTCTATGTTGATCATGATCTTTTTCCTTAACGGCATACACCAGAAAATTAATCCGCCAGCGGAAGAGCGCGGGAGCATGCCGCTTTTTGAACAGCAAAGTTTCGTACTGGCACTGGGCTTTCCTGGCTATAAGATTGAGCGTATAGGTACATCCTGGCGACTGAGTGCCGATGCTCAGGCCGATTGGCAGGCGCAACCGAGTACCTTAGAGGCGTTGATCACCCAGTGGCAGGAAAGCGAGCTGACTGTCACTGATAACCCAGGCTTGCCAGCCAGCGCTGCACTGAGTGTTGCTCAGTTCTGGCTGGCCGGCAGTGAACTGCCGATCGGTTTTCAGCTGTATCATCAGCAACAAAGCTATTATCTTTTTGCCAGACAATCACAGCGTTGGTTTAGTATCAGTAAAGCACAGGCGCAACAGCTATTTGCCCCAATTGAGTTGAAGTAATGCCAGAATTACCAGAAGTCGAAGTCAGCCGTTTAGGCATTGAACCCCATATCCTGAGCCAGGGTGTCAGTAAAGTTATTGTGCATCAGCGTCAGTTGCGCTGGCCGGTCCCTGAGCAGGTAAGCCTGTTAGAAGGGCAAGTCATCAGTGCCGTGAAACGCCGGGCAAAATATTTACTGCTGGAAAGCCCGCTGGGCACGGCCATCTTACACCTCGGCATGTCGGGCAACCTGCGCGTTGTGGCGCAGGATACGCCGTTAAAAAAGCACGATCACATTGAGTTTCATTTTACCAATGGGCTGGCACTGCGCCTGAATGACTCGCGGCGTTTTGGCGCCTGCCTGTGGCAAGGGGCTGCTGAGGAACACAGCGTATTTGCAAAACTGGGACCGGAGCCGCTTACGGAAGCGTTTACCGCCGATCACTTGTATGCAGCCAGTCGTGGTAAAAAGGTGGCAATTAAACAGTTCATTATGGACAACCATGTCGTCGTTGGGGTGGGTAATATCTACGCCAATGAATCTTTGTTTAAGGCCGGGATCCACCCTAAACGGGAAGCCGGTAAAGTGTCATTGCAGCGCTACCAGCGCTTAACTCCCATCATTAAGGAGACCCTGGCCAGTGCCATAAAACAAGGTGGCACCACCCTGAAGGATTTTGCGCAAAGTGACGGTAAACCGGGCTACTTTGCGCAAGAGTTACTGGTCTATGGACGCAAGGGCGAACCTTGTGTCAGCTGCGAAACAACCCTGAAGGAGATCCGCCTGGGTCAACGCAGCACGGTATATTGCCCACAGTGCCAGCGTTAATCGTTGTCGCTTAGTGCAGCTTCTGGCTCGGCCTGATAGCACAGGCTGGCCAGGATCTGTGTTACTTGTTCAATACGCAGTGCAAAGCTGGATTTCAGTGCCCGCTCATGGATGGTGTGATCGCCATCGCCGTAGGGCCCAAAACCATCCAGGGTTGGCGTCCCTGTTGCGGCTGCGGTGTTTGCGTCGGATACCCCACCGCGATGTTCCACTGGCAATTCGTATCCCAGGATCTCATTGATCTCAGACAGTAAAGCGGATTGTTTATCCGTTGGTGCCATCACACCGCGTTGCAACCCGCCCTCTAACTTAACCGATACACCGGTCACTTCAATGGCCAGACAAATGTTCTCTATGCCTTCGAGTAAGCGTTGCTGTTCAGAAGCTTTGGTGAAGCGGGCTTCGACGACCATAGTGGCAGAAGGTGAAATGGTGTTGGCACCAATGCCCCCCTGGATTTTGCCCACATTGACCGTGCTGCCTCGTTTCAGGTCGGTCAGGGCGGACATTTCCATTAGCATGTTTGCCAGTGCGAAGTTGGCATCAATGCCATCCCGATAATGGTTACCTGCATGAGCAGCTTTGCCAGTAATGGTGATGGTAAAGGTCGCAATGCCTTTGCGGGCCACAACCAGTTCATGATTTTTACCTGCAGCTTCAAAGACCAGACAGGCATCATACTGCTTGGCGATTTTTGTCGTCAGTGCTTTGCTGTCATCGCTGCCAATTTCTTCATCGCTGACCAGCAACCAGTCAATGTTATGGAGCTTGCCATATGTGCGTTTAAGCTGGCGCAATGCGTTCAGTGCAACCCAGTTGCCGCCTTTCATATCACAGACACCGGGGCCATAAACACATTCTTCGTCCTGGCTGAATTCAACAAACGTTTCTGGCGGATACACAGTGTCCAGATGGCCCAGTAAGAGGATCTGTTTGCCTGCGCCTCTGGGGGCACGCAATAACAGATGATCGCCAATATGCTCCCTTTGATATCGAGTCAGTGTGTAGCCCAGAGGGGCGGCCAGTTCAATCATCTGCTCGCCGTGTGCATCGACACCGGGTTTGTGTTTACTGTAAGAATTACAACGAATTAAAGACGCGAGCTCATTAAAGTCAAGACTATCCATAACAGGTCCCTGCGGTAATTTTGGGCCCATCGTGGCGATTTTCGATGACAGTTGGGTGACGGAATTATGAACAGTTTTTGGATCCCGGGAGGTACAGAGGAACGATCAAAAATCTGTCACACAGTGCCCTGTAGAATAGCCTTCCTGACCAAATTTTATGCACCTGTTCAAGGACCAAGGAGACACTTTATGACACGCTCTGTTGCGGCGCCGCACGTTGGCATCTGGATGTACGAAAATGGTGGAGGGCGCGAGATTGAGCAGCGCCTGGTTCACGCTCTGGCAGAGCGTGGGATCCAAATCAGTACCGGGCTCAATTTACGAGATGCCCGGGCAAAAGATGGCCAGATAACCTGTAATGGTGTTGTGATGGAACAGCTGGATACGTTTTTGAGTTACAACGCCGGCCAGCAAACCCAGTTTCAGGTGTATCTCTATCAGGCGCTGAGCCAGGCCATTCCCACGTTAAACAACTATGATGCGTTTGCGCTTGCCGAAGACAAATTTCGCACCTCGCACCTACTCAACAGCCAGGGGATCTGCACCGCAGACTATCGTCTGTGTCACAAAAACGACATGGATGGGTTGAAGCACGCACTCAGAGACTTTGGTGGCAAGCTGATCTATAAGCCCACAGATGGCTGGGGTGGCGTCGGCATTGTCAAAATCGACAGTGAGCAGGCGCTGGACATGTTGTTGCCATTTCTGAGTCGTACCGACTTACGTTACTTTTATGTTGAGCGGTTTATTGACTACGACAATACCGACTTCCGTATCGATGTGGTGGATGGCAAGTTTGTCGGCTGTTATGGCCGAAAAGCGCCCAAGGATGACTGGAAAACCAATATCACCAGTGGTGGCTCTGTGTTTGTCCGTGAGCCAGACGACGAAGTGGTCGATCTGGCTATCCGCGCCGCGAACACATTAGGTCTGGAGATAGCGGGCGTTGATCTGATCTACGATCGGGAGCGGGAGGAATATGTGGTGCTGGAAGTGAATACCATACCGGCTTTCGCAACACCTGAGCAAGAAGCACTGGGGATCAATTTTAACCAGGCCAAGATCGACGCCATGGTGGATTTGATTGAGCGCACTGCGACTCAAAAGCATGCCCTGCATACGCACAAAGTGGCCTGATGGCCAAATTACTGACCCATTTTACTAACCCATTAATTTTGCCAAGGTGGCCCGAGCAATGACTGCAAAACCCAAACTCCCAAAGATTGGACTTCTCTATCTGGATTACGTGTTACGTTTTTTTGATAAATCCAACTTCAAAGGTTGGCCAGATAAAATCGAAACTGTGGTATATCACTGGGGCAATGACAAAGCGCGCTTTATTGCCGAAGTGAAACAAAAGCAAATTGATGTGCTGATTGGCAATATACCCGCAACGGCTTATGAAACGTTCCGCGAAATTGCACGTGCCTTGCCGCATGTGCGCTTTTTGCCCTCGCTGGACAGCCAGTTTTCCAATAAGTCAAAAGAGAACGTGACGCACTTTTGCCGTAAGTACAAGTTACCGGCACCGCATACCGAAATTTTTTACGTACCTGAAAAAGCAAAGCGTTATCTCAGTCAGGCCACGTATCCTAAGATCATCAAGCGCTCGTATGGTCCGTCCAATTACGGCGGCTACTTTGTGCATAAAGTGGATAACTACGATGAAGCGATGGCATTGCTGACGGAGAAAAAATACTACCCGGCTTATGTACAAGACTTTGTACCGATGGAAGCAGATATTCGTGTCATGCTGGTGGGTCATAAACCCGTATGTGCTTTCTGGCGTCGTCCTCCTGAAGGAGAGTGGTTAACCAACACCAGCCAGGGTGGCAGCATGGATTATCAGGCAGTCCCTAAGTCGGTACTTAAGTTGGCGACCGCAGCGTCAAAGGCAGCTAACGCGGAGTACTGGGCCTGTGATATTGCGCTGGGCAAAGATGGCAAACTACGCATTTTGGAGTGTGCCACGGCATTTGCTGCATTCCCTTACATTCGAGATTGGATAGGCCAGTATCTGATGTGGCTGCTCTCGGATGGTCACTTCCGCAAGCCAACGATCCCGCTGTATAACTGGGAAGAGCTTGGCAAAATTGATTCACGTCTGCTGCGTACGATGCGTCATATCGGGTTTTCCAGTTACACACCAAGCCAGGACTGTGGCGAGGTATTTCATGGTATGGATGAGCAACATTTTCCTATCCTGGATACCCAGTATCAGCGTCTTGAAGAGTGGCCAAGTGAGATCTGGAATTTGCAGGACAACTTTGTGTTGCACGCTAAGTCCGCCGCAGCCAAAGCCTGTCAGCCCATTCCTGGCAGTGATGAGCAGGCTGGTCTGGAGCTGAATAGTTACCCCGCGCCGATGTTCGATGATGCTCAGATCCGGGAGATCCTGGCACAGGTGAAAGGCATTGGTGACAAGATGATCGATGAGATCATGTCGACCTTTGGTGCACATGGTGTCGTTGAAGCGCTAAACACTGAACCGCAACAACTTTGTGTGGTGAAAAACCTTAAGGACAAAAAATTAGAAAAGATCGTTGCACACTGGCAACAGGTCATGCCGTCTGGAATGACCACACATTAGTGTTTCTTGCTGTACCGGATCAGGTTGGCCTGATCCGGGTTATAGCTTTTCGTTTTCCGCAACTGAGCAACCGCTATGAAAATCCAATACGCGTCCTATCAGGACACCATAGAGTTCCTGCAAAGCGCCATGAGCGCGCACCCCCATTTGATCCGTTTACAGAGCATAGGTGAAACCTGGGAAGGTCGACCGATCATGCTGGTGACTATTTCGCTGGATGTCACCTACGCCGATGATAAACCTGCGTTACTGTATACCGGATCGATCCATGCGCGGGAGTGGATTGGCAATGAGCTGGCGGTAAAGTTTGTTCAGTATGTGATTGATAACTATCGTTTCAACCCGAAGCTGCAAAATGCTTTGACCCGTAATACTTTGTATATGGTGCCGTGCCTGAATCCAGATGGTTTTGAGTACTCCCGTAACCATTTCTCATTCTGGCGCAAGAATCGGCGTAACAATGGCGATGGGACGTTTGGGGTGGACTTAAACCGCAATTTTGATGCGAAGTTTATGCGTAATCAGAACACAGGATCGAATACCTATGGCGGGCCTCACGCGTTTTCTGAGCCAGAAACGTGTGCCATTCGTGATTTTGTAGAAAGCCACGAGAACATTCGTATCGCACTGGATTATCACTCCCAGGGCAATGTGTTTTTTCCGGCGCATAAATTCAATCATGAAGTAGAAATCGAAGGGACCGATCTGAATGTGCTGTGCGCCAATATGAATCACGAGATCAAAAAGGTGACTGGCCGCCAGTATGGGATCCACCGGGGCAAACCGCCGGCTCAGCTGATCCACGGCAGTGGCCGAGAGTACTATTATCGCAAGGGGATCATTGCCACCGTGGTGGAAGTGGGCACGCGTAATATTCCGGATTATATGAAAAATATGTCCGAGAGTGTGGCCGAGAATATTCCGGCTGTGCAATATGCGCTGAGTGAGGCAATCAATTACTCGCCGCTGGCCCCCAAACGAGTGGAAGGCTTTACCATCAAATCAGTGGCCCATGACAGTGTTGAGCTGGAATGGCAATATGAGGATCGTGATGACATCTATTTTGAAGTCTATCGCAGTCAGCATAACAAAAACCCATGTGGCGAAGAGACCTTAGTCGCCATTACTAAAACGCTGAGCTTTACGGACAGTCAGCTGCTCAGCGGACACAGTTATTTTTACAACATTCGTGCCGTGGACAAGGTGACTAAGATAAAGTCGCCATTCAGCCCGGAGCTGCGTCTGAAAACCCGTCTGGCACGAACCGAAAGCGCCCGTACTTTATTCCCTGCCCGTGAGTCGGTGGGCTACTTATCGCAAAATAATCAGGTCAAAAATAAAGAACACTTTGGTTATAACTCTATGTTTATCGGGGTTGATAAGAAGCGTGGTGTTAGCATGGGCGTGGTGCAGTTTGATCTCAGCAGTATCAACGCAGGATCGCAGATCTTAAGCGCCCAGTTCTTTATTTATCCCATGAACCGGGTGGCGGCCAAAATTGAAAAATATGGTGAATGGTCGGTGGCGATCCTTGATGCTGATCAGATTGAAGACATCTATGACTACGCTGCCATTGCAGAGGCTAAGCCTTTGCATACGCTGGGGCAAACCATTGAGTCTGACAAACTGACTCAGGGGATCTGGCTGAAATGGCAGTTTAATGGCGTTGAGCGTAGCTTGTTGGCCAAACTCTTAAAACAGCAGCGTCTGTTACTGCGGTTACAGGGGCCTAAAAAATTGCCGCTGGGTAAAGACTCTCAGGTGATGCAGTTCGATATTGGCTATGGGCCATTTGGTAGCGGCTTACATTATCGGCCCAATCTGGAGCTGGTTTATCAGTTGCCCGAACAGCAACTGGTCCTGAGTCCATTGGCCTGTAATACCATTTACAAAGACAAAGTAGTGGCGGACAAATTGGCATCCGGGTTCGATACCGAAGGCGATATTGTGTACGGACAGATGTCGTTTGACTTAAATGTGGATTTACCTGTGGAACGCACGGTATTCACCAATGCCTGCCTGACTGTGCGTTCTTGTAATTCCATCGCGTCCGCGCGGGACGTGCGTTTTACCATAGAATTGGTGGAATTGCGGGACGTGGATTATCAACACGTTAAACAACGCCAGAAAATAGAGTATATCGGCTATGAGGTCAGCAACGAACAACTCAGAGAGCGTGCCGAACATCACTTTATTTTCGATAGCTACAGCTTGCAGGAGCTGGAGCGTTTGCATCAGGCACAGACGCCTTTTTACTTTATTATTCGCGCCACGGCGGAGTCGCAGGCAACGGATGCACTGGTAAACTGGACCAACTGTCAGGATCAGCAACCCGCGCAGCTGAAAATAGACTATATCGCACGACGCAAACATCCGGTGGCTGCACCACATAATCTGCAAACTCAGGTCGAAAACGGCGTGGTGAAACTGACCTGGGACAATGAAGAGGATGAGGATCTGGTGGGCTTTTTCGTGGTACGTAACCGCTTCCATCCGCCACGTTCTCCGTTTGATGGCGTAAAGCTGTATGGCGGTCGGGACAACTATACCCTGGATAATTTTGGTACGCCGGATATTGCTAAATACTATGCGGTGTTTAGCTATGATGATGTGCCTAATTACTCGCAGCCAGTGACGATTTACTATCCAGGCAAAGCTGAGGACTGAGTTTTTTGCCCATAAACTAACAGGGCCAGCCTGAGTGAACTAAGCTTACTGCATTCTGAGCCTATCGGTTAAGGTGGCTGGTATGCAGTTTGAATCTGGCATTCTGGTCCTGGTTTTTTTGATCCTGGCCCTGTTTATAGGGGCGCTGACCCGGCATGTCCTGAAAAATACCCAGATCCCCTATACCGTAGCGCTGTTGGTGATTGGGATCTGTATTGGTCTGGCACAGCGCGGCGATGTCTTTAGTGGTGACACTCAGATGGTCGGCGATACCTTAGCCCTGGTTGCCGACATTGACCCGCACCTGTTTTTATTTTTATTCCTGCCTACGCTTATCTTTGAAAGCGCTTTTGCGATGGAAGTGCACTTATTCCGCCGCATGTTTACCCAGATTGCTATTTTGGCCGTGCCTGGCCTGATGCTGGCCATCTGGCTGACGGCCGAATTATTACATATGAGCGTGCCTGAGCACTGGCAATGGAGCTGGGCCATGTGCCTGATGTTCGGTGCCCTGATCAGTGCTACCGACCCGGTTGCTGTGGTGGCTTTACTGAAGGAAGTGAGTTCGCGTAAACGCCTCGAAACCCTGATTGAGGGCGAGTCTTTGCTCAATGATGGTACCGCCATCGTGTTTTTCAGTTTGTTCTATGTCTGGGTGCTGGCCAGCAGCGGCGGAGAGGGAGCCATGATGGCTTCACCGCTGCAAGCTGTTGGGCAGTTTGCCGGTGTGGTACTGGTCGGTTTGGCGATAGGTCTGGTACTGGGTGGGTTATGCATTATATGGATCGATAGGGTGTTTAACGATCCTATGATAGAGATCACGCTAACCATCGCGGCGGCATATTCAGCGTTTTTCATTTCAGAATCGTTTCATGTCTCCGGTGTAGTGGCTGTGGTGACGCTCGCGCTGGTACTGGCCAGTGTGGGGCGAACCCGGATCAGCCCGGAAGTAGCTGGGTTTTACATCATTTCTGGGAAATGATGGCGCACATTGCCAATACCTGTATTTTTCTGCTGGTGGGGATCCTGGTGGCCATTCGGGTGCCGCTGGATGATCTACAGGCGTGGCAGACCCTGGGCATTTTATATGTTGGGATCATGCTGATCCGCGCGACATCCATCACTGTGTTTACACCGCTGTTGAGCCGCATAGGGGTCGGTATTACTTTTGAAAAAGCCAGTGTCTTATGTTGGGGCGGGTTGCGAGGGGCTGTATCACTGGCGCTGGCTTTGACGGTGGCTGCGAGCGAGGCGATCCCAAAAGAGATCAGTGATCGCATGTTGTTTTTATGTGCTGGGATTGTGGTTCTGACGATTTTAATCAATGGGGGCACTATGGGCATGTTGCTGAAGTTCCTGCGCCTCGACAGCCTGCCTCCAGCCAAACAGGCTACGGTTGACAAAGCCAATCAGCAAGTGGCTAATACCCTGCAAACCATGCTGCCGACTATGATGGACAGCCCATTTTTACGTGGGGCTGACTGGCAGCAGGTGAAAACCCAGGTCAAGCTCGGGGCTATGGCACAAACAGATGCAGATGCGCCGATCGATCAGTCGGACTTAGACACGGCTTTTTTGCGTCGTTTACTGGAAACCGAACGTAAACACTACTGGACTCAGTTTGAGCAAGGCACATTGGGTAAACGGGCAACCAATTTGCTGGTTGAAGCGGTTGAACTGGCACTGGATGGTGAGCCCTGCATCGGTCAGCGTGATAGCTTGTTGGCAACCTGGCAAGTACCCGGCTGGCTAGAGCGAATGCGGGGTATCGCCTGGTTAGAGCGGACGTTATTACGGTTGTATTTTGAGCGTCTGGTAGTGGGGTATGATGTGGCCAGGGGCTTTATTCAGGCGCAGGAAGCGCTGGAAAGTCATATTGATACTTTGTCGCCGAATGCACAGATAGCGACACAGGTGCGCCAGCAGGTGCAGGATAATATGGCTCAGACCATCGCGCGGATCAATGAGCTTCAGGAAACGTTTCCGGATATAGTACAGGCGCTTCAGTCACAGGCTGCAATCCGGTTACTGCTGAACCGTGAGCGGGCTGTGATTAAAGAGCAGCTCAAGCTGGCGGTGCTCGACAAACCCGAAGCCAGCCGGTTGCTGGAAGATGTCGAAAAACGTATGGCGGCGCTGCAACAGGTATCGATTTTTCGCCAGACGGAGGCGGCACAATTGGATCAGCAGATCCCCTGGTTACACGGCGTCACACAGAGCACCCGCGAACAGATCAGCAGCTGCCAGGAGCGCGGTATTTATGATGTGGGTCAGGTGTTGATAAGGCAAGGTAAAGCGCTGAATAAACTGGGGGTGATTTACCGGGGCAGTGTACGTGAAGTGGTTGCCGGTAAGCAGGGTAATAGCCAGGTTGTTGTCAGAGGGCCGGGCGAGACACTTGGCATAACGGCTTTACTGACTGGGTCATCTGCTCTGGATTATCTGGCTGAAACGCCCTGTGAAGTGGTGTGGATCCCGGTTGATAAACTGAAAACATTGATGCAGGAAGACCCCACATTGATGTATATCCTCTGTCAGCAGCTGGCTCAGAGGTAACTTTACATTTGACTAAAATGTGTGCAAAAGTGGAAAGGTGCTAAACAGCACATCTTTAAAGACAACAATAAGGAAATACACTATGAAATTACAATTAAACAAAAAATCGATCAAGCAGTTGGGTGGCCAGACGCGTTTACTGGATGGTGCACAAACACCGCAGGTTGCCGGTGGCGTGCGTTATACTGAGCGTGACTCGTGTAACACGATTGCTGTTATATGCGATACCTATCATTTCAGAAGCTGTCTGTGCTAAGGCTGGACTGACTATCTTGTGGCTCATCATTGAGCCACTTTCAGACTAATAACCGACGTTTATAATTCAAACGGCGCGACGCCAACTGCTTCCATTTTATAACCGGTTTGTGCCAGATCGCCTTTCCAGGTGGCCACCTTCATAGTACCCGTCACGGTAATCGCATCATACAGGCTGTCGATGGGCACCCCATTCTTGATTTTGACATGCACGATCTGGTTGGGCGGCGGTGGTGGCACGTGAATACAGGCTCCGAAGTAAGGCACCAGTAAGAACTCAGTGATCACTTCACTGTCTCCTTCAAGCGGGACTACAAACCCGGGTAAGCTCACCTGTTTACCATCTAAGCTTTTAACAACCGGGGCATCGAGATCCGGCTGTACCCAGTTTTGCTGATCGCCATCATGACTGGCCGCGGCGTCCTGATTGCTGATTTGGACATGGCCTTTTGGGATCAGATCATCCCAGAAAATTTCTTTAGGCGGTGCTGCCTGCGCCTGCACGCAAAACAGCATCAGCGTTGTGCAAAGCCAGAAAATAGTGCGTAATGGTGTCATTCAAAACCTCTTATAGCTTGATGCTCATGCCATCGCTGAGCGAATAGAAATAGGCTCGGGTTGCAGGCAATATGCCCATCAGTGTGCCGGCCGCCATAATACCCCCGATCAACATGAGTTCATAGTGACTGAGCAGTGAAATGATCAGGCTAATTCCGAACTGACTTTGCAGCGTGCCTTGTGCCAGTGCAATCAGGGCGTAAAACAAGGCAATGCCTAATGTGCAGCCTGCTGCGGTAATTAAGATAGCTTCGCTGCTCATTAGAGTGAAAATGTGTCGTGGTCGCGCGCCCACAGAGCGCAAAATGGCCAGTTCGCGGCGGCGCTGGTTCAGCGTCGCCAACAAGGTGGTTAGCATGCCCAGCAGGCTGATTAAGACCACCACGGCAGAAAATAGCAGCAGGATCTTTTCTACCAGGCCCAGCATGCGCCACAGCTCACGTAAGGTGACGCCGGGCATGATGGCCAGCAGCGGCTCTGCTTTGTAATTATTGATATTACGGCGGATCTGCAAGGTGTATAGCGGGGAGTCCAGCCCCATTAAAAATGCCGTGATCTGTTTGGGTTCACCAATCAGATCGCCATGCAGATCTGCGGGGGCTGGTACCGCAACTGCGATGGTGTCGGGTTTATCGTGTCCATGACCGTGGTCATGGCTGTCATGGTGCTCATGTTCATCTGCATGGCCGTGGTCATGGCTGTCATGGTGCTCATGTTCATCTGCATGGCCGTGGTCATGGCTGTCATGGTGCCCATGTTCATCTGCATGGCCGTGGTCATGGCTGTCATGGTGCCCATGTTCATCTTGATGGTCATGCTTGTGTCCAGCTGGCTGTTTTGGCTTACCTAGCATGCGGGGAGTTGATTTAGGCTGGCTATGCATGGCCTCGATGGCCGCCAGTGGCACATGCACGGTTTTATCGACCGGTGTGCCGGTCGTGCCAGGATCCCAACTATAGTCATCGGATTATCATCGTGATGATGGAAGCTGGTATTGCCCATACCGTGTGAAATCACAATTTGCTGACCAAGCTGATAATGCATTTTTTGGGCTACGTCACTGCCCAGCACCACTTCCTGTGCATTAACAAAAGCGCGGCCTGCGGTGAAAGCCAGCGTTTGTTTCTTACCATAGCGAAAGTGTTCAAAGTAAGCGCTGTCGGTGCCCAGTACCGCATGACCTTTGTGGCTGTCGCCCAGGCTGATGGGAATAGTCCAGCTCACACCTCGCTGCGCCTTGATATCCTGATAGCTGTCCCAGCTTACACTATTATTGGCATGACCAATGCGAAAGACACTGGAGAGCAGCAGCTGGATGTCGCCACTTCGGGCACCGACGATAAGATCGGTACCTGATACGGTATTGCTAAAGCTGCTTTTCGCTTCCTGACGCACCCTTTCAATGGTCAGCAGCAGCATCACACTGATGGCAATGGTGAACAGGGTCAGCAGCACGCTGGCCTTGCGGTTGAGCATACTTTTGTTCGCCAGACTGATTAACCTCATTGGCTTGCTCCGTTTAATTCAACCAGACTCAGATGTTTGTCAAACAAAGGGGCCAGGCTGCTGTCATGACTGACGAACAAAATGGTTGCGCCATATTGGCTGGCCTCTTTAAATAGTAACTCGATAAAGGTATTGCGATTGTCGGCATCCAGTGCGGAGGTGGGCTCGTCAGCAATGATCAACTCAGGCTGACCAATAAAGGCCCGGGCTGCGGCAACACGTTGTTGCTGGCCAATACTCAGCTGAGCCACAGAACGTGACATGATGCTGGCATCCAGACCAAGTTCCTGTAACAACAGCTCGGCCTGCTGAGCCAGGGTTTTACCCGACGCCTTAATGCGGTCGGTACGGCTGCGGGAAAAATGGCAGCCGAGCATGACATTTTCAACCGGACTCAGGTAAGGCAGTAAATTGAAGTTCTGAAAAATTGTGCCGATGTGATCGGCTCTGAATTTGTCTCTGGCGGCATCGCTGAGCTGTGCCAGATCACTGTTAAGCAAGCGGATGCTGCCGGCTTCTGGCTTGTTAATTCCGCTCAACAGTCCCAGTAGCGTTGATTTACCACTGCCGCTTGGGCCATGCAAAAAGACCCGCTCACCGGCGGCAACTTCAAGTTTGGGTATGTTGAGTGTGGCGTCGGCTGCACCGGGCCAGCGAAAAATCAGGTCGTTAATCTCTAACATAGTCTCACATCAATGGCGGATCACGCCCGCATCATAAAATACTTGTGCCGCAAGCTAAACCCACCTGCGGCATATCGCCGTTCAGTGCGGTAAAGCAATTGTGATTTGTTGGCTGCTCGACTATCATACACCGCTCTAACCCCCTCTGTATTTTGCGTCCTTTAGCAAGACGCAGCCGTTCTCTATGGAGATACAATGAGTAGCTACAAAGTTCTAGACGTCAATGACGATCTACCCATTCGCACCAAAGGTGCTGTGCACAGTGGTAAAGTACGTTCAGTTTATTGGTTAACCGACCAGGACAGTGCCCGTTTGATCGAAGAAAAAGGCTATGATGTGCCTGCCGGAACAGAGCTGGCGATCATGGTGATCTCGGATCGCATCTCGGCCTTTGACTGCATCTGGCAGGGCGAAAATGGCCTCAATGGTGTACCGGGCAAAGGTATCGCACTGAACAGTGTCGCCGCCCATTGGTTTAAACTATTCGATGAAGCGGGTCTGGCAGGTAATCACATTGTGGATATACCTCACCCATACGTGTGGATCGTGCGCAAAGCCAGCACCGTGCGCGTCGAAGCCATCGCCCGCCAATATATCACCGGCAGCATGTGGCGCGATTACAGCAAAGGTGTACGTGAGTTCTGTGGGATCAATTTGCCAGAAGGCCTGACTGCGCATCAAAAGCTTGATGATGTGCTGATCACGCCGTCAACAAAAGGGATCATTCGTGGCCTGCCAGATGTGCCGGAAGTCGATGATGTGAATATCACACGCCGCAATATCACGGATAACCTGGATGCGTTTAACTTTAAGTCAGACGCCGATGTGGCCCGTTATGAGCAGCTGCTGAGCGAGGGCTTTGCGTTGATCTCTAAAGAGCTGGCCAAGCTGGATCAAATCTTTGTGGACACCAAATTTGAATTTGGTTACGTAGAAGATAAAGATGGCAGTGAACGCCTAATCTACATTGATGAGGTAGGCACGCCAGATTCATCACGGATCTGGGATGGCCCGGCATACCGTGACGGTAAAATTGTTGAGAACTCTAAAGAGGGCTTCCGTCAGTTATTGATCAACAATGTACCGGATAGCGATGTATTGCTGAACAAAGACCGCATGAGCGAGCGCGAACAGCTGGCTGCCAGTTATAAGTTGCCTGAGCAGGTGATGATGTCGGTGTCAGATACGTACGTGGGCATCGCCAGTAAAATTGTGGGCCAACAGCTCAGTATTCCTCAGAACCCACGTGATGAGGTAATTGCCGTACTGGATAAAGAGTATGGCCTGATTGACGCCTGAGTAGTCTGAAAAACATAAAGAAAGCGGCGATAAGCCGCTTTTTTTATGGCTGTTTAACCGCTGGATGCAGGCGTGAATGTGTATTCGTCCTTGCTTTTCTTTTCAGCGTCACTTTTACTTAAGGTAAGCAAGTGGCTCAGGCAAATTTCCATGAACGTCAGCGGGCATAACCCGGTAAGGATCGCACAAGGGCACCTGATCTTGATCAGGCGAGCGCTGGGGTGTGCACGAAAGATAGTTGGCGTGCGTATTTTTGCCTGGCCAGTGTACGCTTGGATACTTGCCAGCTTAGGTGGTCCTGTTTATGGGGCTGATAATGCACTCGACAATGGTGCTGGTAAGGGTGTCGGTAACGGGTCCGGTAACGGGTCCGGTAACGGATACACCCTTCAATTGCGTGATCAGCACGGTGAACCCTTATCCGATGTGGTGGTTGAAGTGGTTGCCCCCTTACGTGCGGGTCAGGTGCAGCAAGTCGCCGTAATGGATCAGGTCAATAAGCAATTCCATCCCAGACTACTGACCATAATGCAGGGTCAGGCGGTGAGCTTTCCCAACAGTGATGATATTCGTCATCATGTCTATTCTTTTTCTGAGACCAAGCGTTTTGAGCTTAAATTATATGCGGGTACACCTATTCAACCGATACGATTTGAACAACCGGGTGTCGTTGTTCTAGGATGTAATATTCATGATTCAATGGTGGGCTATATCTATGTTTCTCAATCAAAAGACGTGCTTACCAGCGATCAATCGGGCACAGTGAAGTTACCTGCTTATGCGCAGCAAGTGGCTATCTGGCATGCATTACAAACACAGGATATCGACACTCGCAGGATAGTGACGGTGACAGAATTACAACAATCCGGGTCTGCTATTGTAGAAACACAGGCACCGGCACCCAGAAACACATTCTCAGAGATGTTTAAGGATCATCATGGGCACTAGTTTTAAAAATCGTATTATCGCCTTGTGCGTCGGGTTGGTACTGCTGACAGCGGTCGCCAGCTTAGCCAGCTTCTGGTGGTCTACCAGCCAGTTCAATGAGCGCAAGGTGCAGCAGGATATTCAGACGGCGCAAAATGTCTATCAGCAATATCTCAGTGCCAAAGAGCGTTTGCTGGTGACCGCCGCCACGGTACTGACGCAAGATTTTGGCTTTAAACAGGCGGTTGCAACACGCGATGCACCGACCATTGAAAGTGTGCTGTTTAATCATAGTCAGCGTATCGACGCTGATCTGATGTTGCTGCTGGACGTGCGCGGTCAGCTGATCTCTGCCAATCAGGCCGAAATTGAGCTGGCTGAAGATCTGCGCCCGTTGCTCAGAGAGTTGTTAAATCATACCGAACAGTCTGCTTTTGTCAGCCTGGATAAGCAATTGTATCAGGCGATTATTTTGCCCGTGAAGGCACCGCGTACCATTGCTTTTGCGATTGTTGGCTTTGCGGTTGATACGGAAGTGGCAGGGCAGCTACGTGAGCTGACCGGGATGGAAATGAGCTTTATTGGCCATGGTGAGCAGATCAAGGCCAGCTCGTTGCGTTTACCCGAATCCCAGGATCTGTTCGCGTATCTGCATGAGCAAAAAATCACCCGCTGGCTGAGCGAGTTTCCGGTTTATATTAATGCGGAGGTTGCTTTGCCCGCGTTAAACTCTTCTCCGGTTAGCCTGGTATTAAGTGCCGATATGACCAAAGACTATCAGGAGTTCGATCAGCTGGTGTTAACCATTATTTTGTCGTCCTGTGTGACTATGTTGTTTGGCTTTGTGGCCAGTGGCTTTTTAGCACGGAACCTGGCTACCCCGTTACAGCAGCTAACGGTGATGGCGCGTCGATTTGCTCTGGGTGACTACGAAGCCACCGTACACGAGTCACGACCGACTAAAGAGATCTGTCAGCTGGTGGATGCTTTTCATGAAATGGGTGATGACATCCAGGCGCGGGAAAAACAAATTCGCTATCAGGCCAGCCACGATGGTCTGACACGCTTTTACAATCGCGCAGCCGCCATGGAGAAGCTTACCCGCTTGTTGCAAGATGGTCGCGTTTATTACCTGCTGGTTGTGGACATAAAAGGCCTCAGACACATTAACGATAAGCTGGGCCCACGTGTGGGTGACAGCTGTATTCAGGCCGTTGCACAGCGGATTGAACAAATCGGTGCCAGTTTTGAAGGACTGAATGCCCGGCTCGGTGGAGATGAGTTTTTAACTGTGCTGGCAGCCAAAGAGGACAGCTCAATGGAAGGGTGTGTCGCTGGGTTTCTGAGTGCGCTGAATCAGCCTTACCAGGTACAGAAACTGGAGATCAACCTGCGTTTTAGTGTGGGGGTGGTCCATTACCCCGAGCAGGCAGACGATCCGGAAGATCTGGTACGTCGTGCTTTGATTGCAGCAGACAACGCGGCACAGCAGGGCAGTAATTCGGTGTATTTTTACCAAACCGGTGAAGACGAAGCCTACCTGGAGCGCTTGTTGATCATTGATGAGCTCAAAGCCGCACTGCAAAGTGACGACGGCCAGCTGTTTATGACCTATCAGCCTAAGCTCAACATGCACAGTCAGCAGGTCGATAAGGTGGAGTCACTGATCCGCTGGCAGCGACGCAATGGCGAGTGGGTCTCGCCTGAATTTTTTATTGATTTGGCAGAGCAGTCAGGTCTGATCGTCGAGCTGACACAGTGGGTGCTTAAAACGGTGGTGGCGCAGGTTGCCAACTGGGTCGAGCAGGGGATCACCATGAAAGCGGCCATCAATGTGTCGGCACAGGATATTGCGGATCCCGATTTTGTGCCCCACCTGGAAGCCATGCTGGATCGCTATCAGATATCGCCTTCCTTGATCACCATAGAGCTGACAGAGCGGGATATGATCGAGAACGAAGAGAAAGGGATTGCTGCGCTTAAAGTACTCAAAGAGATTGGCGTACATATTTCTCTGGACGATTACGGTGTCGGTCAGACTTCATTGGGTCGCTTAAAAATGCTACCGATTGATGAGCTCAAGCTGGATAAGGTGTTTATTCTGAAGCTGGCCGAAACGCATCAGGATCAGTGTATTGTGCGTTCCACCATCAGCCTGGGTCATCAACTTGGTTTTTCTGTGGTTGCTGAAGGGGTAGAAGATAAAGCGTCTTTGGAGCTGCTCAAAGAAATGGGCTGTGATTATGCTCAGGGGTATTATTTGAGTAAACCACTGAAGGCGGAGCTGTTGACACAATGGCTTGGCCAGTATCATGAAGCGGGTTAATCCGTGTTTAGTGGTTTTGTCAGGTTGCGCATTAGGAATAAGTGCCACCTGCATGGCTGGTTCCGGTAAGTTACTGGCCACACCCGGTGTTTCTCAGGTAGAAGGCAGCGCAGGTGGGGGCATTGTGCCCTGGGCTCAGCTGGCAGGGTATGCCAGTGACGAGCAATGGAGTCTTGGCGGCTTTTGCAGCCGCGCCAGCGTCGATGATTACCGACTGGATGTGTGCGGTATTCAGGCCAACCTGTTTGACCGCGTAGAGCTGAGTTATGCTGAGCAAACTTTTGACGTACCAGCACTCAATACTGAGATCGAGCAGTCGGTAAGCGGCGTTAAAGTACGCCTGTATGGGGATATCGTCTACAGTGCCTGGCCACAGTTGAGTCTGGGGATGCAACATAAATCACTCAAAGATGATGCTGTTGCCGCTTTGCTGGGCGCCGAGGAAGACAGCGGCACCGATGTCTATCTGGCTGCCAGCAAGCTGCATCTGGGAGCGCTTGGCGGCTTTAATGCATTTTGGAATATCACGGCGCGTCATACGAAGGCCAATCAGTTGGGTCTGCTGGGTTTCGGTGGTCAGCACGGCAGTGAACGCATTTACCTTGAAGCCAGTACGGCCATTTTTCTTAGCCAGCACCTGGCTTTGGGCTACGAATATCGTGAAAAGCCTGACAACCTCGGATTGGGCGAGCAACAGTGGCAGGATGTGTTTGTTGCCTGGTTTATCAATAAGCAGGTCAATATCACCGCAGCCTGGTTGGATTTGGGCAGTATCGCAGGTCAGCCGGGTCAAACCGGTTGGTATGTGTCTGTTACCGGATACTTTTAAGGAGGCGTGATGTTGAATGGAGTAAAGCGCAACGCTTGTCACTCTCTGTCCGGACTCGTTATCATATTGGCCAGTCTATCTCTGATGGGCTGTCAGGCCAGCGTTAAGCTAACCCTGTATCAGCAGGTTGGCGGTCAAGCCGGGCTTGAACGCCTGGTCGATTTGTTCATTCAGCAGATAGGGCATGATAAAGCCATTCTGCCTTATTTTGCCAAAGCTAATGTGAGCCATTTTCGCCAGGGTTTTATCACTCACTTATGCGATACCCTTGATGGGCCCTGTGAGTATCAGGGCGATTCTATGGTCCAGATCCATACCGGCATGCAGATCACTGAAGCTGATTTTAACCGTGTGGTTGAGTTGCTGATCAACGCCATGACCGAAGCCGGAATAGCCCATACTACGCAAAACCACGTCCTCTCAAGGCTGGCACCATTGCGCAGTGAAATGATAAAAATATAGATATAAAATCCGATGGTTTTTACCTTTTTTTAATTTCAATCCATAAAAATACATTTTTTGGTTTTTTTATTTAATATAAAAATAATCATATTGATGTTGCAATATGGGTACGCGTTCTCTAGAATTGCGCCCCCAATTTGTAGTAATAAAGGAAACATGGAATGAAATATTCATTGGTAGCTTTGTTGGCGACTCTGTCTTTTGGTGCGACCGCAGGCGCAACAATTTATGAGCACGGTTACTTTAAAGGTAAGTCAAGTTACATTGGCAATGGGGAAATGATTGATGAGCTGAATAAGCGTCGTATCTTCGCGAATGACAGTGTCTCATCCTTAAAAGTAGATCACGGTACTTGTGTTGTTCTGTATAAGAATGCAGGTTACAGCTCAACTGCGAAATACTTTTCTGGCGGAGAGTATGCAGATTTGGTTGACTACCGTTTTAACGATGAAACCACGTCAATTCAAGTGTTTAAAAGCCACCGTTGTGACAGTGCTATCATGACTCACTTCTACAACCATGGTGACTACAATACACGTGGCGGACATTTCTCATTACCACCAAATTCTTTCATTCGTGATTTGGACAAGGGACACGATGCTACATACTGGCACAAAGAGTGGCATGCAAATGATGTGGTTTCTTCTATAAAAGTTGGCATTAACTCATGTGTTACACTGTACAGAGATCATCATTTCAGAGGTGCAAGTAAAAAGGTTGGTAAAAACGCGCCGACATTGCGCGCATACAACTTTAACGATGAAGCTTCCTCTATTCGAGTAACATCGGGCTCTTGTAAGTAACGACAAGAGTTTAAAGTAATGAGTATGGGCGTATTGCCCGTACTCATTCTTGCCCTACCTGTATTCATTATTGTTTTCTGGCGTTGTTGTATTCTCTGTGACTTAGTGATCCGCAACTGCCCTTTTATCAATATACTCACATCATAAACAGAGTGAACATGCCGGCACCGTGGCTCTATAGCATGATACTCTATACTTTTTCGCCAACAGCACTGTTTTTACTGTGAAGTTACTTTTCTCAGTGACCCCACATAGTCCGCTCTGTCTAAGTCATGCTTTCGTCACTAAATAAAACGCGCAAGTATCAGAGCCAAATTGCTTAATCACTATGACCGGGAGTGGCAATAAAAATGCCTTGTTTCCAATTATCTGGGTACATACCATTGACACAGTTGAGTTAAAATGAAGTTTGGAAGTGGGTACTTCTTGTGGATCTTTTCCAGGTAAAGAGTCCAGGCGTGTGCCTTTAGTGTCGCTATTTCTGCGTCATCTACGATCCCCTTGTAGAACTGAGCGAAGTCCCGGATAAACTGTACATCCCGACGGCGGTTATTTTTTGCGTAGCCTTTACCTGCGTAGTGAATAAAATCAGCTTCAAGGTAGTCATCATGACCGAACATATCCATACGATTAAATGACCTGTCGAGTGTTTCATGAGCAATGTTATGTCTATGCAAAGTGTAGTTAAAATAGCTTTGGTCATAGTGAGTGATCTTGTTACAGATTTTTTGTAAGTCATTCAATTCAGTTTTTTTGAAAAGTTCGCACTGTTTTGAAGTAAGAATGATTCCGGCATTGTAGTAGACTGGGCGATTGTCTTGCTGTGGCCAGTTAACCTTGCCGAGTTCCTGCTGGATCATCTCAATATCAGGCGCTCGCTCTTGTTTTACCCCTTCGTTAAACCAGTACGCTTTACTCGTATCAGGGTAAAGTTCAAACACATCCCTTGCATGAGGCGTGATCAACACGTCGGCATCAACGTATAGCACTCTGTCATATTCCTCAAGGAGCGCGCCAATTCTTAACTTCTCAGTCCAGGCCGGGCTGGCGTTATATCGTGGGTTATCTATTTTGATGGGGTAGCGCAATGAGTCTGAAATGATGAGATCAGCACCTACCTTTTTAGCATATATTTCGAAGCTTTTAAGTGCAGCACGATACATAGGGTTATTACCTATGGCCAATGTAAATATTGCTTTTTTCAAGTGTTTTCCCCTGATATTGATGTGAATGCTGCTGCATTGTACCTGTGCTTTGCACAAGGTTGTCATTAGATATGAAAATGCTCATTTTGGCAATGTCGTAACTGAACATCCCAGTTTAGCGTTCATTAGAATGACATAGGGCTAAAATAGTTCAGATAACGAAGTGCAAATAAGTTATCACACTCCGCCAGTTCATAGTCGTATTTATATCCGTATCGCAGTTGGATTTGCGACACATGTTCAGTGGGTAGCCAAAGTAGGATGCTGTAACTAAGTTTGCAAAGTTTATAAACTTAGCGCCAGTATCCTAATGAGGGGACTAGCCTAATGGGAGAGGCGTGACTAGATGCCAAAGCAGGTCGTTACTCAGCGGATATCAGAGAATATCCTTCAATGTCGCTGAGCGAAATTGTCTTTGCAAAAATAATCTGATCCGGTGCTTTGCGTTCCGAGTAAAGGTGCTTCTGCCGGAATGTTGCCCTTTGTTCAGGATGGCAATCTCACTTTCGAAGCTAATATCTTCTGAGACGGGATACGGTTTGATACCGACTACGCGTAGTCCGATTTCACCGTGAAATTGCAGGTCGACATCCACAGGTCGATAAAAAGGCTTGCGGTTGAGTAATTTCTTAGCGCCAGCCAGGCTGATAAGATAGCCTTGAGTGCCGTTTGGTACTTTCTTGTAGTTACCTAGGGTAAATTGTTCATTGAGCGCTCGCGTATCAATAAAAGGGTTGGCGCGATTATCGGATAATTTGATCATATCCCAGCCTTTCAGGTCTGGTATGAGAGCCAATAATGATGCCAGGCTGTCTTCAATATGAAGATCATCTTCAAGTACGAGCGCATAAGGCAGGTTTTCGTTGACTACTTTTTCATAGATACGATAGTGGCTAATGTAGCAGCCAATTTCACCTGGTGTCAGGTGTCTGTGATAGCGTTGCAAATTAGCTTCTTGGTCATACCAGGTTGCTACTTCTGATTCAGGCAGCTGCTTGCCGTTGGTGGCAGAAAAACGGCTAGCATCCAGCCCTACTTCTTGTAAGCGAGTATAGGTTGTTTGCCATCTGTCTTCACAGCCATCCATATTGATAATAAAAATAGGAGGTTGCATCATTGTGTTTACTACGAAATTACTCAGGACGATGTCATTAAAGTGTCACCTGCTTATTTGAACAGATCCAGGTATCGTTCGGCAAGGTATTCTGGCTCTATTGCGCAAATAATCTCAGCTTCATTAAGGCTTGTTGAGTGACTGGTAATAACTTGACAATGGGTCGTTAGAGGGGCGACCAGTGAAAAAGGAGAAGTGCCCAGACCAACTAATGCCAGCGTCGGTATATTGCATGCGGATGCAATATGCATTGGTCCTGAATCTATAGTAATCATTGCATCCATGGCTGAGATTGTATCGACTAGCTCGCCTAATGAGGTTGTACCGGCGAGATTAGTTGCTTCAATATTTTTTCTAGCAAGCTGTTGCCTCAACTCTTCAGCGTCATGGTATTCGCTGCTATCGCCCAGTAAATACAAATGTGTCTGAGTTTGAGCGACAATTTTCGTCAACGCGTTTGCTGCAAGATGCACCGGGTAGTGACGCGTCGCCTTGTTCTTGCCGCCAATATAAACTGCGGTTGCATGAGGCTCCGGGTGTGTCAGTTGAGCTTTGTTTGCTTTAAGTCGCGGTAAAGAGAAACTCTGCAGTGGTTTCCCATGTGCGTCATTTACCAGACGACAATAGCGAAAGATATAATGATGACATTCGTTGAGTTTAAGCGGGTGAGAAAGTAAAGGTTTGCGGCCATTCTGAGCATAGCCAACCACATAACGGATCCCTGCCAGTTTTGCCAATACTGCTTCTATGAATGAACCACGTAACAGTACCGCCATGGAGAATTGAGAGGCTTTCAGTGTTTTGGCGAAGCGATATAAACCGATACGCTCATTTGGATGATAGCGAGCATCTTCTATCAACTCAAAGTCATATCCTTCAGCCCTTTCCAACACGTCACGCATGTAGGGGCGAATAAGTAAGCACACCTTTTTTCCTGGATACAAGTTATTGAGCAGCTCGATCGCAGGTAATGAGTTGATAGCGTCGCCAATAAAGCGAGGAAGTATCACTAAAATGGGACCATTGATGTTATTAGGCTCGATGGCTTTCTTGGACATGGGTTTTCTTGTTATGGGCACTGATCCAAACTAGTATACCCAAAGCGAATGAACAAAATCATCCTTGTCCTACAAATTTATACAAAAGTTAAAAAATGAAAAACACTAAAAGTTGTCACTGGTTACTGAAAAACCTCAGTCGCGTCACTGTGCTTGATTGCGGCATGCTCAAACCAGGAACAAAAGGAAATTATGTGCCATCGGGGATTATTGCGGGGGCAAAACGTTTTGATATCAGCCACGCCTTTAGTGATGTCACTGGCGCATGTCCCAATACAATGTGCAGCGCAGCGCAATTTCAGCGTGGCGTCAGGGCATTGGGAATTAACCAGCAGGATACTGTGGTTGTTTACGACAATTTTGCTTTGTTCAGTGCTGCCCGGGCCTGGTGGATGTTTAAGGCTATGGGGTTTGAGCAGGTTTATGTGCTGGACGGGGGCTTAGTCAAGTGGCTTGAACTGGGCTTACCTGTTGCGACTGATTATGCACATAGCAGTGAACCCGGAGATTTCGTCGCCGATCCTCAAAGAGGTTACTTCATTGATAAGCATGACGTGTTAGAAGCGATAGACAACCCTGAAGTATTATTACTGGATGCACGCAGCCCGGCGCGGTTTAGTGGCCAGGAACGAGAACCCCGCGTGGGGATGCGCAGTGGCCATATTCCGGGCAGTGCGAATGTCCATTATGCGAGCGTGCTGGATGACAGTGGGTTAATTAAACCGAAAGCGCAGTTACGGGCTTTATTAACGGAAGCCGGGGTTATTAACCAGGCCTTACAGTTTAGCTGTGGCTCCGGGGTCACGGCCTGCATTTTGGCCATGATTGCGGATGAATGTGGGTTTTACCCTTTATCTGTTTATGACGGGTCCTGGAGTGAATGGGGGCAAGACGCAAGTCTGCCTGTTGCCACTTGCCCCACATAACACTTTACTAATCTAGTAGACCAGCTCCTGAAGCTCACTGGGCTGGTTGATAGCTGGAAAGTACAAGGTCTGCATGTTTTTAGCGCTGAGTGCACTGTGCAACGGCAAGGTAGCAATGCCCTTGAGGGCAATGTTGGCGACGTCCGGGGTTTTGACCAGTCGCACCACCTGGCGTTCGCCAAACTGCGCAATGGACGGAATGAACGGGCGTAATTCAGATGTGAGCTTATCAAGCAGCCAGTCATTGATGTCACCGCCCAAAATGATGGTTTGGGTATTCAGCAGGGACTCAATACTGTGGATTGCTATCCGCATCGGCTCCGCAGCCTGTTCGAGCCAGCGCTCTATCACCGGGTGTTCCTGTAGCTGGTGATGCAGCTCTTCGGTGCTGCAACCTGGGCGTCCGAGGCTGTTTTTTAGGGCACTTAACGAGGCAAAGTCGTTCAGCCGACCCAGTTCAGCGGTGTCATCATCTGTTTCAGGGGTCACAAACAGCTCACCCAGTGCGCCGGTCAGACCATTCTGACCGAGCAGGATCCGTCGATCGTATACTACCGCCGACTCCACCTGGTTACCCAGATGTACATAGACAAAGCTGTCCAGCAGCCGGGCTTCGCCAAACAACATCTGAAAACTGGCGCAGGCAGATGCCGTTGTTTCCAGTGCCACGGGTACGCCCAGCGTATCGGCCAGTTGCTGCTGAAGTTCCCGATTGTGGGCAAAAATTTCGACGCCTTTAAGATGGCTCAGTTGTACCGATAGGCCGCAGCCAAGCACCTGAGATACGCTCAGGTTGGCGACGGTCAATAAGGTGTCAATCAGATATTTGGCCTTATCGAGCAGGGTATCGCCTGTATCAAGGTGGGTGTGTAGTCGGTTGAGTAGTTCACCGTTGAGATAAAACAGGCCAACTTCCAGCTCGCGATCAACGATGCGTATTGCCAGCGTATATGCCGCCTTTTTATTCAGAATCAGCATTTTTGAAGGTTTACCCGCACCTTCTGATTTTTTTATACCGGTTTCTTCAACAAGTTGAACGCTCAGCAGTTCTTCCACCATGTTGGTTATGGTTTGTTTGGTCAACTGGGTATTGCGGGCAATCTCAACACGGGAGATTGGCCCCTGAGTGACAATCTGAGAGAGTACAAGACGCAAATTTATCGATTTATTCTGTTTTGCGTTGGAGCCTTTCAATGTGTTCGCCTTACTATTTGAATCTAATTTGGGGGTTTTATCATGATATCACCCCAGTCAATGTGCCGTATGTACCTGCTTACACAACACATTCTCCCTGAACTAAGCCGATTATCTTACTCGATCATGAGGCTAAACCGAATAAAAAATAATTAGTCAAACTAATTGACATAAACGGTTTGTTGGCTGAATATGACTATAAATACAACAAAACAGATCCTAAATGCCAGTATAAAAATGGCAGTTAGGGCGTTCGCAAGCGCGAATTTTAATAATCAACAGCAGGATCTACCTATGTCTACAGGAACTCAGATGAATGGCCACCGCCGTCGGACGTGGTTTAGCGGGATGTTTGCCGCTGCTGCGCTCTGTGCAACGTCGATGAGCTGGGCAGCACAAAGTATAGACTGGAGCAAAGCGGCAAAATCCAGTGATATCCACCTGACAGAGCAGCAGAGTGAGCAAATTAAATCAAAAGATTTGACTGCTGCGCTTGTTTGGCATGGAGCCAGTCCGTGGGTGGCTGCAGTATCGCGCGGCGCACGTGCCGAATTTGAAAAACTAGGCATTAGAGTGGTGGCTGCGACTGACGCCCAGTTTGATCCTGCGAAGCAAGTGGCCGATCTGGAGAACATTGCCGCGCTGAAACCCGATATTATTCTTTCGCTCAGTGTTGATGGAGTTAGTACCAAGCAAAGTTATGCCAAAGCCATTGAGCGTGGCGCTAAACTGGTATTACTGAGCAACCCCATCCCGGGTTTTGAGCAAGGCAAAGACTTCGTCGGTATCGTGACGGATGACATGTTTGGTATGGGCAAAGCGGCGGCTGATCTGACGGCCAATGCGTTGGGAGATAAAGGCAAAATCGGCATGATTTACCACGATGCCAGCTATTTTATCACCAATAATCGTGATAATGCCTACCGCAAGGGACTAACAGCTTACCCCGGGTTGAATGTGGTTATCGAAAGAGGATTCATTAAAGAGCATGAGACCAGTAATGTCGCCGCGGCGATGGTACTGCAACACCCTGAACTGGAGGCCATTTATGTGTCCTGGGATGCCGCCGCGGAAGGGGTGGTAGAAGCACTGCGTTCTTTAGGTCGACGCGACATTAAAGTGATCACCCATGATCTGGGAGTGAATAACCTGCTGGATATGGCGATGGATGGCAATGTGTATGGCACCATTGCAGACAGGCCATTCGACATCGGGCAGACCATGGCCCGACTTGGCGCTGCCTCTACATTGGGTTTACCGGCGCCACACTTTACCTTAGTGCCGTTTGACACCGTTAAGCGAGACAACATTGCTGAGATCTGGCAGCGCGCATTTCAGTCGCCACTGCCAAGACTCCTGAATTTAGCGTTAAAACAATAAGGAATACCATGAGCGTTAATCAACTACCTATGCAGCAACTCAAGTTGCTGGCTGTGAAACGAGAGTTTTTTATCTACTATATATTCCTTGCGGTGATGCTGATTTTTGCAGTCGCACTGCATGATACAGGCTTTTTTAGCCTGACCAACTTTATGAACATCGTGCGTCAAACTGCGCCTATTACGGTGATGGCCGTGGGGCTGACCTTTGCGCTGGCAGTAGGTCATATTGACTTATCAATAGGCTCTGTGGTGGCGCTATCTGCCCTGGTTGGTGCCTTGTTGTTACAGCATGTGGGCATTCCTCTGGCCGTGCTGGGGGCACTCAGTGTCGGTTTGATCGTCGGCCTGATCAACGGTTTGCTGATTGAGCGTTTGCAGGTGTCATCTTTGTTGATCACCCTGGGCACTATGGGCGTGATCACCGGTTTGTCGCGCCAGCTCACGAACCTGGAGTCTGTGCCAATCATAGATCAAACTTTTACCGCCTTTTTTGGTGCGGGTGAACTGTTTGGCATTCCTTCCTTATTTATCTGGACCCTGGTGATAGCGGCACTGGGCTATGTGGTCCTGACTAAGCTTGCATTTGGTAAGCACTTACTTGCAGTGGGCGGTAGCCCTAAAGCGGCTCTGGCGATGGGGATTAAAGTGACTCAGGTGCGCATTTATGCCCTGGTTATTTCTTCTATGGCGGCTGCGCTGGCCGGACTCTTGTATGCCGGTCGTTTGCACGGCGCGCGTTATACCCTGGGTGAGGCAGATTTGCTGACCGTTATTGCAGCCGTTGCGATTGGTGGCACCAGCTTGTTTGGTGGCCGCGCGTGTATTATCGGCGCCATTCTGGGGTCCTGGTTAATGGGCATGATCAACAACGGTTTGATCTTGTCTGGTTTTTCCACAAACGAACAAATGATAGCGCGCGGTGCCATCTTGATTGTGGCTGTGGCAATTGGTGTCAAGGAGTTGAAAAATGGTTAGAAGTGCATTGGATCAAATCGCCCTCGAAGTGAGGGACGTACATAAGCGTTTTGGTGGTGTACATGCGCTTAAAGGCGTGAGCTTTACCATCAACAAAGGCGAAGTTGTGGGATTGCTCGGCGACAATGGTGCTGGTAAATCAACTCTGGTGCGCTGCATTTCCGGGATCCACCCGCCCGATGAAGGGGCCATTCTGGTTAATGGTCAGCCGGTGCATATCGACTCTCCTTTGGCATCACGTGAAGCGGGAATAGAAACTGTGTTTCAGGACCTGGCCATGGTGCCGGAGTTTGATATCACGGAAAACCTGTTTCTCAATCGAGAGATCCGACATAAAAACCCGATTTTACGCCGCCTTGGCTGGCTGGATAAAAAAGCCATGGAGAAGCGTGCGAAGAAAGCCCTGAATCGGCTGAACAGCCGCATTCCGAGTTATCAGGAACAGATCCATCGCCTTTCTGGTGGTCAGCGTCAGGCTGTTGCCATTGCTCGCGCGGTGAATTGGGGAGCCGACATTGTGATCATGGATGAGCCGACGGCAGCACTGGGTGTTGAGCAGAGTGCGCAGGTCAATGAACTGATCAATGTGATCAGCTCTCAGGGGGTTGCTGTGCTGCTGATCAGTCACAACATGCAGCATGTGGTTGAAACCTGTGATCGTGCGGTGGTGTTGTATCAGGGGCAATCGGTGGCAGATGTGTCGGTCAGCGATGTGACCAAAGAAGATCTGGTCGGACTGATCACGGGCGCTAAGTCCGCAGCCTAACAGACTATCTGTCCGGTTTCATGCCTGGCCAACGAGCTAAAGGTGGGTGCGTATTGCTCCGCCTCCTGCTCTGGACTGGCATATAAACGGATCAGTTTCACCCGCGAGGTGCCAGACAGGCGCTTCCTTATCTGAACGAATAATAAATCGGCGCCGTGGCGCTGAGGGCTTTGTTTTGCCAAAAATCGAGGGCAGTATGGATATTGAAAAGAAAGTAGCACAGCTTATCGACACACTTTCTATCGAAGAAAAAGTCGGACAGTTGTTTGTTCTGGCATTTGCCGGAGAAGACCGTGACTACGCAAAGACGCTGGTCAAGGAGCGGCATATCGGCGGCTTTTACATTACGGATGATAATGCTGCCAACCCGACTAGCGCGGCGCAGTTAGCTCATGAGTTACAGCATGAAGCAGCGTTGAGAGCCTGTGATGCCCCTTTATTGCTGGCTGTTGATCAGGAAGGTTCCTGGGGGATCCTGACTCAGTATACCGATCTGGGCCCGGGTAACCTGGGCCTGGGTAAAGCGGACAATACGGCACTGACTGCAGATATGTATCAGGTGTTTGCCGAGCAGATGCAGCAAGTTGGCTACAATACTCTGCTATCACCCTGCGCTGATGTGAATGCTAATCCGGATAACCCGATCATTGGACTGCGCGCCTTTGGCGAGCAGACCCATCACGTTGCTCGTCATGTTGCTGCTGCGGTTCGTGGTGTGCAGCGCAGCGGCAGTCTGAGTTGTGCCAAACATTTTCCGGGTCACGGAGACACCCACAATGACTCGCACCAGACACTGCCTGTAGTAGACAAGTCTTTGCAGCAATTGATGTGTGAAGATCTGCTGCCTTTTAAGGCGGCGATTGAGTCTGGCGTTCCGCTGATCATGACCAGTCATATCAGCTACCCGCAAATAGATGCCGACTATCCGGCGACCTTATCGTCCACAATTTTGCAGGGGGTCTTGCGCCAGCAGTTGGGGTTTAACGGCATTATTATCACCGACAGTATGAATATGTGGTCCATGCGCAAAAACTATGCGCCAGAAGAAGCGGCTATCCTAGCATTGCAAGCAGGCGCCAATCTGGTAATGCTCAGTGAAGAGCACTACGAAAACAGCACCACCCCTTACAAAGCGATTCAGGCACAAACCATTGATGGCGTTATCGCTGCGGTTAAGCAGGGTAGCTTAAGTGAATCGGTTATTGATGCTCGCTTGCAACAGGTACTGGCATTTAAGTACCAGCATTTTGCAACCTCATCACAAACATCGGCCAGTGTACTGGAAAGTGCGAATGAACTGGCGCGAGAGGCGGCAAATTCGGCCATTCGAGTATTACGCAATGACGACCAGCTATGGCCACTCGAAGGGCGCGCCTTTACGTTGGCGTTTGCTGCTGATCCCAAAGGGTACGACAACATTGTCAACAGCCGGGGGATAGGTCCTAACGACCCGAATTCGGCCCGGGATGTGATTCTGGAGACACTGGCAGAGCGTGGGCGGGAATATCGACTCTGGCAGCATGATCAGTTTATGGCGGCGCTACAGGCCCCTACTGAACCACTGGCTGAACCCTTAGTGCTGATCACTGAAGATTACCCCTTGCCAGGAGAAAGCTTTGACGTGGCAGCCCAACAGCAACGTGTCCAACAGGCGCTACAAAAATGGCCTGACAGGGTCATTGTGGTTGCCATGCGTTCTGATTACGAAATATCGCAATATGCTGATCTATCAACTTATGTTTGTGCTTACTCGAGCAGGGCCGTGAGTGCCCGAGCCATCGCAGAGCAACTTTAAAAAGATCAGTAAAACGAAATAATAAGTGCTTGACAATTAGTCAAAATGATTTAATAAATACTTAGTATATCAATTTTACTAATAAAAAATGACAGTTTGATAATAACACAAGCCAGTCGACTCACTGGGAATGAACGGCTTGGGATAAGGCAAAGGGGAGAAGAGCATGAAAAATCAGGGCTCAAAGGTAAAAACCAAGTATCTGAATAACTATCTGAAATCCAGTTACGTGGCAGTATGTGTGGCAACAGCGTTGTCGGGTATGTCGTTTGGTGCTGCGGCAGAGGAACAGGATGGTGCGAATCAGGCAATCGAAACCATTGAAGTCAGAGGGATCAGACGGAGCCTGACTGAGGCGCTAAATACCAAGCGCTTTGCAAACTCTGTTGTTGACTCGATTTCGGCTGAAGACATAGGTAAATTCCCCGACAAGAATATCGGTGATGCGATGCAGCGTATTCCAGGGGTGACCGTAGTCAGAACCTTTGGTGAGGTAAGTGGTGTGACTGTGCGTGGTACTGCGCCTGAACACAGCATGGTGTTGCTGAACGGTCAGAACGTTGCCAGTGTTGGTTGGTTTGATTTGGGTGGTGTGAACCGTAGCTTTAACTTTGAAATGCTTGCCTCAGAGCAAATCTCCGGTATGGATGTCTACAAGTCGGTTGAATCGGATATTAACGAAGGCGCGATGGGTGGTACGGTTAACCTCAAGACTCGCAAGCCCCTTGATATGGATTCAGGTACTGTGTTTGCATCTGTAGAAAATGCCTATCATGGTAATGCCAAAGAGTGGTCGCCAGCCTACTCTGGTTTGGCAAGTTGGAAAAACGAGCAGGAGAACTTTGGTATTCTTGTTGCCTATTCAAATGAAGAGTCGAAAGTATATCGTGAGACGTTATCCACATTCGGACCACCAGGTGCAACGGAGCTGGAAGACAGTAATGGCGTGCTCAGAAAAACGTCTTGTTGTGCGGCATCTATTCTGTTCGATGAGGACAGAGAGCGCAGCAGCAGCCAGATCAGTGTTCAGTATGCGCCGAGCGATGCGCTGACACTAGGCTTGGATTACAATTTGTTTGAACTGGAAAACGACCACATTAACTCGGCTTTGTTCACCATCATGGGCTACGGTACCTTGCAGGGAGATTCGGTCAGAGTGAATGAGCAAGGGATTGTTACTGCAGCAACGGTCACAGCCTCAGGCCCGGGTCGCGCACCACTTTTCAACAACACGGTATTGCGTACTCCGGATATGCAAACGGATGTCATTAACTTTACTGCAAATTATCAAGCTGAAGCCTGGTCCGCCGACTTTGTTATTGGTCAGTCAACTGCTGAAGGCCGTATTGGCCAGACAAGTACGTGGTGGGGCGATATCAGTGAGCGTGCCAATTCCGGTTTTTCTTACGATGTTAGCGGCCCGCTGGAGCTTATTCCGGTTAACCCGGACTATATGAGTAGTCATGATAATTTTGAACTGTTCCATGAATATACCTATATCAATTATGAGCGTGACAATGAGATAGATTATATTCAGGCAGATTTTACCTTTGAGCTGGATTCTCCTGTGATGACATCAATCCAGGCTGGTATTAAGTTCCAGGAGCAAGTGTTCTCATATCAGGAAAATAATCAGGATCTGAGTGTGGACGCTATCCGTGAAGGGGGTGAACGACTGACACTGGGCGACTTTAATGGCGGCTTTGTGTCGGGTCTGCATAGTGCTGAAGGGCGTGCTGGCAGCTTGTCAGGTTTTCCAATCGGTACTCGCGGGTTGTGGGACTATGCGCGTAACAATGCACCGGGCACGGTCACCGTTAAAGATGCTTTCTCCATTGAAGAGGACATTGCCGCTGCGTACGTCAAAGCCAATTTCTCAGGGGAAGGTTTTCGCGGTAACTTAGGTCTGCGTGTAGTCGAAACAGACATTCTCTCCAAAGGTGAAATCAATGGGGTGAAGGGAGAAGTAGATAAAAGCTATACCAATTATCTTCCCAGCCTGAACCTGGCGATCGATCTGAGCGAGGACATGATCTTCCGGTTTGCGGCGGGATCTACGGTGTCACGCCCAGATTATGACGACATGAAAGTTGCAGACATCATCTCAGAGAGCTTTAAAACGGCAAATGTTGGCAGTCCGGATCTGGACCCGTATAAGTCAGACCAATACGACATGGGTATCGAATGGTACTTCAACCCGTCTTCCGTTTTAGGTGCGACCTTGTTTGTGAAGAACATCAGTGACTACATTGAGCAAACAACTGCTGCTGAGTTCTATCCTGGATGTGGTGAAGGATGTCTGGTGACGCGCTCGCGTAACGTCGGAACAGCCGATGTGCGTGGTATTGAATTACAGTACCAGCATGCGTTTGAAAATGGCTTTGGTATACAAGCAAACTACACCTATACCGATAGCAGTCGCACTGACTCGACGGGTAAGGAAATGCCCATTGAAGAAGTATCGCAAAACTCCTACAACTTGTCGGGTTACTACGAAAACGACTTGTTCAGTGTGCGCCTGGCTTACAACTACCGTGATGACTGGGTACGCCAGTATAACGGTAGCAGTCTGGATAGTCTGAATGATGCGTACGACCAGGTTGATGCTTCTGTGGTATGGCATGTGACCGATAACATTGATGTGTCATTTGAAGCGATTAACCTGCTCAATGAGGCGCTGGTGCTAAGACAGCCAACGGCAGGCAATATTGTGCACGCTGTTGATGAGTTTGGTACGCGTTACTTTGTGGGTGCCAGCGTTCGTTTCTAACACTGATCTCCCGCACGGCATCCCATGCTGTGCGGCCTCAGAATAAGGGAAGTTCCCGCTTCCTTTAGGCCAGTTCGGTTTTAACTGGTCAATCCGCGCATCACCTGGCAAGGAAGATTGCCCAGGTGTGCGGATAAGGGGGACATACACTGAATGCCTCAGCAATATTTGCCGGGATGGTGCGATGTGCCCACACTTCTACTCGGTTAAGGCAGGTTTGCCCGGCTTGCCTTATTTCACCTGTTATTGCCTGATCCTACGCATGAAACTTTATTGCAATAAATTTTGTAAAAACAATTGACTTATTATTTTGCGAACGCTAGCTTGTATATTAGTTGAGCAAATAGAAATGCCTGTTTTGTAGATTCAGCAAGATAGGTTAGCTCACTGCTTCAGCGATATAAACCCGGTGTGGATAATTAATGCGGGTTTATTGGTAGGCGGCTTAGGGTTGGGTCGCGGATGTTCATTAAAATTGTTGCTCTGATCGGGTTGATATTGCTGGATTTGTTTCGATTAAAAAAATAATGAGGAAACACCTAATGAAATTGAAAATGACAGGATGTGCAGTAGCCGTTATCTTAAGTTGTTCTGCGTCAGCGGGAACAGGCGTACAGGACTTTTTGGATAGCTTAAGAAACTTCGAATCGGGAATTAACCCTGCTCTGGCAGATTTTTACCTTGAGAACCTGAATAACCCGGTTTACAAGTATGCCAAAGTCTCAGCGCCGGGTCGTATGGTACGTGACTGCTCAACAGGCAGCATGATCCCGGAAGATACCACCATTAATCAGTTCTTCACTAAGCTGGGCATTGACGGCATCTATAACTCACAAACTCCGTATAGTGCCGAGATGTTCAAAACCATGCAGTATAACTCTATGAATGCATGGGGTTTCGTGGGTTATCAGCTGGGTGAAGCGGTACTGATCGATGCCGGTTACTATAGCCCGAAAGTGGTGACAGTGGATGGTAAGGAATACGACAGTTTCTATGTGTTTGTGGAAGACAGCACCTGGATTGGCTGTAAAACAGAAGCCCTGGTTGAGATCGTCGGCTCGGGTGGTAACCAAATCCAGGCAACAGATGTAAACCGCTGGGAAGGGACCTTTGTTGGTAAGAATGGTGTCAATTCGTTTGCTGACCTATTGATCCCGGATAATCAGGAATTGGTGATGCGTGATGCCATGCGTTTCAATTATGGCGTGATGACGCAGTTGCTGACCGATGCCAACATGACCTGGGAGCAGGCACTGGCGAAGAGCTGGCCTGGCACAGATGACAATGGTAACGCCATCACAGTACAAGCAACCATGTCTGGCCTGCTGGCTGCGGCACACTTACGTGGTGCCTGGGGAACAGCACGCCTGCTGACCAAGGATGAGATCACTTGTGATGAACTGGGTACCTGTATCACCAAATATGTACACAAGTTTGGTGGCTACAACACCATCTTCGACACGCCAGCGGATGACGTTATCGAAGGTTCTAAATACGATGAAAAGCTCTCCGCTGGTTGGGGTAACGACTTAGTACTGCCTGGCGGTGGTGCAGACACCATTGAACTGCATGAGCAAAGCGGCTCAGTGACCACTGTACGTGACTTCACTGTTGGCGAAGATCGCATCATCTTGCGTGACTGGCAGGCTGCTGCACCACTGAGTAACCTGTCTGTGTCAGATGTACCTGCAGGTGTTGAATTAGCGTTCGCTGGTCAGCGTGTGGTGCTCGAAGGCGTGTCAGCTGCGGCTGTGAACGTCAATACCGAAGCGGTGATCGCCCAGTCGGATATCTATGAAATTGCGTGGTCTGGTAAGCAAACCGTAACAGGCTTCAATCCTCAGCTGGATAAGATCCGTGGGACCGCTGGGATTGGCTTTAAGCACCTGAAAGCCTACGAAACAGACACTGCCTTGGTCGTCGGTGTACAGGCTAAAGATGGTGGTATTTACAGCTCGGTTGAGTTGGTAGGCCTGACAGTGGCTGATCTGACGCCTGAGATGTTTGATAACGTCACCGGTGGTTATGACCGCCTGGGCTTCATCGTGCCGCTGAACAGCCAAAACTGGGGCTGGAATATGGCGCTGACAGTGAACAGTTTTGATCCGGCTAAAACCGTGATCAGCATGCCACTGTTCAACTATACCTTCTCTATGCTGGTGCTAACGCAGGAAGGTACTGATACGGTGATCACGCTGGATGAGACCGCATCAAAAGGTGATCAGAAGCGTCTGGTACTGAAAAACACTGATGTGAACAGCCTCAGCGCTGCAAACTTCGATTATGTATCGGGTAACTTTGTCGATGCAGTGATTGACGTACCGGTATTCTACGATATCACGGCAACGGTTGTAGGCACGGGTGGTAGCATTTCACCAGCGCCGGATGCAAGCGGTGTGATCAGCGCTAAAGGCAACACCGACTTTACGCTGACCTTTGTACCAGACAGCGGCTATCGTGTTGCTACATTGAAAGTCGATGGCGTGAGCGTGACAGCGCAGTCAAGCTACACTTTCCCGGCACTGTCTGCTGCACACAGCGTACAGGTGACCTTTGAACCTGGCAATTCTTGCCCAGCCCCCTGGAATGAGACTCAGGTATACACCGGCGGTGAGCAGGTGACCTTTGGCGGTAAAACCTATGAAGCGAAGTGGTGGACTCAGGGTAACAACCCGGCCTCACTGGGCCCATGGAAAGAAATTGCCAATTGTCAGTAATGACACGTTAGCACGGTTTGATTAAGAGCAAGCCATGGCACGCGCAAGCGGCCATGGCTTTTTTGTTTTGTGTGGCAAGGTACCCGCTTACAGCGAATCTGGCTGAGGTGGAGGTGCCATTTCGTGGAGATCCTCGGTGATCAGCCATTGCGGCAGATAAGGGTGATCCGGGATCAGATAGCCTTTATTACGATAGGCTAGGCGAGCTGGCCCGAGTAGTGCCAGGGCAAAGTCCGGGAACAGGTCGTCATCTTGGTCTGCTTTTTTTGCGCTTGCTGCAAACTTATCTAGAGCGTCATTCATTTTTTGCAGATAGGTTTGTTCGTCCTCATGGCAGAAAACACTGAGCAAGCAGTCGATCTTAGGCAATGAGTAGTTGTGTGCATAGAATGCATCTTTGTCCGCTCCTCCTGAAACATCAACTTGCATATAGGCCTGGATGGTTTGCACCAGATCCCGGGACTGCGGTTTTAAAATGGCTTTAACAATGTGAAACTCAGCCAGTTGTAAGGGCTGTATAAACCGGGCATTGGCATCGTAGTCCATTGCCTGCTTGTCAAACTTATCCAGCCAGGCTAGTGCCTCACCTTCGTTGTAAGCCAGTGCAAGCATAATGGTATCGTACCAGTCAGACGGGTGAATACCATGACTGAGCCTTTCTCCCGGGCGATTGATTGCTACGTCCTCAATACGCAGTTCATGGCTCTGTTGCGGGAATAAATGACGCTTAAAGTGCACTAGTCGGTAATTGTAAGCTTGACGTAAAAACCAGCGTGCTTCGTTGTGGTGACGTTGGGCATGCAGGGCAAAGTTAAATCCACTCTCCCAGTCTTTAGCTTGAGAATACTCCCAGCTATCACCAGTCATGGACTCCAGGTGTGTCTTATGCGCGATAAAAGCATTTTTGGCGAAATATGCACTTCTAACGTAGGAACGATAACGTTCAATATAAAAGTCCAGCTCTCTGGCACTGCCATAATGGTGTACTTGTGTCATTGAGTCTCCAGGCTGCAAGAGCAGGTGATGATGAAATAAAAGGGGAGAAACAAAAACGCCATGGCGAGCTCACCATGGCGTGTAAAGTATGTAGCTAGATAAGGGTCTTATTTATGATACCCAATACACGCTTCGACTTCGTTTTTCGAGCCTAAGATCACGGCTACGCGCTGGTGGATATGCTCCGGGTCGATATCCAGAATGCGTTGCTCACCGGTATGGGCCAGACCGCCGGCTTGCTCTACCAGCATGGCCATCGGATTGGCTTCGTACATCAGGCGCAGTTTGTACGGTTTTTCCGGGTTTTTAGTGTCTGCCGGGTAAGTAAACAGGCCGCCGCGACATAGCACGCGGTGTACATCACCTACCATGGCAGCAATCCAGCGCATGTTGAAGTTTTTACCGCGCGGGCCTGTGTCGCCTGCCAGCAGGTCGTTGATGTAGTTTTGCATGGCCGGTTGCCAGTGACGCTGGTTTGACGCGTTGATGGCAAACTCCTGAGTGTCGGCCGGTACTTTGGCAAACTCTTCGGTCAGCAGGAAGCTGCCGTGGGTTTTATCTAGCGTGAAGATACGCGTGCCTTTACCTGTGGTCAGGGCCAGTGTGGTGCACGGGCCATACAGGACGTAGCCTGCGGCTATTTGCTTGTGGCCCGGCTGCATAAAGATAGCCGGATCCGCCGGATCGGCATCTTCCGGGGCTTCCATGATAGAGAAGATGGTGCCTACCAGAGAATTGATATCAGTATTAGATGAACCATCCAGCGGGTCGAATGCGACAATAAATTTGGCATCCGGGCTGCCCGCGACCGTGCCTTCTTCTTCTTCTGAAGCAATGGCTTTTACATAGCCAGACTCCAGCAGAATGTCTTTGAGTAGCTGGTTAGACAGTACGTCGAGTTTCTTCTGAGTTTCGCCCTGAATGTTTTCATCCAGTGTTGAGCCCAGCACGCCTGACAGCGCGCCCTGACCTACGCGGAAAGAGATTTCTTTACAGGCAGCCAGAATGGTTCGGATCAGAGAAACCAGTTCACGGGAACAGCCGTCTTCAATTAACACCGGTGGAAGTCTACGCATAAATTTTAGTCCTGATAACGGTTATGTTGCAGCCCTGATAGAGTGAGAGAGCAGGCCACAAACAGCGCTGAATTTTGTCCTAAATAACTGTATTTTGTATACGATTTAATATACAAATGAGGTACCAGTCATCTAACCTAACACAACAAAGATAAGAAAATGCGAAAAACACGCTTTGCACCTCACATGCTCTCGGCTTTGCTGCTGGCTATGATACCCCAAGCGCACGCTGCAATTAAGTCTATTGATGAATTTACTGACAAACTCAACCATTTCCCCGGGTTTTATGCGTTCTATAGCGACCCTGCCAGTGGCAAAATTTACCTGGATGTGGATAAACTCTCGCAGCCGTTCTTACTTCAGCATAGCCTGCCGTATGGCGTCGGATCCAACGACATAGGGTTAGATCGCGGCCAGCTGGGTAGTACTTACCTGGTGCAATTCGAGCGCTTTGGTGACAAGGTGATGCTGCGCGCACTGAATACCTATTTTCGTGCCAGTGCCGATAATCCGGCGGAGCAGCAAAGCGTCAAAGAGGCGTTTGCCTCCAGCATTTTAAATGGCTTTAAAGTGGTCGCCGAAGATGATGACAGTGTATTGATCGATTACACCCCTTATCTGTTGTCGGATGTCCACGGTGTGTCCCGGACGCTGGCGGCGCGCAAGCAGGGCAGTTACAGCCTGGATGCCAGCCGCAGCGCCACTTATATGCCACGTTCCAAAGCCTTTATGAAAAACACCGAGCTGGAAGCGGTCCTGACCTTTAAGGGCAGCAAGCCTGGTGAGTATGTGAAGCAGGCGACGGCCAACCCTTATGCGGTGACGGTCCATCAGCACCACTCGCTGATTGAGCTGCCGGATGACAATTATCAGCCCCGCGCATTCCATCCGCAGTCAGGTTACTGGAGTATTGAGCACAAGGACTACTCGGCACCGCTGAGCGAGTCTATGTATGTGCGTTATATTCCGCGCCATCGCTTAAATAAAAAGGACCCGACTGCAAAAGTCTCTGAGCCGGTCGAGCCGATTGTGTATTACCTTGACCCGGGTGTGCCCGAGCCGGTGAAGACTGCATTACTGGATGGTGCACGCTGGTGGGATCAGGCTTTTGAAGCGGCGGGTTACAAAAATGCCTTTCAGGTCAAAGTGCTGCCGGAAAATGCTGATCCCATGGATATTCGTTACAACGTGATCCAGTGGGTTCACCGCGCGACCCGTGGCTGGTCATATGGGGCATCGGTGATAGATCCGCGTACCGGCGAGATCATTAAAGGCCATGTCACCCTGGGCTCATTGCGCGTGCGTCAGGACATTTTGATTGCCGAAGCGTTAGCTGCGCCATTTGTAAAAGGTGATGAAGTGACCGCGCATCTGCACGCCATGGCGCTGGACCGTATTCGCCAGCTCAGTGCCCACGAAATTGGCCACACGCTGGGGATTGCTCATAACTTTTCGGCGTCTGTGAAAGACCGTGCCTCCGTGATGGATTATCCGCATCCGCTGGTGGGCATGAACGATCAGGGTGAGCTGGATATCAGCAAAGGCTACGCATCAGGCATGGGGGAGTGGGATACCCAGGTGATCAAGTATGGCTATAGCGACTTTACCGCGGTGGATGAATCTCAGGGGTTGGCTGCTATTTTGGCAGAGAACAAGAGCAAAGGGCTGGAGTTTATCTCGGATGCCGATGCCCGTCCTAAAGGCGGTGCACATCCGACTGCCCACCTGTGGGATAACGGCGGTGACCCGGCAGCTGAATTAACACGGGTGCTGGATATTCGTCGTAAGGCGCTGGCCCGTTTTGGCCTGAATAACATCAAAACCGGTGAGGCCTTATCTCAGCTGGAAGAAAAGCTGGTGCCGTTGTACTTGTTCCACCGTTATCAGGTGGAATCGGCAGTGAAACTGATCGGTGGCGTAGACTACGACTATGAAGTGCGTGGCGCGCAGACTGCCAAAGGCGCACAAGTGGTAGGCAAGGCACAGCAGCAGGCAGCACTCTCGGCTCTGCTGGATACCTTATCTCCTGAGCAACTGATGATCCCGGAATCAGTGCTGGCGTTGATCCCGCCTAAAGCCTATGGCGAGTATAAAACCCGTGAAAGCATCAAAGGGCGTACCGGTCTGACACTGGATGCGATGGCGTTGCCAGAAGTGGCGGCGCAGCATACCCTGAGTTTATTGCTGAACCCGCAGCGGCTAAATCGATTGGCGCAGCAGGGGGCTCGTAATCATGCCAACCTCAACAGCGACGATCTACTGAACACGGTATATCAGCATGTTTTTCAGCCGAAAGCGGAGTCGGGCATGGCAACAAAACTGGCGCAGCGTGTGCAATTTTTAACAGCCTATCGTCTGGCAGAGCTGGGTAGCAGCGATAAGCTGGCACCGGAAGTTCAGGCCCAGTTGCGTTATTACCTGAGTCAGCTGGTAGAGCAATACAGTGACGACTCTCTGTTTGGTGGCAGCAGCAAGGCCGATGCATTCGACACCTATCTGGCGGACTTAGTGGCGCAGTATCTGGAAAGCGGTCAATGGCCGCAAGGCTTTAAAGCCCTGCCGATGCCGCCAGGCTCGCCTATCTAATCTTGCAAAAGAGAAAACCGGACTGACATCAGTCCGGTTTTTTTATGCCCGCTGTACTTAGGCCTTTTTGACTAAGGTATTGGTAGTGATGTGCGGGAAGGTGACGGTTTGCCCCTGAATAGGGATCTCCATGGTGATATTTTGCGAGTACTGAAGCTGAGTGAAATTATCACTGCCATCGAGTGACTCGAGCCAGTAGCTGATGGCATAACGGCTGACGTTGGCATGCTGTTGCTCAAAGCCAATATTAGTCACGGGGATGCCCGAGTGGGCGGTATCCACTTCCAGTAAAATGAATTTCTTCGGTGGAGATACTTCCAGTGCATTATTCAGTGGCTGATTGGGGTTCAGGGTAAAGTCTGGGTTCAGGTTACCAACACTTTTGGTGCTGTACTGATCGGTGCTGACATCATGGGGCAGACCCATAGGGAGCACGTCACTTTTGCTCAGCATCGGAATGGTGGGCACACCTGTGCCTGACTGGAAATGCCCGCTGGCCAGAATTGAGTTACCATGTGGTACCGACATTTGCTTGATAAAGTCATAGTTTTGCGTCGGTGGCACACTGTTAGGCACAGTTTCAGTTCCGATCCCCGGCTTTTCTCCGTTGCCATAAGGCCCCAGCAATTGTTTTCGATCGGTCAGGAACAGCAGTGAGCCATTTTCGGCATGCACCAGCTGATCTTTTGCCGGGCCATCGGCAAAGTAAACGCGCTGCTCGTAAAACAGGGTGTTGGCAACTTGCGTGCCTAAGCCACCGCGGTTGGGCGCTGTGCCGTGAATGGCTGAAAAAGTTAATTCTTCATAGTAAGCAAAGTTTTTCAGGATATAGCTGGCTTCCTGAGGCAGTGGCATCAGGCAATAAGAAAACGGTTTGTCCGTTCCCCCCATACCAGAGTTACCCAGCGGTTGATTGGTCCAGGTGCCGACCAGGTGTTGCAGCGGGCCCAGCTCTGTTGTCGGCGCTGGCGGGTTTTCCTGTGCCGGGTCGATCAGCAAAGGTTTTGAAAGATCAGGGGGCGTTACGTCAGTCATGATGGTTTCCTCATTAATTGCTACTGGCATCCCATGGGTTATTCCAAAGTGCCATAGGCTTGATCCCTACAGTGACTGCTCGAAGGCGGCGGGATCCCTGGCTGCCTTCGTCTGTACTTAATGGTTCATCTTAAATTGATCGTCATTGTCCGTTGCCTCTGCATGCGCTTTATGTGGCGCGACAATCTGTCGATAAGTAAGCGGCTACATGGGCCCGCAGCTGCTGGTCATGGCTACTCAGATAGAAGCACCAAAGCTGGTCCTGATAGCGCGTAGCGCACAGCGGGGTGCCTGGATCCCGATGGGCATTGTTGAGCATCTGCTGCTCACTCCAGCCTGCTTCAGCCATGGTGCCATAGCCGTTGCTGGTGGTATCGGCTTTGGCTGGATCGTAGGAGACAGCCTGCTGACTGGTGAGTACACCTGGAATAGAAAAGCAGGCGCTCAGTAGCTGCTGGCTGTTGGGGGCATTGTGAAACAAGTGGATCACGCCATCGAGCGTCGCTGCGGCCAGGCTACCTTCACTTTGATAACTGTGTTCCTGTGGCTCTGGCTCATCGGGTGTCAGTTTGCTGGGGGCCTGGGAGAAATGACCAATGCCAAACCCATTGGTCGACCACTGATGACTCACTGCATTGTCTTGTGGTCCGGCATAGGTGCTGTTACTCACATCGGTGACATTAAATTCTGCACTGTTATAGCTCAGGCAGGCCAGCGCCTGACCATTGCCTTCGCGATATATCAGCAGGGTATTGCTGCCCAATGAGGCTAAAGTGAATGGGCCTGTGGGTTTGCACACCAGTGGTTGCGGCTGAGGTAGCCACTGTTGCTGGGCATAACGCTGTGCTTGCATGCAACCCTGCTGATCGCGATACACCAGTAACAGATCGTGGCTCTCTGGCAACACCTGTAACGCCAGGGCTGAGATGCTTTCATTGCTGGGGGCAGGTAAGGTTTGCCAGCCCTGATTGGTCGTTAGGGTGTGCAGGGTAATACGTAAGTCCAAATCACGATATCCCAGCACAAGTGTATTGCCCTGCGCACTGAGCTGAAGCTGATCTTTGCAATCCGCCTGAAGCTGTAATGGCGCTGACCAGCTATGGCCGTCAAAGCTGGTACAGTGCAACTGACCGGGCTGATCATGCCGTGTATAGAAGAGGTAAAGTTGCGTACCCAGGCTGGCGGCTTGCAAATCGCAGATCTGTTCCAGGTGCGGCACGGACTGAGCTCGTTGCCAGTGCAGCGATTCATCCCACAAAAAGCGGAAATAGTTAGCATGGCGGTCGTTCTTGCCCAGCGTACCGAGCGAAAAGTTCTCTTCAATGGTCCGCAGCAAAGAGTAATGGTTGTACCCTTCGTGTTGCTTTGAGGGTGTCAGGGTATCGCCCAGTAACACCGTATAAATCTGATTCGGCCCGTCGTAGTAATATTTGTACTTTTGGCTGGTGTCATAATCCGACTCAAAATCGGCCTCGTCGTAGGTGACGACCACCAGGGTGTTATCGGGGAGCTTGCTATCCGGACCGGGGAAATTAATCGAGGCAAAAAACGACTTCAGCCAGTCTGCTTGCTGATCCACCAGCACTGGCGCGCGTTCGCCTTTGAGGTCATTGTCTTTGGTGCCAAGCAAATAATGCCCATCGTGCCACATGTTGGGTGTAAACCAGGCAAACTCGGGCAGGTTATCGTTGAGTAAATCCTGGTAGAACTGTGCCTCATTGCCAATTTTCTGCCAGCGCGCTTCGCTGTCGAGAATACGGGAAAATGATGAAAAGGGGTCGTGCTTGAGTACATACGGATAGCTGTTTACGGGCGTGAAGTTGTTCGCTTTCCAGGGCGTCCACCCTGCCACATAGCTTTCCATGTAGGCACGCCAGTCAAGGTTTTGCGCTGAATCTTCTATCAGGTCCACCAGGGTGCGTTGCGGCAACCTGGGTGGCACCTCATCGTCGGTCACATTGCACAGCTCACCCGCGAGTGAGGCGATATAATTGGTTTGCGACGGGTGCATCACGCCAAAACTGTTGGTCAGCTCAATGCCCTGGGCGGCGAGGTTGCGCATGTAAGGGTTATTCATCACATAACCGCGATACTGGTTTTCAAACATGATCACGATAATGTGATCGAAGCGTCTTGTGGTCATATCAGCATGCTCCAGGGCGTTTATCTATGGGGATGTAGCGCCAGGTGGGGGCGGCGTGGTGACCGCTGCCATCAGGCAGTGGCACGCGCATCATATTCTGGGCTTTCTCTTTGAGTCCAAACATGGTGCCTACCGCAGCAACCAAGATGTCAGGCTGGCCATTGAAGGCAAGGTGAAGTTGATCCAGTAGCAGGCTCAGGGTCAGATTAAATTCTGTATCCAGCCGGGCAATGGCCCCGAAGGCATGATAGTTTTCTGGCTGAGGGTTTTTCAAAACCGGATAAACTTGCCGATAATCAATGGGAATCGCGGGGCCTGTTGGTCCCGAATCGGGCGAATCTCCTTGTACATAGCGATAACCCAGCAGTAATTCATTAAAGCGATAATAATGAGACAGCTCTCTGGGTTGCATGAAGAGCTGATGGTCGCCGCTGTCTATGCCAGTGGTTTCACCGAGCGGGAAAGGCTGGGTTGGATTCCAGTGCTTTTCTGGTACGCCTTCACCCTGGGCAACAATGGTATTGAGTGCAAAATTGGCCGAGTCCAGATCGGTGATCGGCGTGATCTCTCCGCCGCCGCCATAGTAATACTTATGCGCGATTTGCTTGTCATGGCAATCCGCAGGGAACAGTGCTGGGCCATAGCGGTTATGCAGAGTTTCTAAGCCGTTTTCAATGCCGACATAAAATTCGCCTATGGTGATATCCCCCGCTTTTGCCAGATCGGCAGGCATTTCAATTTTGAGGAAGTTTCGCAGTGCTGCAGGACTAAATTGTTGTAGATCTGCTTCAAACCAGGTTTCCCCGTCAGGCAGTTTAGTTGGAAAGGTGGGCAGAAACTCCGGACTGTTAATGGCCGGACTACCTCCGGTGGCGATCAACAGATTCGCGGCATTGGTCAGGTGAAACATCTCCTCCATCACGACTGAGCGGATCACGGTATAGGCACACTGATTGGTGCCTTCCCTTATGGAATATAAGGCGCTGAGGTAGACCGGTAGTGTAGAGAACTCCAGTTCAATGGCCAGTTGCAGGTCATGATGCAGCTGTTCGAGCGTTTCTATTGGGCGTTTTTGCAGTTTGTGATACATGGCTGGTCCCTCCTCAATACTGGTCGAGTGCGTTTAACACGTTGTCAGCAGCCCAGAAGGTCAATGCTGCCATGGTCAAAGTTGGATTACTGGTCGCAATGGTGGGCATGTTGCCGCAGCCAACCAGGTAGAGGTTGGGGTGATCCCAGCTGCGCTGGTCGCAATTAACCACAGAGTCTTTCGGGTCCTTACCCATCAGGTGTGTCCCGACCAGGTGTCCGGCACCGTTGTAGACATAACCCTTGCCCTGATATTGCACATAGCCCGGATCGCTGGTTTTGTATTGGGTGAAGGGTTCCACACCGAGCCGCTGGAAAATGGCATCCGACACTTCTTTGGCCTGTGCCATACCGGCGCGGGTGTAGTCTGTCACTTTGTAATGGATAACGGGCCGATAGTTGCCCAGCTGATCCCGGTATTGATCGTCTATGGTGACGCGGTTATCAGGATCCGGTAACTGCTCGACCAAAAAGCCAAAGCGGAACATGCGCGGGTATTCCTCTGCGATTTTGTGCCGCAGCGCCGGGCCAAACAACCCTTGTTTGTCGATCAGATCAGGAACAGTGGCAATGGGCGCGCCTTCCGGCCAGCTCCAGCCCCAGTTGCCTATCTCAATGCGAAATGCGGCTTGATCGGCACGAAATGCGCCACCGCGCAGCGACGGGATCCCGGAGGTCGAGCCAGGTCCCCGGAATGCGCCAATTTTGCACGGCATCAGACCCCAGGTCAGCATAGTTGGATGGTCCATCAGATTGCGACCAACTTGATCACTGGAGTTCGCAACATTGGAGGCCAACAAGAGTTTGGCATTTTCGACGGCATGGGCAGCGAGGACCACGATTTTGCCTGTCACGGCTTTATCTTCGAAAGCTGCAGAATCAGTAGAGTGGTAGCGCTTGTAGTGCACTTTGGAGATGTTCTGGGTGTTGTCATCTACGGCCAGGTGATAGGCCACGGCCTGTGTTTCTATGGTCACATTGCCGGTCTGTTTGGCCTGTTCCAGTGTTTTTAAGGCAGAATATTTAGCCTGAATAGGACAAATGGGCACACAGTTTGAGTTACCTGCGCAGCGCTGGCCAAGGTCAGGGTTACCGACAGCTCCCACCGGGCGATAATCCCCGCGTGGCATGCCGTTGCGCCCTTGTGGTGTCGCAACCACATCAATGGGGTAGGTTTGATTCTCAATGTTAACCTGCATACCTTGCAGCCCTTTGGCGAGGTACTGATCCAGAAAACTCTGTGGTATTTGCTCCATCGGGTAGTTGTAATTTTCCTCAAATGGTAGCTGCACACTGGGATTGTCAATTTGATGGTAGTTTTGTACATCGGCATTCGCCGAGACCCCGATATGCTGCTCTGCTACTTCGTACCAGGGTTGTAATTCCTGATAGCTGATTGGCCAATCCCGGCCCCGACCGAACCGACTTTGTAGTTCAAAGTCTTCGGGCAGCATACGTAAACAGGTGCCCAGCCAGTGTAAAGTCGTGCCGCCTTCGCTGCGGGTGTAGGTGCTGGCAAAGGGATCCGGACCATACTGGACAAAATACCCATGGTCGCTAACGGGTTTATCGAGCGGTGGTTTCTGAATATCCGTCACTAAGGGTTGAGGGGCATTGGGGTTATTAGGGTAGGGCGCATTTGGGATCTTGGCCATGGCTGTGAAAAAGCGCTCCATGTAGGATTCATAGCCCTGCTCTTTGCCCTGATCGAAGAAACGCCCGTCAGTGCCAGTACCTGCTTCTAAGATCAAGACTTGTTTGCCTTGTTCACCCAGTTGTTTAGCCATAATGGCACCTGCAATCCCGGCACCGACGATGACGACGTCGTAGTCGTTATGATGATGTGTCATGTTTGGCTCCTTAATCCAGGTTATGTGTTTTTGCTGTGTGCCCGGGGAAGGCCCAGGTACCATATCCAGGCTGCTTGGCACCCATAGGGTGACTGCCCAACGCATTCCAGACCAGGCCCTGAATATAGGCATTGCTTGAAATCACATAGTCTTCAACGAGCGGTTTATCGGCGCTGAAGTCATCGACTCCATAGAGGGCATTCCAGTCAGCTGGCAGCTGATACCAGATGGAGAGGTACCACATCTTGATGATGTTTCTGGCAACGGGCCCGAGTTTGGCACTATTCCAGATCTGGTCGTAAAAGCGCGCCTGACTGGTATCATTGTCGAGTGCACCAATCTGCTCTGCCTGAGCGTAAAGTGCTTCAATTACGTCCTGACGGACCCATTTACTGAGTGTCTGACAGTAAACCGGACCGACGCCCGTGCCTTGTAACTCGACTTCTTGGTAGCCAGTCAGTGCGGCACTGAGGCGATAAAAGTCGCTCAGTCTGTACATAAGTTTGCCCCTGATAGTGTAATGAGAAAAATCTGCGAGCGGCACGCATCAAAGGAGGGAGACAAACGTAACTGGCAGCGATATGCCTGCCGAGACAAGCACGGCTAAACACATAGCAGATACTATCTGGATTGTGATAATAAGAGAGTAGATTGCACATCTTTTGCCCCTTCCTTGTCAGTAGACAGATACTGCGGCGTCCTATGCTGACAGTCGATGGCCCCGAACGGCCCAAGGTGCATCCATGGCGGACCATACCGCGCAAATGGGCACACCTTCACGGATGGCGACCTGTTGCGCTTGACGGGGCGCATATTGACAGGCCGTTACCGATCTTGTGTTACATCTGTTCAGGTATAGTGTCTGGTTGAGTTTTGTGCAAATTACACCTTATTACACGGGAGCTGAACGATTCAGCTAAAGCATTGTTGGCGGATTAATTCAGTCAGAATTTGCTGACTGGGTTTGATTTTTTCCATCGCGAGATATTCATCTGGCTGATGTGCCTGAGCAATTGAGCCCGGTCCCATGACAATGGTCTCGCATCCAAGCTGCTGTAAAAAGGGCGCTTCTGTACAGTAATTCACGGCAACGGCCTGTTGACCTGAAATTTTTTCAGCCAGCTTCACCAGTGCGCAATCCCGGGTGCCATGAAATGCGGGAATGGGGTCATGCAGATCTATGACAGACACGCTATCTGGATAGCGCTCATTGATAGGGGCTACAGCCTGCATTAATAAGGCCTGCAGCTCGGTAATGCTGAGTCCGGGCAGTGGACGCAGGTCGATATGTAACTCGCAACAGCCGCAAATGCGGTTGGCATTGTCACCTCCATGAATATGACCTAAATTCAAGGTAGGGTAGGGAATGACGAAATCAGATAGTGAATATTTATTCTTTAAATCTTCTTTTAGCTGTAACAGATTGGTAATCACTTGCTGCATGACTTCAATGGCATTGAGACCTCGTTCGGGATCTGAGCTATGGCCAGATCGACCGGTGATTCGAATGGCCGAAGACATGTGCCCTTTGTGCGTATAAACCGGCACCATATCGGTTGGTTCACCGATAATACAGCGTGCCGGTTTGAGGTTTGCGTGGCGCGCGATTTCTTGTGCACCTGCCATGGTGATCTCTTCATCTGCGGTGGCCAGGATCATCACCGGAGCACTTTGCTGTGCTTCTTGCAGCTCCTCCAGTGCTTTCAACACAAAGGCAAAAAAGCCCTTCATGTCAATGCTGCCTAAGCCATACAAGCGATTGTCTTTTTCACTGAGCTGGAAAGGGTCAAAATTCCAGCGGCTGTCGTCAAAGGGCACCGTATCTGTGTGTCCGGCCAGCATCAGCCCCCCTGCTTGTTCTGCCATACCGGGCGGGCACTTGCGGGCGAGCAGATTGAATTTACCGGGTGCGCTGTGTAGCTCGGTGATTTCGGTACTAAAGCCCAGTTGTTCACACCAATGTGCAAGCAGCTCAATGACTGCGCGGTTACTTTGATTAAGACTGGGATCGAGCGCACTGACTGAGGGGCGTGCGATGAGCTCGCTGTACATAGTTTTAAAGTCGGGAAGTGGCATGTATTTATCCTAAAATATTTATTCAAACCTGTTGCATAAAAATCTATATGTATGTAAGGTGAATATCAATTCATTTTTTTAGCATAAATATAGAGGGTGCAACAATGCGACGATAACATCATCAATAGCAGATTTATATGGTCTTTGTGTTTACTAATTTATAAGAGTTATCGATGTTTAACGTAGCAATTGTTGGCGCCAGCGGATATAGCGGCGCAGAGTTGGCCAGTTTGGTGGCCCGTCATCCGGGTTTGCACCTCAGTGGTTGTTATGTGTCCGTACAGAGTTTAGATAAAGGGAAGTATCTGAGTGAGTTATATCCTGAACATACAGGTTTACTTGATGTCTCCCTGCTCCCTTTGACGGATGAGACGTTTGCAGACATAGCCGACAGCGATGTCGACTATGTCTGCCTTTGTACCGATCACAAGGTAAGCGTTGAGCTTGCCCAGACTTTTCTTGCCATGGGTAAAAAGGTCTTCGACCTGTCCGGTGCTTACCGGCTCAAAAGCAGTGCTGATTACGAACAATATTATGGATTTAGCCACCCTTATTCGCAGTGGCTCGATAAAGCACAGTATGGTCTGGTTGAATGGTACGGTGACGTTTTGAGCGAGGCCCAGCTGGTGGCTGTGCCCGGCTGCTATCCAACCGCCGCATTAAATGCGCTGAAACCTCTTAAACAGGCCGATTTACTAAGCGATGACACCATTATTATTAATGCGGTCTCAGGCGTCACGGGTGCCGGGCGTAAAGCGAGCCTCACAACGCATTTTTGTGAAGTTTCTCTGGCGCCCTATGGTTTGTTTAATCACAGACATACACCTGAAATTGAGCGCTATCTTGCGCATCCCGTTTTGTTTACGCCACACCTGGGAAATTTCCCCCGTGGGATCCTCGAAACTATTTATGTTTCGCTCAAGCCAGGTGTATCTGCACATCAGGTAGCACAGGCCTATCAGGTGCTGGCAGACGAGCCATTGATCCGGCTTAAAGGTGATGCGCTGCCTTCTATCAAAGGGGTGGCAAACCGGGCCTTTGTCGATATTGGCTGGCAACAACAGGGGCAACAACTGATTGTCACAGTGGCCATAGATAATTTATTGAAAGGTGCGGCAGGACAGGCGCTGCAATGTATGAATCTGGCCAGTCAGTATCCGCATGAACAAGGGTTGATGGGGTAATTCATGACAGATAAAAAAACCTGGGTGATCAAACTTGGTGGTGCTGTGCTGAATTCAGAGCACGCCGCGCATGATTTATTTATCGCGCTGAAATCACTGGCTCAGCAAGGTGATAAAGACAACTTTGTAGTAGTGCATGGCGGTGGTGCATTAGTAGACCGCTGGCTCAGTGATGCCGGGTTTGCGACCGCTAAACATCAGGGGCTGCGGATCAGTCCCAAAGAGCAGATGCCTTACATAGTCGGTGCATTAGCTGGGTGCGCAAACAAACAGTTAATGGCACAGGCAATTACAGCGGGTCTGGTGCCGGCAGGGATCAGTTTATACGAAGCAGGCCTGCTGACTACGCAGAAACTCAAGGCGTTGGGGCAGGTTGGCACCTGTGAAGCAGCGCACGAAAGCCTGATCCCCGAGCTGCTGGCTGCTGGAAGAATCCCCTTAGTTAGCTCAATTGGCATTGGTGCAGACGGCGCGCTGTTTAATGTCAATGCGGATGAAGCAGCAGCTGCGCTGGCACATCAACTCGGTGGTGAGCTGATTTTTATGACGGATGTTGAAGCTGTGCTGGATGGCACAGGTCAGCCATTAGCGCAACTCAACAGTGACCAGATAGAACAACTGATAGCACAGAAGGTGATTGTGGGCGGGATGGAGGTCAAAGTTAAGACCAGTCTTCACGCTGCCCGACATTTACGACGTGGGGTGTATATCTCAAGCTGGCAGAAGCCAGATAACCTGCTTGCCCTGATTGAGGGCCAGCACGTCGGAACCCATATTCTACCGTAGGAAGCCTTATGTCGAGTCATTTTATTACTGGTCTGGAGTTGGATAAAAGCCAGATCCTAAAACTGCTTGCGCTTGCAAGTGACATTAAACAACAGCCGCAGGAATTTGCCCACGCACTGGCGGGTAAATCTGTGGTCACTTTATTTGAAAAGCCCAGCCTCAGAACCCGTTTGTCATTTGATATTGGGATCAACAAACTCGGAGGACACGCCGTTTATCTGGATCAGCAAAACGGTGCTATGGGCAGCCGTGAGTCTGTGCAGGACTTTGCATTGAACATCGCCACCTGGGCAGATGCACTGGTCGCTCGTGTTTCGTCTCATCACACTTTAGAGGTGCTGGCTGAATACTCTGATATCCCGGTGGTGAACAGTCTCTGTGATTTGTATCACCCTTGTCAGGCGCTGGCCGACTTTTTGACGTTGCAGGAGGTGTTTGGCGATGTTAGCCAGATCAAGCTGGCCTACCTGGGCGAAGGCAATAATGTTTGTCAGTCATTATTATTGCTGGCCGCGACTCTGGGGGCCGATTTTGTTGCGGTTTGTCCCAAAGGACACTCTCCTGATGCCCAGATTGTTAAGCAGGTAGAGCAAATTGCGGCGGTAAACGGGGCATCAGTGCTGATCAGCGATCGTATCGAAGCGGCGGCAGGTGCCAATGTGTTGTACACAGATACCTGGGTGTCTATGGGGAGTGATACCTCACTGGAACAGGCGAAAGCGACCTTTATGCCGTATCAGCTCAATCAAACATTACTCGAACAGACCGGGGCCAGCACGGTACTGCATTGCCAGCCTGCTCACCGTGGTTATGAGATCACGTCTGAGGTGATGGACGGGCCTAAAGCACGGATCCTGCAACAGGCTGAGAACCGCATGCATGCGCAAAATGCCCTGTTACTCGCGCTCATGAACAAACAGATCGTCTGAGCCAATCGATTTAAGTATTAAGGTAAATATTATGGAAAACATTAAAAAAGTAGTGCTGGCTTACTCCGGTGGTCTGGATACCTCAGCGATTGTGCCCTGGTTAAAAGAAAACTATGGCTGTGAAGTGGTCGCGTTTGTAGCCGATGTGGGCCAGGGTGATGAGGAGCTTCAGGGCGTGGAGGAGAAAGCCCTGGCGTCGGGGGCCAGTGAATGTCATATCGTTGATCTCAAAGCTGAACTGGTCAGTGAGTATATTTATCCTACTTTACAAAGTGGTGCGGTGTACGAGGGTACCTATTTACTGGGTACTTCAATGGCTCGACCTATTATTGCTAAGGCACAGGTAGAAATTGCGCGTAAAGTGGGCGCGGATGCACTGTCTCATGGCTGTACGGGTAAAGGCAATGATCAGGTGCGGTTTGAGTCCTGTTTTGCCGCACTAGCACCCGATCTGGCAGTGATTGCGCCATGGCGTGAGTGGTCTCTGTCCAGTCGTGAGTCTTTGCTGGATTATCTGTCTGAACGCAATATTCCGTGTGCAGCTTCTGCAACTAAAATTTATAGCCGTGATGCCAATGCCTGGCATATTTCCCATGAGGGAGGCGAACTGGAAGATCCCTGGAATCAACCGAGTGATCAGGTCTGGACCTGGACGGCTTCGCCTGAGCAGGCACCCAATGAAGCCGAGCTGGTGAGTGTGCAAATTGAGTCTGGGCAGGTGGTGGCGGTTAATGGTCAAGTCCTGACTCCCTATCACTGTTTACTCACGCTCAATGAAATTGCCGCAAAGCATGGCGTGGGGCGAATTGATATTGTCGAAAACCGCCTGGTGGGTATGAAGTCACGGGGTTGTTATGAAACGCCGGGAGGCACAGTAATGGTGGCCGCATTACAGGCCATTGATGAGCTGGTGCTGGATAAGGCGAGTCGCAAATGGAAAGAAACAGTCGCCAATGAATTTGCCCACTTGGTATATGACGGGCGCTGGTTTACGCCGTTGAAAGATTCTCTGTTGGCTGCGGCGCAATCTCTGGCCCAGGTTGCGACGGGTGAAGTGGTACTGAAGCTATACAAAGGACAGGTCAGTGCCGTGCAAAAACGTTCTGTGAACAGCCTATATAGTGAGGACTTTGCAACCTTTGGAGAAGACGATGTGTACGATCAGTCTCATGCCGAAGGTTTTATTCGCCTGTTCTCTTTGTCCAGCCGTATTGCGGCATTGAACAAACAAAAGTCAGTCAAGTAAAGGTAACCAGAGGAGTAAAGTAACATGGCATTGTGGGGTGGGCGCTTTTCGTCTGGGCCGGATGAGGCCTTCAAACAATTTAATGATTCCTTGCCGTTCGATTATCAGCTGGCTGAGCAGGATATTGTTGGTTCGATTGCCTGGGCTGGGGCACTTAAGCAGGTTCAGGTCCTGACTGGCGATGAGCATGCCCAACTGGTCGCGGCGTTGCAGGCGCTACTCGAGGAAGCCAGTGCTGATCCGCGTGCCATTGCTACGGCCGGCTATGAAGACATTCATTCTTATGTCGAGGCGCGGTTGATTGAAAAAGTCGGCGATCTGGGTAAAAAGTTACACACAGGTCGTAGTCGTAATGATCAGGTGGCCACCGACTTTCGCTTATGGTGCCGTGATAGTGGTTACAAAATCTTGGACGCACTGACGACGTTAAAAACGGCTTTCGTTGCATTGGCAGAGCGTGAGCTGGGCACTATTTTACCAGGTTATACCCACTTGCAGCGGGCACAACCTGTGCTGTTCAGTCACTGGTGCATGGCCTATGTGGAAATGCTGGAGCGCGATACGTCGCGCCTGCAAGATGCCATAACACGGTTGAATGAATGTCCACTTGGCAGCGGGGCGCTGGCAGGCACAGCCTATGCTATCGACAGAGAACGGCTGGCTGCTGAGCTGGAGTTCAACTGTGCCACCCGCAATAGCTTAGATGCCGTGTCAGATCGGGACTTTGTCCTGGAGTTGCTGAGTTGTGCCTCGATCTCTATGCTGCACCTGTCACGTCTGGCCGAGGATATGATTTTTTATAACTCCGGCGAGGCGGGCTTTATTGACCTCGGTGACAATGTGACATCCGGCTCCTCTTTAATGCCACAGAAGAAAAATCCCGATGCCCTGGAGCTTATTCGGGGCAAAACGGGGCGTGTATTTGGGGCCTTCAGCGCCATGATGATGACGTTGAAAGCCTTGCCACTGGCTTATAACAAGGATATGCAGGAAGACAAAGAAGGGGTGTTCGACGCCATGCCAACCTGGCTGGCGGCACTGCATATGGCGCAGTCTTGCATTGAAAGTGTGAAGGTAAACGCCGATAAAACCAAACAGGCGGCACAAGGTGGTCATGCCAATGCCACAGAGCTGGCCGATTATCTGGTTGCAAAGGGGATCCCTTTCCGTGAAGGCCATCATATTGTGGGTCAATTGGTACAGCTGGCGCTGAGTGAACAAAAAAACCTTGAAGATCTTAGTCTTGCACAGTTTCAGTCGGTGTGTCCGCACATTGAGCAGGATGTTTATCCGGTATTACAACTTGATGCCTGTATTGCAGCACGCAGTGCGAAAGGTGGTACGTCGGTGACTCAGGTTTCTGCGGCCATCGGTGTGGCGAAAAAAAAACAGCGAATCACGGTACGTGATGCCTCTTTAAACGATGTAGAGGCCATCGCAGGGTTGATCCAGTATTGGGCCAAAGTGGGCGAAAACCTACCGCGTGCCAAAAGTGACATGATCCACAGTATCAATGAGTTTGCTGTGACTGAGGTCGATGGCAAGGTCACCGGTTGTGCATCGCTTTATATTTACGATACGGGGTTGGCTGAGATCCGCTCCCTTGGCGTCGACCCGTCGATACCAGTAAAAGGACAGGGGCAGCTGCTTGTAGCGCACCTGCTTGCCAAAGCCAAGCGTCTGGCGTTAAAGCGTGTCATTGTGCTGACCCGGGTGCCAGGTTTTTTTGATAAGCAAGGGTTCAGTGGGTGTAACAAAGACAGCCTGCCCGAAAAAGTCATGAAAGACTGTGAACTGTGTTTGCGTAAAAACAACTGCGATGAAGTGGCTATGGAATACATGTTACAGGTTGCAGAACCTGCACGTATACCCTGTCAGTTTGTGGCGTGAGTGACAGAACATTGATTTAGCGAAAGTGTCTTGCGGGCACTTTTTTCATTTCTGCGCCCATCTGCACCAGGGATCGTTTGTTAGCCATGGTACGTAAAGTCAGTAAAGTCCTCCCACAAAGCTGGTCAAAGTGTGGCAGTGTTTGCTAGAGTAGCGCCACACAATAAGAGTTTGAAATACTTGACGAAGTCTTATACTAATTTCACTTAATTAAGCAAATTTGTATTAAATGGCTTGGTCTATGTTCGCACAAACCACAAAACAGCGATACTTATGATATTTGATTATTTTGGCTTAAGTACCGGTGCCATGGTGCTCTGGGGCTTTTATATGGCTTTTTTGCTCAGTGCCGGGCTGGCAGTACTGGGTATAAACATTAACAAGCAAGTTCTGTCTGCTTCTCTGATCCTATCGTTGTCGTACAGCCTGAGCGATCTTTTTATGTCTATCGACATGGTCGCCAGCGATTTTATCTACTGGGCGAGTTATGATGTCCTGACCGTGGTGGCTTTGTTCATTGCCCGGTATAGGTGGTTCAGGCATGCACCGCTGCAACCCGCTTTTTTCTATTGCGTGCTAGCGCTAAGCATTAATGCCTCGATGTTTTTCATGATGTACGTGGACTCCTACATACTTGGTACGATGGATCCCTGGCTGTTGTGGTACATTTATTCGTGGACAGTGATCAGTGCAGACTTTGTGATGGTGGGGGCTCTGATCACGAATCGTGATTTTTTAGCATTATATCGTTTGTTTTATCCGCAACCGTATACGGCACAAAAAGCGTGATGACAAGCGTTGGTACCGCCCGAATAGGATCGGGCGGAAAAAGCTTAGAATCGATACTCCCAACTGACGGATGCTGACGTTTCGTTGTTTGAATCGGTCGTACCTTTATCACGCCAATACGCCAAATCCAACTTTAGCAAGCCGCTAAACAGACCTTGTTGATAACCAACCTGAATCAAATCCCGATCGAGATTGAGCGTCTCAAATTCTAGTCGTTTTAGCTTGGCGTAACCGCCTATGCCGCCCATACCGTAATAGTTTGCGCCTAAGCTGACAGAGGTTGCCTGTGGTCCCATGTGTGCACCCAGCCAGCGGCCCCGTTCGCGGTAATCAGCGCCTTTGCCAGTGGTGGCAAAGTCACACTGAAAACTGGCTTGCTGAGCCTGGCAATCCGTTTCTGTATCACTGTATTCAAGATAGGATTTAATGCGATATTCTGACGTGCCCCAGAAAGCTTCTGCGCCTAAGGTGAAAGCCCCATTGTCTGGTAGCGCCCCTTGGTCATTGTCGCCACTTACTTCACCGTAGAAAGCCACAGGCACACCTGCAATGCGTGAGGCGTATTTGACATCCATGCTGCTCAGGCGTTGCTGGTTCTGAGTTTCATCCTCCGGGTCTGTTCGGTACACGAAATCGCTGGCTGTGGTGGCATAAGATACTTCCAATCCCGGTAAAGGAAAGGCCGACACTCTGACGCCCCAGAAGTCTTTTTCGCTGGCGTCAGCTAACTGCGGACGCTGCTTTGCTGCGATTGCGGTAATTTGCCAGGGGCCAATAAATGATAAGAAGCTTGGGCCGCTATAATTAGTATTGGCCCGGCTGATACGCAACGCTTTCATCGGGGCCGCATTATTAGAGAGTAACAAGGCGTTTTCATTGCCCGGACCCCACCAGTAATCGAGTCGCTCTGCGCTAAACGCCCAGTCTCCCAGCAACACTGCCAGGTGGCTGCCATGATGATTGACCTTTTTGCCGTCTTGTGGGTCTTCGGCATAGTTAACTTGTACGCGTGCACTGACATTGCTGCCGGTGATCTGACCATAACTGCTAACCCCGCCGCGAGAGCGGGTTTGCTGACCAAACCCTGCCGGCATCGTTTGTTCATCACCATAATGCGTGACTATGCCTGAGTGCTTGTCATTCTTGGCCTGATCCAAGGCATGGTTTACATGTTGCAGCGCGAACTGAGCATCTTCGGGCAGCTGAGTCGGATCTGCTTTGGCCAGATCATCCACCAGGCCATTCCACATTAAAGGGTACTGGTTAACTGGGCGTTGAATCACGCCTGCGCTGACAAGCAAGTCAATCGAATGCTTAAGATGGCTTTGCCCGGCATCAATCCAGGGAGCAGAATAGGCAGATGCTGAGGCCAGTGCCAGACTGCTTAACATAAAACAGGAGCGCATCATCCGTGTAATTTTTCCTCTAGAGCTTTAGCCACTAATGGGCTGACAAATTCGCTGACATCACCATGATGTAAAGCGACTTCTTTGACCAGTGTAGAAGAGATAAAAGAGTTTTTCTCAGAAGGCGTCAGAAACACACTTTCCAATTCAGGAAATAAGCGACGATTCATGTTTGCCAGCTGAAATTCATAATCGAAATCAGAAACCGCTCTGATCCCACGGATCAGCACATTGGCTTGTTGCTGGCGGGCCAGGTCGACGAGTAGTCCGCTAAAGCCAATGACTTTAACATTGTCATGTTCCGCCAATACATCTTTTGCCAACGCAACACGTTCATCCAAAGTAAAGCAGGGTTTTTTGTTTGGGTTATGTGCGATGGCTAAAATGACAGTGTCGAACATTTTGGCCGCGCGTTTGATTAAATCGGCGTGTCCATTGGTGAGCGGATCAAAGGTGCCCGGATATAAAGCGGTTACTTGCATGTCTGGATCATAAAAGTTCAAATTCGCTCTATATTATCAAGCTTACGGCACAATATCACTGGTCTGATTTCAAAATGAAAATTTAATGTTATTCCCATTTAGTGCTATTTTCACTGGGCGTTATAACCGAAAGGTTACTTGCTTCATTAATTACGTGTTATCAGAGAACCGAATATGAATACCAAGGAAAAAATTATTCGTACCAGTATCGCCTTGTTTAATTTACATGGCGAGCGAACAATCACCACCAACCACATCGCTTCTAATATGGGGATCAGTCCTGGCAATCTGTATTACCATTTTAAAAATAAAGAAGACATTATTCGTAATATTTTTGCTTTGTATAGTGAGCACTTAAGTACCCACTTCAAGCCATTAGAAGCCCATGATGAACCCGTTGAACAGTTGACCCAGTATCTCGATTCGCTGTTTGAGCTGATGTGGCGTTATCATTTCTTCTACGATAATCTCAACGATATTTTGGTGCGCGACGATGTCCTTAAAAAAGACTATATTGCGTTTCAAGCTCGATTGTTTGAGCAGGTGAAAGCAGTCGTTATAGGTCTGCGACAGGCCGAAGTCATCGCGATCAGCAATGAGGATGCCAATGAGCTGGCACACATGCTGAAAATGGTGGTGAGCTTTTGGACACCTTACGTGAAAGCCCGCAGAATGACCGGGGTATTGGAGCAGCAGGATATCTACAATGGCATTGTCAAGGTCTTGATGCTGTTTAAACCCTATGCCACCTCACTGAGCCGGGACAAAATCCAACATCTACAGCAACACTATCAGGCAATGGCGGATGCGTCTTTACCCAGCATAGCTTGATCTCACAGACCAGAAAAGCTGGTTATCCTCTGTATATTTCCTAGTCTTTAATAAGTCTGCTATAATCGCGCGCCCGTTGTCGGCGCGCCAATTGCGCATTCATGTCCAAACCAAGAGTGACTTCTATGTTTAAATTTATCGTCAAATTGCACCCTGAAATCGTGATCAAAAGTAAATCGGTTCGCAAACGCTTTACTATGGTACTCGAACGAAACATCAAACTGGTGCTGAGCCGCTTTGACGAAAAAGTGACGGTAAAAAATAACTGGGACAACATCACAGTGGTAACGCACAGCGAAGATCCTAAGATCCGCCAAGCGTTTGTCAGTGGTTTGGGCCGCATTCCAGGCATTGTGCAGTTTCTTGAAGTGCAGGAAACCACTTTTGAAACGCTGGACGACATTTATCAAACCGCACTGCCTTTGGTGGGCCCGCAAATCGAAAATAAGACGTTCTGTGTTCGGGTGAAACGTCAGGGGGATCATGACTTTACTTCCAGTGACGTAGAAAGGTATGTCGGCGGTGGTTTGAACCAGAATGTGCCGGGCGCACGGGTGCAATTACGCAAACCTGAGGTCACGGTTAAAATCGAAGTAAAAGGCGATCGTGCTTATATTGTCACAACCAAACATTTGGGTATGGGTGGTTTCCCATTGCCAACACAAGAAGACGTGTTGTCTCTGATGTCGGGTGGCTTTGACTCGGGTGTGGCCAGCTACCAGATGATCCGTAAAGGCGCGAGAACCCACTTCTTGTTCTTCAACCTGGGTGGTGCGGCACATGAGATTGGTGTAAAGCAGGTGAGTCACTACTTGTGGAAGCAATACAGCTCAACGCATAAGGTACGTTTTATCACGGTAGACTTTGAACCTGTGGTGGCAGAGATTTTGGAGAACATCGAAAGCAGCCAGATGGGCGTCGTGCTCAAACGTATGATGATGCGTGCTGGTTCCGCCGTTGCTGAGCGCTTTGGTATTCAGGCATTAGTGACTGGTGAGTGTATTGGTCAGGTGTCAAGTCAAACGCTGGCAAATCTGAATGTGATTGATCGTGTCACCGAAACCCTGATCTTACGCCCTCTGATCCAATATGATAAAGAAGAGATCATTCGCATTGCGCGCCAGATTGGCACCTGTGAAATGGCGGAGTCTATGCCTGAGTACTGTGGTGTGATCTCGAAAAAGCCGACGGTTAAAGCGAAGCTGGAAAAAATCGAAGCTGAAGAAGGCAAGTTTGACTTTGATGTGCTGGATACCGTGGTGGAGAACGCCATTGTGAAGGACATTCGCGAGATTGAGGCTGAAGCAAAAGAAGAAGTTAAAGAAGCGGAAAATGTCAGCGAGCTACCTGCGGGTGCCGTGGTGGTTGATATTCGCTCTCCGGAAGAAGAAGATGCCGATCCACTTGAGCTGGAGGGAATTGAAGTGATCCACTTGCCATTTTTCCGCCTCGCGACGAAGTTTGGCGATTTACCACAGGACAAAGATTACTACCTCTATTGTAACAAAGGCGTGATGAGCCAGCTGCAGGCCCTGATCCTGCACGAAAATGGCTTTGCCAACGTCAGAGTCTATCGCCCATAAGGGTTTACCCCCTACAGGTGTGGCTGAGCAAGGGCTCAGCCACACCACATGTTACCCCAGCGTTACCTTTTTCAATGCCACACCGGAACGGCTCAGAGCTGATTCAACCAACCGGATAGTCAGCGGATCGCGGCTACTCCCTTGTTGCATCCAGACTAATGACTGAGCAGTGCGCGCTGTGACCTGTGTCTTATCGTGCAGCGCACTGAGGTAATGACGCGCGAATATCGCCTGGCTGGTCATATCATTAGAGATATTCAGGATCCCCGGATGGACACATTTTTCCTCGCACTGCGCAGTATCAGTGGTTGCGACAAATCGCGTTGCGTTGTTCGCCACTAGCCTGACTTTGGCAAACACCGCGCGGTTGAGCACGGAGATTTTGGTGACATCATCCAGTTGCCCGGCATACTGAGCCAGCCCATCAGCAGCCAACAGGGTTTGTGCAATGGCCTGTTCAGGGATGACAGGCTGACCATGCTGATCGGTCAGCTGGCCCAGGTATACGATATGATCGGCACGCTTAGCACTGTGCAAAACGCGTAAAGCCGGTAAACCCTGAGGGAGCGTCAATGTCTCCCAGTGTGTATTGCCCAGGGTATTAACAAAATGTTCCGGTTTAAATGCCTTGCCCAGCGCCTTGCTTGCCGAGACCATCAGTGACGAGGTTGGCTGGAGGTCGTGTTCACTGCGATAAGCAATGGTGATTTGCTGCGCCTTCACCCCTTGTGCCAGCAGATGCTTCAGGCTTGCATGCAGGAGTTTGCTGTCAACACTGTAAGGAAATGGTTTATCCGACACGACACCCAGAACAATCAGAACCTGATGGCCTGTCCGGATCGGCAAATCCAGCGTGTCTGCCAGTGCCATGTACTGATCCTGCATGTGGGCTTGTTCTTGCGAGCCAGCATTTTTCAGCGTGGCTGTGGCGACGACGCCCTGATGCACATCAATGGTGTTTTGCCAGGCAAACGTGGGGGTGCTGGTTGCCAGCGCGCCCAGTCCCAGTCCGGTCCCTTTTAAAAAGGAACGCCTGGACACAGTGGTGTGTTGCTGATTTTTCATAGATTAAGAAACCTTTTGATAGAGAGCCAGGTATTCAGGAAGCGCCTGGTGTGAGTTCAGCGCGTGCATATCGACCAGTTTGAACCCATATTGCGCCATTTCCCGGTGCCATGTTGTTGCGGAGCGCAGTCGTGTACGTTGCGCCGCAGCTTGCTGCCAGGATTGCCCTTCAAACAGATTGGTCCAGTCATTCAGCACTGCCGCAAAGTGCTGGTGCACAGGTTTTTGTACGTCATAGAGGCGCATGGCAAGGTGACCACCAGAGGTCATTTTTCGACTCAGCCCTGACATCATCCCGGTAAACATCCCTTGGCTGTAACAGTGTGGGCCGTCATAAATGGCAGCCAGTTGCAAATGGGTGTCTTCGTTCAGCGCCAGTGCGTGTTGATCTACTTCAGTGGTTGTGGCGATACTGATCACATCGGATCGCGCGATGGGACTGTAACTTGCCGGCATAGGCCGGGTAACAGTCAATTTGCGACCACTCACTTGTGGCAACTGAGCAATGGGATCAAAGCTGCTGTTGGGTAAGCCAAAACTGATGTAACCGTCTACCGGGACTGCAGTGATGAGATCCTGTAATGACTCAATACACTGGATTTGACGATCCTGATAGCGATGCATGTTGATCAGATTCAGGTTCATTGAGTCCTGCGTCACTAGTTCGTTAAGGCGCGTGTAGATAGCGTGCTCACTCTCTAGTTGCGCGATACATTGGATCGCCTGTGTATGGATCTCGGCATCCTGATAAAGGTGTAGTTGCTGAGCCAGAATGGGCAGCAATTCAGTCAGTCGATTTTTGTCCAGGTAGAGTGCATGATAGCTATTCTCCTGATTTAACAAGGCCCTGACTAACGGAGAGGCTGCAACCTGACAACCAGTCAGTCCTGCAAGTGCGAAACTGCTTTTTAAAAACGTACGCCGCGACAATGTCATCCTTATACCCTTGTGCTGAAGAGGCGTAAACGCCTCTTGAAACGATTAAAAGAATAAATACCTGATTGGCTTAAATACCCAAGAAAGCGCGGTTCTCGGCCGGCAGATCTTTCATTGGGATCTGTGCTGCAATAACGCAGGGTTGATCCGGACGAGCATGTGCGTGATGCAGTGCGCCCAGCAGATCATCATAACTGGTGACTCTGAGGCCAATTCCACCATTGTAGACATGGGGCATGTTTTCGTACTTCCAGCCATTGAGCATCACGTAGTCCAGTGGGGCTTTGTTCGGCTCAGTAAAGAAAGTGCCATCGATCAGGAACTGCTCAATGGCATACGAACCGTTGTCGATGATCACTATGATGCCAGGTATCTGATTCTGGACGAATGACGAGAAGGCTTGCGACACCATTTGGAAACCGCCATCACCTGTCACTATCAGTGGCCGTTTGCCAGTTGCAAAGTAAGCGCCGATTGCGGCGGGTGTGCCCTGACCGATTGACAACCAGATGGGGTTTGAAAGGAAGCATTGGGTATCTAGTACCGGAATATCTGCTCCCGGGAAACTGGCCAGGCAAGTGTCCAGGCTGATGTAATAAGGATCAGGTTGTTCCGTCAGGAAGTCACCAATCGCAGCAAAGATGCCGTCGTGACCGAGCGTGCCGTTATACGGGTCATCACCCAGTTTGGATTGCCATTGTGCACGGCGATCCTGATACGTTTGTCCTGCTACGGTAGGGATTTGGCGATCTGTGTGAGTCAACTCAGGTAACTGATTCAGTGACTCTAAAGAGGCGCCCAGTGACAGTTTAGGCAGCACCTCGGTCCCTATCATGGCTTTATTGAATGCGACACGAAGCAGTTTGTCGCCCAGAGAGGTGACCATGTAGCGATGGTCAATACCGAATAAACACCCGAGGGCAATGACGCAATCTGACGATTCAACGCCCTGAGTCACAGTGGACGGTGCCAGATCGCTATCATAAACGCCGCAGAACAGCGGGTGAGATTCACTAACCAGTGATTTGGACAATAAGGTGGTATAAAACGGCAAGTTTTGTGCTTCAACAAATCGAATGGCCTCATCGATTAAGCCAAAACGCACCAGCTCAGCTCCTAACAAGACCACCGGATTGCTTGCCTGAGCAAGTTTGTCGGCGACGGCCTGCGTGAAGGGTCTTGCTCCTCGTTTAAAGCGCTTCGGACTGTAAGCCAGGTTAGGAGAAAAATGACCAATCGGTTGTTTCCATAGATCTTGTGGGATCTCGATGTAAACCGGACCTGAGCGTTCAATGGCCATGATCAACAAACGATCGATGCGGTCTGCTGCGCCTTCCAGAGTGCGGATCTCCGCTGCACCCAGAGTTAGCTTACGAAACACTTTCAGGTCTGTTTTGCCAAATCCGGTTGAGTGGGAGAAGAGGACGTCATATTCTGCTTCCAGGCGTAAATCTTTGTCTGTTGGGCCACCATTGATCACTGCCAATGGCACGCGTTCAGTGAGGGCACTGGCAATGCCGTTTGCCATACTGAGCGTACCAACGCCATACGCGACCGATACCGCACCGATTGCCCCTTGTCTGCCGTAGCCATCAGCAGCATAGCCGGCTTCCAGCTCGTTGACTGTATTCACAAACTGCATATCCGGGTCGGCTACCAGGCTATCAATAAAATCTGAGCATGAAGTGCCGGGCACCCCAAATACGTGATAACAACCAAGTTGCTTTAGTCTGAGCGTAATAAACTCAGCAACAGTGTAAGACATGTTCTTTCCTTAAATAGTTATGCTTTTTGACTTATGTACTGGACGGCTTCCAGCGCCGATACCAGGGCACCCTGGATCCATGAGTGGTAAAGGGAGCAATGTTCCCCGGCGAAACATAAGCGCTGTTCAGGCGCACTCATCAGTGCGTAATAATCCTGATGATCTCTGGGGTTAAAAAAGGCGTAAGCGCCTGCTGAATGGGTGTGGTTCGTCCAGCTCCAGCGCAGCACACTCAAAATATCGTCGCGTTCGATATAGGGATGCACTTTCTTCAGCTCAGTGTAAATAAACTCTTTAAGCTCGAAGTTATTCAGTGTGTCGACCCGGCGTGCATGCTGGCCCCAGGTGTAAGATGCCAACAAGTAACTGGGAGAGCGCGATACCTGAGGATCTTTGCGTTGCGCGTTGTCTGCCGGGAACCAGGTATGGCCCAGGCCCACATCATAGATGGTGCTGCCGCCATAAATCCCTTCGTTGAGTTCCCAGAAACGGTTTTTCGTTCGGATAAGCACTTTGGTTGCTGAATCATAATTGACCTGTGCAAATGCCCGGGACTTGAGCGGGTTGATGGACTGGTTAAAGTCTACCTTGCCGAGCACACCAAAGGGCAGTGTACAAATGGCAAAGTCTGAACGCAGTGTGTGTTTAGAGCGATCTCTGAGCTGGTACGTGACAGCAACGCCACTGGCCTGGTTGTCAATAGCGATTACTCGCGCACCCGCTTTAAACTGCACGCCATGCTGGATCTTTTCGAATAGCTTGCGAGGTAACAAGTCGGTGCCCCCAACGACTTCGTCGAAGCCATCAAACCAGACGCGCTCCAGCTCTTCTCTGAGGTGCTCGGAAAAGGACGTTTGCATCAGTGTGGATACACCATAAATGGCACTGACATATTCCAGTGCATCGAGGCTTAAGCCGGCTGCAACGAACGCGTCTTTTAATGACATGTCATCCAGTGCTTTGAGCCTTTCGCTGTCTAGTGTTCTGTTATAAAGCGCCTTTTTTTCATCACTGCTGAGTGAATTGAGGACCTCGGTGACCGCGATTTCCCACATGTTGTCGGCAGACATTTTTTGCTCCGCCGGACTGAGGGTAAAATGCTGTTTTAACTGTTCGAACCCGGCTTCACTGCGGGGGACTTTCTGACCTCGGATCATGGCAAAGGTCTTGTCATTTTCCTGAACGAAATGGCGCATTTTCAGCCCCATTTCGCGGATGTAATGGCGAGTCAGATGATGCTCTGTCGGGATCCGCATTGCGCCCAGCTCCGCGTATAATTTGTCAGACTCTCGCAATGTTCTGACACGTCCGCCAATGTGACTGGGATCGGCTTCCAACAGGGTGACTTTTGCCCCCAGTCTCAACAGCTCATAGGCTGCGCTGAGGCCTGCGACACCTGCACCAATGATAGTCACAGTAGGTCGTGTGGTAAGACTGTTGTCTTGCAATGCTCGCACCTTGTTGAGCACAACCAGCGGATCAGGAACAATGTTTGAAATACCTTTTTGCATACTTTTCAATCCTTGTCTGCATGTTTAAAGTTGCAAAGCCTGAGTGATGACTTCAGCCAGTTCAAATGGTTTGGTGAGCATGGGCAAATGGCCGGAATCCAGGCTATAGGTCTGCGTAATACCAATGGATTCAGCAATTTTCTTTTGTGAGGACAGAGAAATAATCTTGTCCTGAATGGCGAAAACATAGGCTTTATTAATTGGCGCCAAAGTGGCTTTGCTCAGCATCACTTTGCCATCTCCGGTAATGGCTGGCTCATCGACTGAGTTATCCAGTACAAACTGTTGCTGGGATTTGCTGTGTGTTTCAGTGAATGAAGATAAATAGGCTGAAGTGTCGGAAATCTTCATCCAGCCATCTTCATATGTGATCCCGGAAAAATAATGATCTTCATCCTGTTTGCTTAGCAGCGCAAAAGGCTTAGCGCCTTCTATCGGTGCAACGGCACTAACATAGACAATGTCACTGATGTTGACATCATTACATAGCGTGATGGCTTTGTGTACAACGGCACCGCCCTGGCTATGTGCAACCAGTGCCAGTGGTTGGGGATACGATCGTAAATGTGTACACAAACTTTGAGCTGCATGATCTAAGGTGATGGATTTAGGATCTATGGTGGTTTTGCGCCCGGGTAAGTCAACGACGTAGTTGCTGATCCCTTTCTTTGTCAGTTGAGATTGCACCGTTGACCAGGCGGTTCCTTTCGAATGCGCGCCATGAATAAATATGACAGATTTTTTATGGGCGTCTGTCTCTTGAGTAAGAGATTGCACAGGTGCTTGTTGAGAAGTGCTATTACAGCCACTCAAAATAACAGCACAGCTCAACGGCAACCAAACCTTTGAGTTCATATTAAATCCTTCTTGATTAAAGTAAAGGCTGTTGAAATCGCGGGCATGGTAGCAAAAAAAATTCCCAATATTAAGCACGGTTTATACTGTGTTTTCTTGGTGTTTACATTATGTAAACCTTTGAATTGCGTATTATGTTTTGAATGCTGATTGAGTGGGTAAACTAAAAATGCAGCTTTAGAGGGTAATTATTCAATCTGGTTTGGGCGTTATAAAATAGACTTTTGTCTAATCGATAAGAAAAAATATTTCATGCTTACCGCGTCGCTTGCAGGACCTGATACTAAATTAGTCTCCATTATCGAACCATTTACATGCTTTTTATTCACGAGCATCATTTGACAATGAATAATTCATGCATGCTCTGTAGCGTGACAAATGTGTCATTTTATCGCTTGACGACCACTCTCTGTCTGGGAGTGCATAAAGTGACATTGCATCATGACAGCTGATTGTTGTAAAAACTGCAGAAAATCTAAATAAAAATCATTACCAAAAATTTTGAATTTTGTGAGCCAGAGGCATTTTTTGGTCGCTCAGGTTACTTTTTACAGAATAAAGTCGTGAAAATAGTGCGCTGAGAAAGGTCTTGGTACTACTTATGAATGGGATGTAGTGATTGTACTTGCTTGAGCAGGCGAGCATTGTGGGGGGCGGTGATCCCCAATTGTTTTGCCAGTTCGGTGACATAGCCGCACATAGCATCGATTTCCGTACGTCTGTGGTTGCTGACATCCTGAGCCATTGAAGAAAAATTGCCCGCCGTCAGTGTCATTACCTGATAGGCACGCGCAAGCTCTTCGTTAAGTTTCAGTGGTACTCCGATATGATTGGCAATCGTGCAGGCCTCATTTAACACAGACAATACCTGACTGGCGTAGCAAGGTGCACGCAGGCGACCGTTTTTGAGCCCGGTAAGGGCGCTGAGCGGATTGATAGCAAGATTGACACACAGCTTTTGCCATCGCAACAACTGAATATCACTGGCCAGTTCTGCCTCTTGTAATGTAGGTTCAAGAAGGTGTTTAAACACCCTTTGTGCGCGCAGCTGTGCGACTGGGTTACAGGGACCAAACAGGCTTTTGCCGGGGCCGGTATATTCAACGGTTGTGCTGTCAGGCTTCCACCCACCCATACTGGTAGAAAGAAAAAACAATCCTTGCTGCTCGTTAAGTGCATCGGTGATGGGCGCCAACGCCTGGATCCCGTTGTGGCTCAAAATGACATTGGCATCCTGAGTAAGATGAGGCTTTAGCGACATAAAGGCGTCAGTAAGCTGATAGGATTTAACCGGGATAATACATAGTGAAACAGGCTGTTGTTGTTGCGCCAGGGCTTGCCAGGTCACGCACTTTACGGCCAGCTGTTTGCGCTGTAGATGCGTTTGGAAAAATACCGCCTCAGTAGGTGTTCGGGTGATCAGGGTAACCTGATGGGTGTTTGCCAGTTTTTCGGCAAGTAACAAGCCTATCGCTCCTTTGCCGACTATAAACAACTCAGACATATGATTTGCCTGTTTTGCGGCAGTAGATCCAATAGACGGCAAAGTAGCTGATGGCGCCCGCAAGATCGGCCATAAAGTCTCCCCAGGAAGCTTGACGATAGGGGAGTGAGTCCTGCATCCACTCAATGCCAGCACCGTAAAGCGTTAGCAGTACCAGATGAAACCAGATCTTAAAGCGAAATGCATGGTGAGAGAAAAACGCCAGTATGAAAAATACCCCAAAGTGGGCGACTTTGTCGGCGTGTTCAAATCTAACAATTTGATTGGTCTGGATCTCTTTGGCAAACAAAAAAGTGCAAACGGCTAAAGAGAGTAATAACAGGCATTGATAAAGTCGACGCGCCACAAATACTTCCAAATCATTAGGGGTGAAAAATCCAGTATATCATTGAAATCTGAAAATGGGATGAAGCTACGCAATTCCGTTCCGAATTATAAAACGCGTGTTTAGAGGGTGGTCGCGCCGTGGCCTTTGGGTTGCTATAATCCGGAAAAACATTATCCAGGAGCTAGATATGCCTTCTTTTGACATTGTGTCTGAAATTGATATGACTGAGGCGAGAAACACTGTTGATAACGCCGATCGTGAACTGAGCACGCGTTTTGATTTTCGTGGTGTAGAAGCCTCATTTGAGCTGAACGATGAAGTGATCACGCTGAAAAGTGAGTCAGAACAACAAGTGATGCAATTATTCGATATGTTGGTAGGGAAAGCGGCAAAGCGTGGCTTGGACGTGGCTAGTTTTGAGCTTAAAAATGTCGAAAAGTCGGGTAAGTACGTGTCACGTAAAGTGATGCTGAAGCAAGGTATCGACAAAGATATGGCAAAGAAAGTGGTTAAGGCCATCAAAGACTCGAAGATCAAAGTGCAAGCTTCAATTCAGGGCGAAACAGTGCGCGTGACTGGTAAAAAGCGTGATGATTTGCAAGAAACCATGCAATTGATCCGCGGCGCAGAGCTTGGTCAGCCTTTCCAGTTTAAAAACTTTCGGGATTAATCACGTAAGTTGAACCTTTCTTGTGTTTGGCATGCTAAAGATCAATAAATATTTTTAGCATGCTAGACGTCCGTTGCTTTTTATTCCCAGATCTCCGACAATAGCGCCAATTTTTCAGGGTGTCAGATCAGGAGCCTGGAGCCTCTTAAAGATCTGAATAATCGGGAAGCTGGTGCATGCCACAGGAACAGGCATTAGTCCGGCGCTGCCCCCGCAACGGTGAGCTTATCGCAACTAAGAGGTTGTGGTAAGTAAGTCCGGAAACCGGCCCTGAAGCACACTCAATAGTTGTAATTCACGCGGTGGGCGTGGATCAGGGGAACCCATGTTTAAAAAATCTACTTTAACCACAGCCATGCTGGCTGTGCTGCCTTTCTCAGTGTTGTCTGCGCAAGACATTGAACATATCACGATTACAGCGAACAAATTTGAACAAGCCAGTGTGGATACATTGACCTCCGTAGCGGTTGTTGAGCGTGCTGAAATTGAGCGTGCTAATGTGCGTGATGTACCTACTTTGCTTAACAATTTAGCTGGTATTGATGTGGTGCGCAGTGGTGGTTATGGCCAGAAGGCCAGCGTCTTTGTACGTGGTGCCGCGACTAAATATACCTTAGTGTTGGTGGACGGTGTGCGGATCAGTGATGCCAATTCGGGCGATGTGTCTTTTACGAATATTCCGGTAAACAGCATTGAGCGCATTGAAGTACTCAAGGGCGCACGCGCGGCCATTTATGGCTCTGACGCGGTTGCCGGGGTGATTAACATCATTACCCGTGAACAGAAAGGTCATCAACTGGCACTGACTTCGGGCAGTCGCAACTATGGCGGTGCTCAGTTGGCTGGCCAATTTGAGGCAGATAAACTGACAGTGAATTACCATTTTGGCTATGAGAGCACAGATGGTTATGATGTAACCGCTAAAGACCCGGCAGCGCCGCGCTCTAAAGAGCATGACAGTGATGCGTATGACAACACCAATATGGGCATTAAACTGGGCTACGACCTGTCGCAGTACGGCCAACTTGCGCTCTATGCACAACACAGTGAGGGAGAAGCGGATTACGACTCATCATTTGGCAATGACGCGTACAAGTTTGATAATTACACCACTAAGCTGGCGTGGCAGAAGCAATCGGATGTCTTGATCCAGGAAGCCTCTATCAGTCTGGCCCAGGAAGAAAATACCCAATTCCTGTCGGTTGTACCAGATGGCACACCCCCCCCACCCAATGATGTTTACAGCACCAAGCGGGATGAAATTGAGTATCGCGCTCGTTACAAACTGACACCATCTGTTCAGCTAATGGGCGGTGTGAGTCGCCTCAATGAGGACCTGTCTTCATCTAGCGCACAATTCTCGATTGCTGAGCGTGATAATACCGCTGTGTTTGCTGCTGCTTTTTACGATGACAAGCGCTGGTTACTGAATGCTGTCGTGCGCAGTGATGACTATGAACATCACGGACGTGCGAACACGTATACGGCTGATGTTGGCTTCAGAGCATCCGACATTGTCACCTTTCGGGTAAACCATGGCACCGCATTTCGTGCCCCCAGTCTGACCAATGCGTTTGTCAAAGACAGCCCCTGGTATCTGCCTAATATCGACATTAAGCCGGAAGAAGGTACCTACAATGAGTTAGGGGTGACGGTGGATACGGCCTCGGTGCGCTATGATGTGGCCATCTTCGATAACCGCATTGATAACCTGATCAGCAATGAGTTTGACGCGCAAACAAACAAGTATATTCCTGCTAATGTGGGCCGTGCGCACATGAAAGGGATTGAGTTAAGTGCACAGTTTTCGGCGCTGGGCCTGGAGCATGCAGCCAATCTGACTTTGCTGGATGCCAGAGACAAAGAAAAGCGTGAAGACTTGCCTCGTCGCCCGGGCAAAGCATTTAACTATGTTCTGTCTAAGCAGTGGGATAAACTGGATGTGAGACTGGCGATGCAATACCGTGATAAACGTCCGTCGATCAGCTACTTTGATACCGATCTGCCGTCTTACACTGTCTTTAATCTCAGTGCCAATTACCAGTTGCTTGAACCCGTTGCATTGACAATGAGACTGGAAAACCTGACTGATAAGGAATACTTCACCTCTGTTGCCAGCAAAACGGCCGACGGTACCTTGTTACCTTATGAACCGCCGGGCAGACAGATCTATGTGGGTACCCGGATCACCTTCTAATATAGAGGGGGCATAAAAAAGGAGGCTTAGCCTCCTTTTTTGATCTGAAGCGCTGAACTCATGAATTGAGATGCTCAGCAAACTTCTCCGCGAATGCGGCTAGTTTGGGCGCTATCATCACACTACAGTAACCCTGGTTGGGGTTATTGGTGTAGTAGTCCTGATGATACTGTTCAGCCGGGTAAAAATGCGTATGGGCCGTCACTTCGGTCACTATCGGTGCATTCAGGGTGGGGGTTAACTGTTCGATATGGTGCTGAGTTAACGCCCGTTGCTCTTCTGAGTGATAAAACACCACGCTGCGATACTGAGTGCCAATGTCATTGCCCTGACGATTCAGCTGGGTTGGATCATGGAGCGCAAAGAACATGGCTAATAAAGCTGAAAAATCGATCTGCTGAGGATCAAAGCTGATCTGTACCACTTCGGCATGACCGCTTTGACCGGTGCAGATCTGCTCGTAGCTGGGGTCGTCCGTGTGGCCGCCAGCATAACCTGAGGCCACGTGCGTGACGCCTTTGACTCTGCGAAAGGCGGCATCGATACACCAAAAACAACCTCCACCAAAGGTGGCAATACACTGATTCATCATTAAATCTCCCGTTCCTGTTGTGTTTGAGGGTGGGCATCATGTTGTTCAAGCAACTTGTCGCTGGTGGCCTGTGGTGACTGAGTACGGCGTGCGAGCATGCTGTATGCACAAGGGATCACAAACAGGGTTAAAATAGTTGCAACACTGACCCCGGCAAACACCACCACCCCGATCACCATACGGCTTTCAGAGCCCGGACCCGACGCCAGCACCAGTGGGATGGCGCTCATTACCGTTGTCAGTGAGGTCATAATAATGGGCCTGAGTCGCTGTACAGCAGCATCTATAATGGCCTGTTCGAATGCAACCCCTTTGTCTCTGAGCTGGTTGGCGAACTCTACGATCAGGATACCATTTTTAGCACTGAGGCCAATCAGCATGACAATCCCTATCTGGCTGTAAATATTCAGCGAGCTGTCGGTGGCGTACAGACCAAACATAGCACCCACCAGGCCCAGCGGGACCGTCAGCATGATCACCAGAGGATGAACAAAGCTTTCAAACTGTGCGGCCAGCACAAGGAATGTTACGGTCAGGGCTAAAATAAAGACATAGGTCATGGCCGATGCCCCTTCATAAAACAGCTGGGATTCGCCTTTATAGTCAATGGCACCATCAATGTCATTTTCTTCCGTAGCGACCTGATTCAGGAAGTCCAGCGCCTGCTCCAGCGTGTAGCCAGGTGCCAGGTTGGCCGTGATGGTGATTGCACGCATTCGATTGTAGCGATTCAGGCGAGAGGCCGTCGCTTCTTCACGAATGGTGATCAGGCTATCCAGCGGCACCAGCTGATCGCTCCGCGAAGTAACATAAATGTCAGCAATGTCATGGGGCGCACTGAAATCGGCCTTTGTTCCTTTGAGGATCACATCATACTCCTCACCCCGGTCTATGAAGGTGGTGACGCGACGCTGGCCCAGCATGGTTTCGAGTGTGCGACCAATATCACTGACTGAGACACCCAGATCGGCAGCCTTCAGCTTGTCGATACTGATCAAAAATTGTGGAAAGGTTTCTTTGTAGTCATGGTCGAGTCTGACCAGGCCCTGATTTGTGCGTGCACGTTTTAGAATACGATCCCGCCAGTCGACCAGCTCGTCGTAGTCATTGCCTTGCAACACGAACTCGATGGGACGAGACTGGCCCCCGCCACCTATGCCGCGACGCATGATGGCAAAGGCGCGCACATCGGTGACATCACGCATTTTACCGCTTATTTCACCCATCACTTCCCAGGTTGAACGTTTACGTTCATCCCAATCCGGCATGCCCACAATCGCGACGCCGCCACGGCCTCCCCAACCAGGCACCCTGACCAGCACGCGGCTCAGTTCTGCCTGTTCAACATAAGGCAGTAAGCGCTGCTCAATTTCAGCCATATTGGCAGCGTTATTTTCATAACTGGCCCCTTCAGGACCATTCATCATGATGAAGAAGGTACCCCGGTCTTCTTTGGGCGTTAGTTCTGAGGGGATCTGCTGGAACAGCGCATAGCTGGCAAACCCGGCCAGTGCAAGGGTAAGCAGCAGGCTATAGCGACGGGTAATGTTGTCGCTGATCACATTACGATAGCCAGATTCAAGGCGGCCAAACTGCCTGTCCATCCATTGCGAGAATTTGCTTTCTTTATTGCTGGCCTTCAATACCTTAGAGCACAAGGCTGGTGACAGGGTGAGTGCCGTGATACTCGAGAAAATCACCGCCGCACTGACGGCTAAGGCAAATTCGGTAAACAAGGCACCAATGCGTCCTTCCATAAATACCAGCGGGACGAACACCGCTACTAACACGAGTGTGGTAGCAATAATAGCAAATCCGACCTCGCGGGCACCCCGGTAGGCGGCCAGCAATCTGGGTTCTCCCAGTTCGATCCGGCGATGGATGTTTTCCAGCATCACAATGGCATCATCAACCACCAGGCCGATGGCGAGCACTAATGCCAGCAGGGTGAGCAGGTTGATGGAATATCCCATGGCGAACAAGAAAGTAAAGGTCGCGATCAATGCAATTGGCACGGTGATGGCTGGGATCAGTGTGGCACGCATGTTACCGAGAAACAGAAATATCACCAATACCACGAGGCCCATGGCTATGCCCAGGGTGCGATACACTTCAATGATGGACTCGCGAATAAACACCGATGAGTCATAGCTGTCCTGAATGGTAGTTCCTTCAGGCAGGTTACGCTTGATTTTTTCCAGCTCTTTACGGGCATTGTCGACCACGTCCAGGGTATTGGCTTTGGCTTGTTTGACGATGCCCAGACCTATCATATTCTTGCCGTTACCACGGAAGGTGCTTTCCACATCGGCCGCTTCCAGACGCACATCGGCAACTTCACCCAGCCTGACCAGGTAACCCTGCGCGCCGCGCTTGATCACCAGGTTGTCAAAATCTTCCTGAGTTTTGTAGCTACGTGCAATACGCACCGCGAAGTCGCGATCCAGAGACTCAATTTCACCGGCGGGGAGCTCGACATTTTCATTACGCAGCACTTGCTCAATATCGCTGGCGGTAATGTCTCGGGCTGCCATAGCACGTCGATCCAGCCAGATCTTCATGGCATATTTACGTTCACCGCCGATCCGTACGTTTGATACACCATCGACCACCGCCAGTCTGTCAACAATAAAGCGCTGGGCGTAATCTGACAGTTGCAGCGTATCCATGGTTTCACTATTGAGTACGAACCAGGCAATAGGGCTTTCATCGCTGTTCGATTTGGACACCTCCGGCGGACGAACTTGCTCAGGTAGTCGGTCCAGCGCACGTGATACACGCTCTCGCACGTCATTGGCTGCGGCGTCGATATTACGATCTATGTTGAATTCAATGGTGATATTCGAGCGACCATTGCGGCTGGAAGACGTGATGCTTTTAATGCCTTCAATGCCCGAAATGCGATTTTCCAGTACCTGAGTGACCTTGGTTTCAACCACTTCGGCAGACGCGCCAGTGTAATCGGTGCTGACGCTGACGATGGGGGTTTCGATATCTGGATATTCGCGCAGCGGCAACATGGTAAAGGCCACTAAACCAAAGGTGAGCAGCAGCAAATTGATTACGATAGCAAAAACGGGCCGCTTTACGGCTGTATCTGTGATCCGCACGATTTACCCCTTAACCACAACGGCACTGCCGTTACGAATTTTGGTGGTGCCTTCGGTGATCACCTGCTGGCCTGCAGACAGGCCATCGACAGCAACCCAGCCCTGGAAGCGAGACAGTACACTAACTTGTTGTTGTTTGGCTTTGCCTTCACTGATGGTATAGATGAAGTGCTTATCTTGTCTTGGGATCAGGCTCTTCTCCGGTACCATCAACGCATTCAGCTCACCCAAAAACAGCGATACGTGTAGCAACATGCCGGGTCTGAGCTGGTCTTGCGGGTTGTCAAAGCTGGCTGTGACGCGAATACTGCGGGTGCTGTCGTCAATACGCGGGTCTATATGGGTAATGATGCCTTCAAACGTTTTATCAGGGTACGCATCACTGGCGGCCGATGCACGCATCTTAAGCTGGAGCTGTGCCAGATATTTTTCCGGGACCTGAAAGTCGACTTTGATGATGCTGATATCATCCAGTGTCGCCAACACACTATTGTTGTCAACAAAGCTGCCCACAGACACTAAACGTTGACCCAATATGCCGCTGAATGGGGCATAAATGGCCATTTCGGCGAGTTTGGTACGTGCTGTTTGTAACTGGATCTCCAGTGCATCCACGACAGCATGCTGGCTGTCTAGTTGGGAGCGGGCTGCGGACTGGGTTTTGGCCAGTTCTGTCAGGCGTGTTAACTGACGTTGTTCTTCTTTGAGGTTGACTTCTAGCTCTTGCACTGCCAATTGCTCTTTAAGATCTTGCAGTTGGGCAAGTTTATCGCCACGCTTCACTCTGTCTCCATCATCAAAGTACAATGCACTAATGTAATCGCTTTGGGCGCTGGTCACATTCAGAGCGTGATTGGCGCGTGCTGAGCCAATGGCATTAATCGTAATATCCCGGCTCTGCTTTTCTATCGTAACAGCGGCTACTTGGGTTGGTGCGCCAGAAAATGATTTACTATTCCCATTACTGGCAGGCAAATAGAGATAGCCGCAAAGGGCAATAAGCACTAAAATTATAAAAGGAAAGAGGGCTTTACCCGATTGACTGGCGCGCATAATTGATTCTCGTTGACTGCGGGGCTTTAGTGTACAAAAATTCCAAATAGAGCAAATCGTCGAACGTCCTGTATATTTGTGCGTTAACCGAAAAGCGGGTGGTCGGGTTCGCTATATGTGGAATTTTGTACCCAAAAATTAAGGCATTATGAAAAAGTCTAAGCCATGCCCAAGATGTTTGAAAATACGTAAAATGGTGTTCTGGGGGATCATTATGTACGGTTTTTATTTGTGGTTTTATAGTTATGGTTGAGCCGGTCCGATTACGTGCATTGGCTAATCGCCACAGCATTGAGTTTATGCTGGTTGGTGCAATAGCGCTGATTGTTATCATGGTGTTTGTCACCTTACGGGCGACGCCGATTTCTGTGCTTGAAATTGCACTGGCGAGTGCCGCGATTGTTGCGATTATGCTGGGCTTTCTGAAAAGCCAGCAACCTTATTATAGTATTGAAATGAGCGCCGGGCAGCTGGTGTATCACCACAAATTTGGTGAACTCTTGCTTGAGCATAGTAATTTTCATTCCAGCGGGGTACCAAGTGTCACTCAAGGAGTTGAAACGCTTGAGTTAAATGTCGTAGGTATTAAACTAAAGGATATTGATGTATTTTTATCCCACCTGACGCCCAGGTTGGCGGGAAAATTACTGATAGAACAGCGGAATATTTTTTTACAAGCTGTTAAAATACATTGCAGTAATGGCAATTGCCCATCAGAATGGTTGATAGAAGAGGCGAGTTACACCTCTGAAAACGGTCAACATTATTCTGGATTAATGGCGATGTTTGCAAACCGGATGCAAAACTTTAAGACGCTGACAGGCTACGATTTAATGTTGCCTGCCAATGTACTGGACAGGGATATTTGGCAATTTGCCACTGTCATGAATCGTTGGAAGTTAACACCCGAAGAGGTGGTCAAAAACTTGCATAGTGAGTTGGCTACCTCAGCAATGAAGTAACAGGATAGATAGATGAGCTTTGATAAAGCTTTTATTAAAAGTGGTCGCAATACCCTTATCCACAAAGAGAAAAAGCTCGATTTAGTGATCGTGAACGGAGAGAATCACCCGAAAATTAAGGTGACTCCTACTGGCTTGGTACCGTTTAAAGAAGAACTGCCAAGAAACCGTCGCGAGGCAAAAGAGCGTTACTTAGAGGTAGTTCACGTGGCCAGCGTGGATGTGTTCGGTGAAGTTAAGAGGCTGTTGTTTATTCAGGCGCTTGATGGGCGTGAGTATAAGGTAGATTACAGCAAGATAGGCACAAAGTTGTTTGTTCGTATCCACCAGGATAGTTACCTCTAAGCTTTTCAAATGTTCACCACTTTGCACGTACAGTAGAGGCGAGCCTCGTCTGTTGCGCACACTCCCCTGGCATAGACCAACTATTTTGTTGGCAGTGAACACATCACTGTGCAACGAATAAGTAACTTTTTAGGAGTTACCATGCTGAAGAAATCAGTACTGGCTTTAGGGCTTACAAGTGTCTTAAGTGCATGCGGCGGGGGCTCTGATGGTAATGAAAATCCGACAATCAGTGTTAGCGTTAACGCCGGCTCGGACATTACCGTCAACGAAAAGACAGAATTTACACTTAAACCTTTGGGTTCACCTTCAGGTGGGGTGTTCAGCTGGCAGATTGTTTCCGGCCCGGCTGTGGATGGCTTTCCGCAAGAAGGGGCGGAGCTGGCGGTCACTGCGCCGGATGTAAAAGGAGACAGCGAGATCGAGCTTAAGGTGAGCTATATGGCACCTGATGGCACCTCTGCCAGTGACACCCTGATCGTGAAGGTGCTGTCTGTTAACTTACTACCTAGCGCTAAAATTACCCAAATAGCACCTGAAGACGGGGCCGCAAAATATGCAGATACCATTACCTTGTCTGCAGCAGACTCCAGTGATAATGACGAAAATGGCAGCATAGTGGCATACCAATGGAAAATGCTTGAAGGACCCGCCACGGTTAAAGCTGAACGCACCGATCAGGTCACGTTGAGTTTTGTTCACCCCTTATTGGCTGAGGCTGATACCGTAAAGTGGCAGCTTACCGTGACGGATGATGAAGGTGCCAGCGCAACCTCAAGCACGCAGCTTTCTTTGGCGGCCAATGATGAATTGGTACTGGCGAATGCTGGTAGCGATCAACAAGTTCAAGAATTGGATACTGTGACGTTGGACGCCACCAAAAGCGTGACTGTTGACGGTCAGTTTTCTTGTCTTTGGGAGCAGGTCAGCAATGGCAGTACAGTCAGTCTGGCTGATGAGCGCGCTTGTGAAACCACCTTTATGGCGCCGCTGAAAAGTGGCAATCAGGCCACCTCAATTGATTTTAAAGTGACGGTCACCGATAGTGCACAGCGCACCGGTTCAGATACGGTGAACATTGAAATTCTACCCAAACCTCTGGGCAAGTTGAATGATACCGGGACCTCTAAGTGTTATAACAACAGTGCAGAGATCAGCTGCGGGAATAGTGACTTTCCAGGCCAAGATGCTGAACTGGGACGTGACGCTGTGGTGCAGTTTTTACCCAAAAGTGGTGAGGGTAATCAGGCCTTTGATTTTACCAAATTCAGTGCGGAATTTGAGCCGCTGACAGCCGATGCCACAGACTTCAGTTGTGTACTGGACAATGTTACAGGCCTGATCTGGGAGGTCAAAGAGGTAACCGCAGGGATTTTGCCCAATACCAGTGAACGCAATGCGCAAAACCACTATACCTGGTATCTGTCTGAGGGGGCCAATGTTACGCCGGGTGCAGCAAACTCAACGTGTCCACAGGACACACACTGTGGTGTACAAGCTTTGATTAGTGCTGTTAATGACGCCAGTTTCTGTGGTGGTAACAACTGGCGTTTACCGACCTATATGGAGTTGGCGAACTTGCTAGATCACAATAGCAGTGGTGAATATTTACTCGACCCTGATTATTTCCCTCACGTTCCGGCTGAAGCTTTGTTGGGCCATCAGTATTATTGGACGACGCAAACCAGTGTGGACGGTACTGATGGTAAAGATGATAACCTGGTCAGGGCGCTCGTTATTGATATGAAAACGGGAAATGATGTAACGCGTAATAAGTCTCAGACTGCCTATGTTAGGCTGGTCCGTCGTTACGGGGAGGATGACTAATGAAAAAGTTGATTCTATGTGCCGTCGCGCTGGGTGGTTTGAGCGTCAGTCAGGTAGTCAGTGCATCGCAAATTTGTGCTTCTGAAGGGCCTGTGCCAGACACAACGCCCTCGGAGCAGTTTGTGGTTAATGCCGATGGCACAGTGTGTGACAAACAAACCAATTTGATGTGGCAACGTTGTACATTTGGACAGGTATACAATAGTGAGAGTAGCAGCTGCGATAACGTTGCACAGGAGTTAAGTTGGCAGCAGGCACTGCAAACCGCCAGTGCGCAGGAATTTGCGGGTTACAGTGACTGGCATTTACCCAATGTGAAGGAACTGGCCAGTATCGTTGAGCATCGCTGCGTTAAACCGTCCATTAATGAAACCATTTTTCTCGAGACACTGGAAAAGAATTACTGGTCAAGTACCACCGTTGAAGGGACACCAGCGAATGCCTGGTTGTTTTCTTTTGGTGATGGCAAGGTCAGTAATGTGTTTAATAAAAGCTCTCAGGCCTATGTCAGATTGGCCAGATATGCTTTCTGTGAATAGCTGAAACGGTTAATCGTCCTGTGTTCATGCCGTTAGGCGCAAAAATTGGCCAGTCCTGCCGCAAACTGGTGGGTTGGCCGCATTAAATTTGCTACGCTCACGTTATCTTAAGGTGGAGGTGGCACGTGTTCTCCCTACGTATTAAACAATTCCTTTTACTACCTGTATTGTGGCTCATGTCCACACCGCTTCAGGCTGCAGGAAAGTGTGACGTTGAGCTGGGCCATGGCCTGATCATCACAGATTCAGAGATCCGGATTGTGGATAAAAACCAGACCCGGGTGCAGATTAATAATGATAATCAGCTGCTGATTAGGGGTAAGTGGATCCGTTTGAGTGATCAGGATACGCAACTACTAAATGAGTATGCACTTGGGATCCGTGACACGGTGCCTGAGCTGGTCAATCTGGCCACGGATGGTGTGAATTTGGGTCTGAGTGCCATAGAGCAGGTGGTTGAAGGGATGTCAGACAACGATCCTGAGGTGCTAAAAACCCAATTGCAATATGTTGAGCGTGCCTTGATGGATAAGTTTAAACGGGGCGAGGATTTCTATTTTATTGCTCCTCAGTCGCTGTCTAAAATTGATGATTTTTTTACCAAAGAGATCAGCGAACGTATCCACTCTGCTGTCCACGGCTCTTTGGGGGCCATTTTAGTGTCGGTGGGGGATGCGTTCAAAGCCCGGGAAGGCAATATCGAAGATCGTTTCAGTGATATGGGTCAGCGTATGGAGATCATCTCCAGTGAGATAGATAAATCTCTGAAAAAAAAGGCCTATCAGCTGGAAGAGAAAGCCGATGAATACTGTGAGTGCCTGAATGCGCTGGATAAAACAGAAACCCGTCTGCAAAGCATCGTGCCCAGTCTCGCGGCTTACGATTTAGTTAAGATCCGTTAAATCCATACCAGCGTTTGGCATTGGCATAACTAAGCTGGTGCCACAGCTGTTCATCGTGCTGGCACAAGGCCTGGTAGCGTTGCCAAATCGCTTCATAACTATGTTTGATCAGGCATACCGGGTGATTTGACGCAAACATCACCCGCTCGCAGCCAAACAGGGCCAGCAAGTTGTCTAACTGGGTTTGCAATGGCAAAGGTTGGTTCAGCAATTCATGCCCGGAAAATTTGATGGCGCAGTGCGGGAGTTTTGCCAGTGTTTTGGCATTGTCCAGCCAATTATCGCCCTGACCAACCAAGCCACTGTGGTTCAGGACAATGCGCAGCTGTGGCAGCTGGTGCGCTATGTCATACAGATGTTGCGCTACGTCCTGATGGGTAAGCTCAAATTGAGCTTCGAAGTGCAGTCCACTGTCACTGAGATATGCAAGGTTATCGGCTACGCGAGGATTGAGCAAACGCATTGCGTCCTGACCCTCAGTAATATCCCGAATGGCAACCAGGTTAGGGTGTTTCAGGGCATCCAATTGGGTGCGAAACTGTGTGGCTGGGGCATCTATCTGAGCATAACTCACCGCTTTATAGCGCGGGGCTGGTAAGATCTCAGCCAGCCAGTCAAGCTCTCGACTGGGCTGGTCGTTATCAAACCCCGCCTCGATGTGGACACATCCCTCTAGGCTAAAACCGCTCAGGTTTAACAGCGCAGCGGGAAGGTGGTCCTGACGGATCAGTTCCAGATTTTGCCAGGGGGGCGGCGTGTGTTTCAGCCAGTGATATTGACCCTGTTGGAGTGAAAAGAAATGGAGATGTGGGTCAATAATCTTATTCATCGTGCTGTATATCCGCCGTCTATGGTTTGCAAACTGCCAGTAATAAAGCTGGCGTCGGGACTGAGTAAAAACGCCACCAGTGCAGCGACTTCATCCGCCTGACCGAGTCGGCCCAGAGGTTGAAGCGCGGCCTCTTCGGCAACTATCACTTGCTTATCTGCACCACTTTTGTCGCAGTAACGGTCGATGGCCTGGTGAAACAATGGCGTTTCTATGGTCCCCGGGCACACGGCATTTGCACGAATATTGTAGCTGGCATAATCCAGTGCGGTGGTTTTCGCCATAGAGGCTAACGCAGCCTTGGTCAGGTTATATGCAAAAGAGTTGGGTTTGCCAACCAGCGCCTGATCAGAAGAGATTAAAACGATACTGCCATCGCCTTGCGTCTTCATCGTTGGCAGCACTGCCTGAATGGCGCTGTATGCGCCTTTGACATTCAGGGCAAAAAGTTGATCCAGGGTGTCTTCATCCGTGTCCTCTATGGTAGCACTGAGGTGTTTGCCTGCGTTCGAAACCAGCGCATCAACGCGTCCGGTGGTGGCTATAACCTCTGCAATGGTGTGGCGTACTGCATTGACGTCACTGACGTCACAGTGACGATATTCACCATGTGGTGCATTTTGAATGTCCAGATTAAAAACCTGATAACCTTGATTGAGCAAGCGTTCGACAATAGCTTTACCAATGCCGACGCTGCCACCGGTTACAATGGCAACTTTTTGCATATGTATTCCTTAATGGTTGTGACCGCAACCGCCTTCGGCATGCGCATGACCATGTGAGACTTCCTCGGCTGTTGCTTCGCGCACAGACAGAATCTCAATGTCGAATGTCAGTGTTTTGCCGGCAAACGGGTGGTTCAGATCGCAATCTGCATTGAAGCGGCCCACTTTGATGATTTGTACCTGGTGACGACCCTGGTTTGATTCAACGATCGCTGTCATACCTGGCTTCCAGACTTTGTTGTTGCCCAGACCTTGCAGGTGTTTGATTGGGATACGCTGAGTCAGGCCTTCTTGATATTCGCCATAGGCGTCTTTTGGCTCCAGCGTCAGGGTCAGTTTATCGCCCGCGGCGTTGCCTTCTAACCCAGCTTCCAGCCCCGGCAACATGCCTTCGGCGCCGTGCAGGTAGACCAGTGCGTCTTGTCCGGTGCTGGTTTCCAGTTGCTCATCTGCTTCGCTCAGCGTGTAGTGGAACTCAACCACCGTATTTTTTGCGATCTGCATAGTAATCTCTTTATTTTCGTAGTGTTGTAGTGACAGGCATTCTACGGATCGCGTTTCGGCTTGACCAGTGTTTTTAACTCATCCAGATAATCTTTAGAACCGTCAGCCTCCGCACCTGTTGATGGTGTAGAGGCTGTTTCGACCGGTAAGTGCAGGATCAATGTATCGCCGGGAGATAGTAAACTTTGCGTGGTTAGTTTATTCCAGTCGAGCAGATCTTTCATCGGTACCTGGTACTGACGGCTGACAGCCCACAAAGAGTCGCCATCCTGGATCACGTGATGCTTTTCATAGGTTGCCACTTTTGCGGGTCGTTGCTGCTGCAAGTAGGGGCTGATCTCATAATCTACCGTAAGGTCGTCTTTCGCATGGGCTCTGTGAATAAGGAGTATTTCGCCAACCTGGATCAGGTCCCGGGTTTTGTTATTGAGTTGTTTAAGCTGTGCCACACTGGTGTTGTGGCGTCTGGCGATACCATACAAGGTATCATTGAGCTTAACCTGATAGTGGGTGCTGAACTGGCGACGATAGAAGTCAGTGGCAAACAATTGTTGTTGATCCATGGGCAACAGGACCTTAAATGGGCCCTTGGCCGGGCTTTGATGGCGTAGGTATCCGGGATTGAGCTGATGTAACCGTTGCTTATCAATATTGAGCAGACCGGCAAGAATGCCAAAATTAAATGGCTGTCCGACATCCAGTACCGTTGTTTGTGCCTGGTTCGCCAAACTAGGGCGTTGCAGCCCAGTCTGGGGGTGTTGCAACAGGTAGCTCAGTGCCAACAGCTTGGGGACATAGTCGGCAGTTTCTCTGGGTAACTTCAGGTGCCAGAAGTGGCTACTGCGATTGTGCTTCTGATTATAGCGAATGGCAGCTTTGACGCGCCCCTCGCCACTATTATAGGCCGCCAGTGCATGTAACCAGTTGCCATTAAACCTTTGTCGCAGATACTGCAAATAGTCGAGTGCAGCGTCCGTCGCAGCCAATACGTCCTGACGACCATCATACCAATCATTGCTTTGTAACCCGAAGTGATAAGCGGTGGCATCGACCAACTGCCAGACACCGACAGCCCCCTGAGAGGAGCGTGCAGTCGGTCGAAAGTCACTTTCTACAAAGGGCAATAAAGCGAGCTCCATAGGTAACTTACGCTGTTCGACTTTCTTCACTATGTGGTAGAGATAAGGTGCAGCTCGCTCATTAACACTTAACAGATAATTAGGTTGTGACAGGTACCATTCTACGCGTTTTTGCAATCGCGCATTCGGTGAGATATCAAAGCTCAGATTTGCCGCGATGTATTTCCACAACTCCTGATACGTTTGTGGCTGTTCCGTGACCGCCGGTAGCGGCGGTGAAGTTTCAGGTGGTGTTGTGACAGCAGGTGGTGTTGCCTGGGCTGGTTGACTCAATACCTCAGTGATCTCAGTTGGGGTTGCGCGCTGAGGTGCAGTGCTGAGACATGCCGTCAGCACAATTGAGCATAATACGATGACACCGCAGCGTAACGGACTAAATACGCGCCACCAAGACATAGAAAAACCGGTCTGAAATTCTCATAAGCTTCACTATACTGGCTGTCGATTATTTATTCAAAGCCTTCTTGTGACTGAGTACTTTGATCGCTTGAGTAAAATGTTGCGCCAGTTGCGCTTCGTTGTAGGGTTGGTTCTGGTACAGGGTGACGACGCGTTTTGGCATCTGCGTATTGCTCCGGGTCAGCTGTTGCTGTGCCAGATCCATAAATGTGATCGGCAATTCCAGCTGTTCGGCTTGATAGGGCTTACCAAATGCGGGCATGACCCAATTTAGTGCTGGTGTGTTTTTGAGTGCTTGTAAACTGCGTTGCCAGGTGGTGTTGCGCACGTAGGGAAGCAGATTTGCACTGTGCCCGGCAAAAAGTGCGCCGTGCTGTGCAATAAAGACACTCAGATCATGGCCGCTTTGGCCCTGAAATTGGGTTAGCTGGAGTGTCAGGCCTCCGAGCTTCAGCTCACGGGGTTGCACCGCTGGGTTTGTCACAGCGATACTGTGGAGTGTTTGCCAGCGGGTCAGTCGTTGCTTGGCCAGTGTCACGCGCTTTTGCCACGGAGCCTGTTGCTCAGCAGGGAGTTTACTGAGCCGCTGTTCACTGAGTTCAATGCTTTTTGCAAAGTTGGCAAGCTGTGTATCGAGTGCTGTTCGCATTGTGTGATCAGTCAATTGCGGGGCGTCTGGCAGGTGGACACTGGCATCAGGAAAGGCCTGTTTTAGCAAAGCCAGCCCGGTAAGCTGGTGCGGTTCGCTTGACGTTGCAATGAGGTGACATAGCGGAGTGGTAAGGCGCGTTTTGAGCTGATTGATCAGTTGTTCCAGTGCAACAAAATCGCCGTGGCTGTCAATTAAGGCACTACAGGTCTTGCCTTTGATTAAAGCCATATTGGGTAAAATATAGCGTGCTTTTGCCTGAGGAGCGATTAGCGTGACCTGTGGGGAAACAGTGTGCCAACTGGCGGCGATGACGGGAGGCGTCAGTGTTAACAGGAGAATGAAAACAGAGAGCAGGCGAAACACCTAGTTGCTCTCTACTTGGTTACTGATACGTTGCGTGAGTTGCAGCAGCGTTTGCTGGGCTTGTTGGGTATCACTTTGCAGTGCTAGCAACTCATGGCAAAGGTGCAAGGCAGCAAGCAACAGAGCGTTGTGATCGCTGCGCACGGTGTCGCGTTGACGCATTTCGTCAACCCTGCCATTTAGCAGGTCAACGGCGTCAATCAGCGCTTGTTGTTGTCCTGGTGTACAGGAAAACTGGTGGCTTTTTCCCAGCAGGGTAACGGTGACCTGTTCGGGCGACTCTGACATTAGCCTGCCTGACTAGCACTCTGTAATTTTTCTAGCAGCCCACTTAGCGTTGAGCTGGTTTCTTTTTGTTTTTCTTCGCTTTCTAGTACTTCTAGCTGAAGCGTCTCATTTTCGTCAATTAGCTTGCTATTTTGTTCTTTCAGTGAGTTTACCTGTTCGGTCAATGTATTGTTTTGTGCAATAAGTTGATCAATCAGTTGCTCGAGTTGAGGGAGAATTTCTTTCATATTAAATGCGCTCATTATCACTGTGTTTATGTCATGCAAATGTAAAGCAAAGTGGGCTGCAAAGCTAGTGATTAGGGTAGGTTATGCTGATTTTTGTCTCGTTTTGAGCGATAATAACAATTACTAACTATTTTGTTCATTTATGGTTCAGCTATAGAGGCAACAACGGGCCTCTCTGAGCGCAAACACGATGAACAATGCCCACCTAAATTAGGAACGGATAATGCTCAGTTATCGACATTCATTTCATGCAGGTAACCCTGCTGATGTCATTAAACATCTGGTACTGGCACAAGTGCTGGAGTACATGACGCGCAAAGACAAGCCTTTTGACTATATAGATACGCATTCAGGTGCCGGGTTGTTTGAGCTGACGGCCAAAGATGCGCAAAAGACACAAGAGTATTTACAGGGCATTGCCAAGTTGTGGTCGTATGCTGGCCAGGTCGATGCCATTCGCGATTATGTGGATGTTGTTAAGTCGCTGAACAAAGACACACTGGCGTATTATCCTGGCTCTCCAAAAGTCGCTGAGCAGTTTTTGCGCAAACAGGACAAAGGTTGGTTTTTCGAGCTGCACCCGCAGGATCTTAAGCTGCTGGAAAAAAACACCGGGCATAAGCGTTCTTTGCGTGTTAAAGGCGAAGATGGCTTTAAGGGCTTAATGGGGTTAGTGCCACCGCAATCTCGCCGTGCCTGTGTCCTGATGGACCCGCCTTATGAAATAAAGTCGGATTATGAAGTGGCTGCTCGTTCAATCATCAAAGCGCACAAACGTTTTTCGTCAGGCACTTATATGATTTGGTATCCAGTGGTGGAGCGTGCCCGGATCGATCAGATGGAGCAAACCCTGATTGGATCTGGGGTGCGAAATATTCAGCTGTTTGAATTGGCTACGGAAGCAGATACTGAGGAACGGGGTATGACGGCGTCGGGCATGATTGTCATCAACCCACCCTGGACCCTAAAAGCGACGATGGATGAAGTGCTGCCTGAGCTCGTTCAGCATTTGTCTTCAGAAACGGGGTTTTTCCGCAGCGAACAGCTGGTGGCTGAATAATCCTTACTCGTTGCCCGGTGCCTGCGCGGTGGAAACATGTTGCAGGTAATCGGTTTCGATTTGGGTGATTTGCCCGCTGTCGCGCAATGTCTGGATCGCTTGGTTGAGCACAGGTAAGAGGTGCGCATGTTCAGCGCGCAGGCGAATGTGCAAGGTGCCATGTGAGTGCAGTTGGTTAAAGTGCAGCGCCACATTGTCCTGAGCAGACCAATATTGGGCAGGCAGATCACCCAGGATGGCGATATCGATCCGTCCTTTGTTTAGCGCTTGTATCAGAGCGCGTTCAGATTCAAAGTCAACCCGGACAAACTCATCGTCGTCATGGTAATAATAACCTCGTACTGTCCCCACCATTCGACCCGACAAATTGTTTAACGAGGGGGCGGGGGCGCGTGTCACTACATATTCACGAATTGGGAGCATGGCGTCAGAAAAGACAAACCGCGGATCAGTGAGCTGTGAGGCTTTCAACCAGGCAGGGCTGATCAGGTCAAAGTCTATTTTGCCTGATTCCAGATAGCGGTTAGTGCGCTTTGCGGGCAAGACAATATTTTCGCCTTCAATTGCCGACTGTGTGAGGATCCGTGCCACTAAATCAGGCAGTATGCCAGGGTGCTGTGGGTTGTTGGTGAAGTAGGGGTAGAAGGTGCCAGAGCCACTGATACTGTATTTTAAGGTTACAGCTTCGCGCGCGGTGGGGGTGTGAGTGCGCTGGTCAACAGGCGCAGCGATGACGCCCTGGCTAGATAAAAGCCACGAAGTAAGTAAAAGCAGGATGCAAAAAGGCGAAATAAGTGTAAAACTCATAAGACCTATGATAGTAAAAGAGAGGCTGTCCCGGCAACTGCCTGATGCACAGTTTCATGATACCCCAAGTAGTGAGGAAATAGTTTGCTCAGGGGCGTGAGTTTTCATATGCTGGGACAATGGAAGCCTTTAAAGTACAAGAGTTAAGGATGTTAATGAGCGGTCATATTGCCAAGTCAAAAAAAGACGCGGTGCAATATATTGCACGCCAGGCCATTTTCAATCGTGAACAGAGCGTGGCTGCCTATGAATTGTTGTATCGGGACTCACATAATAATGCCTTTCCAATCGGGGTCAGTGATGGCCAGGCGACAGGACGGTTGTTTTTTAACTCTCTGCTTTTCATTGGTGTAGAACGGCTTGCCGCAGGTGTGCCTGCATTTATCAACTTGTCTGATGAAACTTTGCTTCAGGAGCTTCCTAAGTTACTTCGGCCTCAAGGGCTCGTGATTGAAATCGTTGAACGTTCAACCAATCTCGATGAGTTGGTGATGACAGTCACTAAACTGAAAAAGTTAGGATATCGCTTTGCGTTAGATGATTACGACGGTGACGAGCGCTGGGAAGTCTTATTGCCTCTGATGGATTACATCAAAATCGAAGTACTTGAGCCGGTGATTAAAACCACCATGATGCTGAAAAAGCTTAAGCGACGTTTTCCCACTACCAAAGTGATTGTTGAGCGTATTGAAACCCTGGAGCACTACAGCTTTATCAAAAGTGCCGGGGCTGATTACTTTCAGGGCTTCTTCTTTGCTGTGCCTGAAATGCTCAATCATGGTAATGTCGAGCCCTCTAAAATGGTGGTGCTTGATTTATTGCGTTGTACGGCCAAAAAGTCCCTGTGCTTCAAAGAAATCCAACAGAGAATTGCCAAAGATCTCAGCCTGACAGCGCGGGTGCTAAAGCTGGCCAATGCCAAAGCCGGAGAAGATAAAATTGAGATCCGCTCAATTGCGCAGGCAGTTGTCTATTTAGGTGAGGATGCGATCCGTCAGTTCGTAAAGGTACTTGCTTTAAGTGAGTTAGGGGCAGATAAGCCCAGTGAACTGACAAAGCTAGGGCTGGCACGGGCGAAGTTTCTTGAACAATTCTTGCTGCCAGGCGGCGATGAAATGGCACAACAAGGCTATCTGATTGGCTTGATGTCAGTGCTCGATGCGGTGCTGGATGTTGAGTTGTCGGTTATTGTCGATGAGTTTTCATTGGATCCAGACCTCAGCAGTGCGTTATTGAGCTACAAAGGCTTGATAGGGGGAGCATTACGCCTGGCGATTGAAGTTGAGCGCAATAATATTCAGGAAGCTGAGCTGATCCTTAATGCGATCCGCCCGGCGTCCAGTCTTGAACTCCTCTTCTCACTGGCGCTGGACAGCCGGGTCTATGCCGATGAAATTTACGCTGTTGTAAAAGAAGACGTCGCCTGAGCCCGCAGAGCGGGCTTAGATCTGGTTAGCCCACGGAGGGGAACATTAGTGTCATATTGAGGGTTTTCCAATAGGCTTGTTCTTGTTGAAGATCAGCCACAAACAGGGAATGTTGGGCGAGCCAGTCAGGCTCGAATGTAAGTAGTAAGCTGTCGTCCATCGCCTCGAGTGTGAATTTGGCAACCTGATCGATTTGTCGTTTTTGGTGCACCAGGATAGCCAGTCGCAGCAAGGTAAGCAGCCGGGCGAAATGGGTCAGATCGGCCTCGACCATGGCGGACAGTTCAGTGCGTTTAATTTTCTTACGATGAAAACGGATCAGGGTCCCCAGCAGCTGCTGTTGCTCCTGAGTAAAACCGGGTAGTTGTGCGTTGAGCACGATGTAAGCGCTGTGTTTGTGGATCCCCGAAGAGTTAATCGCTAACCCCACTTCGTGTAATCTGGCGGCCCAGCGCAGCACTTGCAGGTCGAATTCACTGAGTGCCCAGTTCTGGCGCACCATGTCGACCATCTGATTAAGTGTCTCGCAGATATGTTCAGCATGTTGCTTATCAACGGCATAATGGTCACCGACTGCACTGATGGTGCGGGTGCGAATATCAAACTCATCATTTTGCGCCATCTCCTGTAACAGACCTTCACGCAATGAGTTATCGCAATAGGTTAGCTCGTCAATATTGAGCTGTCTGAATGCCCCGATCAGAATCGACAAACCGCCGGCAATGCTGGCATAACGCTCCTCGGGTAACGCTTTGAGGTTGAGTGTATGAGGTGAGTCGGCCTCAATCAGACGTTGTTTTATCTGCTCCAGCACAGCCAGGGTCAGGGTATCCTGCGCAAATAGCTCCTGGGCAATGGCACACAAGGTTTTGATGGTGCCGGAGGTGCCAATACAGGTTTGCCAACCGGCTTTACGGTAGCTGGCAGAGATGGCCTCAATGTTTTGTTCAGCTTTAATTTCGGCTTTGGCAAAGCGTTTTGCTGTCATTTTCAGGTCTTGAAAATACCCGTTACTGAGCGTGACGCAGCCGATATTACGACTGGTGAGTAATTTGTGATCCAGGTGTTTGCCAATGATAAGCTCAGTGCTGCCACCACCAATGTCAATGACCAGGCGGTTATCTTCACTATGAATGTGGTTCGCTACACCCTGATAGATAAGACGGGCCTCTTCCTGACCAGAAATGACGTTGATTTTAAAAGGAAATACTTTTTTTGCTCGGGCCAGAAAATCGCGAATATTGCGACAATTGCGCAGCGTATAGGTCGCGACAACCTGTACGCTGTGCTTATCAAAATCCTGTAAAGTGGCAGCAAATTGTTGTAGTACATGCAGCGCCCGCTCAATGGCTTCTTCGCTTAAGTTGAACTGTTCGTCCAGACCGGCGGCCAGAAACACACGCTGTTTTTCTTTGTGCAACAATTGCAGACGACCATCGACCTCCCGCGCGACGACTAAATGAAAACTGTTCGAGCCTAAATCAACGGCCGCGATGGAAGGGTATGTGGTCATAAAGCTGCCCTTATGTATTGGATTGATTACTTTCCCACTTTTTCAGATGGTCATAGATAGCTATCTGGGAGCGGATCTTCTTCTTATTACCGCGACGAACATAGAGATTCTTCTGTTCGCTGTCAATGATCCGAGCTTTGGCCCTGTCTTTGAATTGCAGCTCGAGAATATCGATGATCAGTTGCTTGAGTGATTCATCATAGATAGGCGCACCGACTTCAACCCGGTGATCCAGATTGCGGGTCATCCAGTCGGCAGAAGAAATGTAGACCTGCGGATCACCTGCATTTTCGAAGACCATCACCCTGGGATGCTCTAAAAAGCGGTCGACAATACTGATCACTTTGATGTTCTCACTAAAGCGGGGTAACCCGGGTACCAGGGCACACATGCCGCGAATGATCATGCGGACTTTTACGCCGGCCATTGACGCATTGTACAAGGCGTCGATGAGCTCTTTGTCTACCAGGTTATTCACCTTGACGGTGATCTTGGCTGTTTTACCTGCCTGAGCGTTTTTGCTTTCCTGATTAATCAAAGTCAGAATTTTCTCTCGCGCATTGAGCGGAGAAATCATCAGGTGCTTAAAATTAAAGGGTCGGTAGCTGCTCTCGATAAACTTGAACACGTCGTCACACTCATCACAGATCTCCGGGTGTTTTGTGAATAAGCTGAAGTCGGTGTAAATTCGTGCTGTCTTTTCATGGAAGTTACCGGTTCCGATGTGGGCGTATTTAACTATCTGGCCCTTTTCTTTGCGGTGTACCACGCACAGTTTACTGTGTACTTTCAGTGCCGGGATCCCCACCATGACCTGGATACCATAGTCGCTGAGCATTTTCGCCCATTCAATGTTGTTTTGTTCATCAAAGCGGGCTTTGAGCTCAACCATCACGGTGACTTTCTTTCCGTTTTTGGCTGCATTGATCAGCGAAGACATCAACCTTGAGCGAGACGCGACACGGTAAATATTGACCTTAATCTGAGTCACTTTGGGATCAAAGGCGGCCTGGCGCACATATTCAAGCATGTGATTGAAAGTGTGGTAGGGGTAATAAAGCAAAATATCTTGTTTTGAGATAGCCCGGAAGATGCTTTGGTGTGCGTTGAAGGCTTCACTTTGTAGCGGTGGCAGTGGTTTATTTTCCAGATAGCCACGGCCGACGTTAGGAAAGCCGATGAAATCGCGGAAGTTCCGGTACGGGCCGCCCGGGATCAGGGCGTCCTGACTGGTTACGCCAAGGCGCTTTTTCATCACTTTCAGTATTTCTTCTGGCATCGCTTCGTCATAGGTCAGGCGCACAGGCTCGGCATATAAGCGCTGTTTGAGACCCTTCGACATTTTATCCAGCAGACCTTCTTCAATTTCGTCGTCGAGGTTGTACTCGGCATCCCGGGTCAGTTTTATCTCATAGCCTTCAATGCTGTCAAAACTGAGAAAGTTCCTGAATACTTCGTGGAGGTAGAAGCGTACGACTTCATCAAGCATGACAATGGTTTTGTGGCGACGGGTTTTCTCCGGCGGTAACAGAATAAAGCGTTCCAGACGATCAGTGGGCAGCTCAAGCAGAGCATGATGTTGCTTATCACCGCGCATTTCGACAAACAAATAGGTCAGGGCGTCATTGATGTGATCTGAGTAATCTTTGTTCTCGCTAAGCAAAATAGGGCACATATGCTGTAGCACTTGATCCTGAAAATACTTAGCCAGCCATTGCTGGTGAAAATCCGACAGCTCAGCAGGCTTTTTGATATGAATGTTGTGCTCATTCAGGTCAATCAGGATCTGATCGTAAATGTGTGAGAACTTCTTGCCCAGTTCCAGTACTTTCTTGTTCATCTGGTTAAGCAGCGCTTCGTCTTCGTCAAAGTCCGCCTCGGGCAGGTTACTTAATAAGATACGACGTTTTACATCGGCAACACGGACACGGAAGAATTCATCTAAGTTATTGGAAAATATCCCCAAGAATCTGATCCGTTCAATAATTGGATTGCTTTTGTCTTTGGCTTCTTGAAGCACACGTTCGTTAAAAGAGAGCCAGCTCAGCTCCTTGGCAAAGTAGCTGATGGTAATGGGATCGTTAGATAATGCCTGCATCTTTCTGTCCATGGTAATTTAAAGCTGCGCGTAGAATATGTCGGTAGTGTGACACTTATATGACATGCGCTGTCATGTCACCAAATTATCAACAAAGTGTAGACCACTCTGCCTGATTTGCTTTGTTTGATATCAAAGTGTCTGTACATTGAAAGAACATAGGTGGAATGACCGGTAAGGCACCGTAACGACCTTACCGGATAACGCTATTAAGGTTGTTCAACATCCACTATCAGATCGCTGGTGATCGCCTCAAGCGCTTCGACAACGTTGTCTTTTAGCATCCCTGCAGGCAGGCTGACGGTGGCAAATGCGCTAAATATCGGTACTCCCCAATTTGGTGCGCTTTGTTGTTTAGAATTAAGGTGGGTAATATTCGCCCCCTTATGACGGATCACCGCTGCCAGCTCCTGTACAATGCCTGGTCTGTCATTACCTGTGATCACCAGGTTGAGTGTTTCCGGCTCTGTGCTGTCGGTTTGCTCGCCATTGGCAATCCGCACTTCCAGCTCCGGAATATCAAGTACGGCGTTTTGTAGCTCTTGCAAGTGCTCCTCTGCTACTTCAACCTGTACTATCCCTGCAAACTGTCCGGCGAAGTGGCTTAGGTTACTGGTTAGCCAGTTACCGTGATGGTTAAGAATGGTTGAGGAAACCCTTTCAACGAGACCTGGTTGGTCCTTGCCTATAAGTGTTAGTACTAACTGCTTCATATCACATGTCTCTTATTATTGGTGGCTCGGTATCTAAGCCCTGAATGAAAGCGAATAATCGCTCTATAAGCCTAGTAAATGAAACTTATTTGTCTACTTCCGATAATGGATACAATGTAAAAAATTGCAAAAATCACCGGTGTCACTGTAATCCAGACCTTACTTGGGGTGTTAAGTTCCTTTGACAGCACGCAATATCATTATTTCCCGGCTGTCCGTATGCGGTGTCTTTCTTTGTATGTGGGAGATTTTTTTCGAGGCAATATCGGTACTTTGGTGTAAAGTTGGGAACGGTTTGTCCGTGGTTTGAAGCGGTCAGGCTGAGAAAATACGCCAAGGACAGTACAGAATTACGGCCAGTCTGTAAAAGCGGGCAGACTTGGGTTGAGGTGTAACACAACTGTCATCTTGATGAAATATAATGCGCCGCAGTTTGATTATGAAAGGGTATTTTGATGACTTCCAATCCGCAAAAACCATCCTTTAAAACGGATAGAAGCCGTCTCTTAAAGGACCGCTTTGCCCAGTTTGGCATTACCTCAGGTGGGGTAATGGTATTGGTCGCTTTGCTATTGATATTCTTCTATTTGCTTTATGTTGTTCAGCCTATTTTCGAATCCGCTAAGGTCGAAAAACGGGTTGATATTGCATTGTCTGCCGAGAAGCGCTACTTCGCGCTGGGTGTAGAAGAGCAAACAGAGATTGCGTATCTGCTGGACAACACCGGTCAGGTTGATTTTTATCAGGTAAAGGGCGACAACACGGGCTCGCTGCTGAGCACTTTGCAAACACAGCTTGATGGCCAGATCACCAGCTTTGCGAAAAGTGCACCATTTCTAGGTCAGTATGCATACGGCCTGGACAACGGTGAGGTGCAAATCCTTAAGCCCAATTTTGTGGTTACTTTCCCGGGTAATCAGCGTGTGATGAAGCCACGTCTGGGTTATCCGCTGGATGGCCAACAATTGTTGGTTGATGAGCAGCGTCAGGCGCTGAAAAAGTTTGCTTTCAGTCATTACGAAGACAAAACTGCCGTGGTTGCACTGACAGCCGACAAGCGCGTGATCTTCGCGTCGTTTGCGGCTGAAGAAAATATGTTCTCGGGTGAAATGGAATGGCAGGTAACGCGTACTGAATTACCTATTGAAGGTCGCATTGACGATCTGCTTATTTCGCCAGACACAACGCGTACTTTTGTACGTTCTGCAAATCAGATTTATATCTTTGACACTCGCTTTGCGGACGATATCAAGCAATTCCAGTTATTGGCAGCTAACGAAGAAAATGCCAACCTGGTCAGCATGGCGTTGCTGGCAGGTGCCAACTCGCTGATGCTGGCAAACGACAATGGCGAAGTGTCGCAATGGTTTGAAGTGAACACGGACGATGGTCGTGAGTTTGCCAAAATTCGTGCTTTTGACAGCGATAAGAGTAAGCACATGAGAGTACACAGTGAGTTCTATCGCCGTACTTTCTTTACCACCACAGAACAAGGTGAGCTGGGCGTTTACTACACCACCAGTGAAGCCGAGCTGTGGCGCGGTAAGGTGGCTGAGCAAGCCATTGATGCCTTCGCGATTTCACCGCGAGCCAATGCAGCGTTATTGCTGACGGGCAACCAGGTGAGCGTATTTGAGATCCACAATGAGCACCCGGAAGTGACCTGGTCGGCATTGTGGCAGGAAGTTTGGTACGAAGGTTACCCGGAGCCGGCGTATACCTGGCAGTCTACATCTGCCAGTGATGACTTTGAATCCAAATTCTCATTAGTACCAATTTCGTTCGGTACGATTAAGGCAGCGTTCTACGCCATGCTGTTTGCGGTTCCGATTGCCCTGTCTGCGGCGATTTATACTGCTTACTTTATGTCGAGTGAGTTGCGCCGTGTGGTAAAGCCAACGGTTGAAATCATGGAAGCACTGCCTACCGTTATTCTGGGTTTCCTGGCAGGTCTGTGGTTAGCACCGCTGATTGAAAGCCACTTACCAGCGATTGTTGCTCTACTGCTATTACTGCCATTGGCCATTCTGGGTACGGCGCTGGGTTGGACTAAGCTGCCGAAAGCCATCCGTCACCTGATCCCGGACGGTTGGCACTCAATCTTGCTGATCCCGGTCGTTTTGCTGGTTGGCTGGTTATCATTTGCCATGAGCGACGTGATTGAAGGATGGATGTTCGGCGGAAACGTACGTCAGTATCTGACCAACGAACTGGGCCTGACCTTTGATCAGCGTAACTCTCTGGTTGTAGGTATAGCGATGGGCTTTGCGGTTATCCCGACGATTTTCTCAATTGCTGAAGATGCGGTATTTAGCGTGCCTAAACACCTGTCTAATGGTTCACTCGCACTGGGTGCAACTCAATGGCAAACCCTGGTTCGTGTAGTCCTGCTGACAGCCAGCCCAGGCATCTTCTCGGCGGTGATGATGGGACTTGGTCGTGCCGTGGGTGAAACCATGATTGTACTGATGGCGACGGGTAATACACCGATTATGGATTGGAGTATCTTCCAGGGGATGCGTACTTTGGCGGCGAACATTGCGGTAGAAATGCCTGAATCGGAAGTTGGCAGTTCACACTATCGGATCCTGTTCCTGGCAGCCTTTGTATTGTTTATTTTTACTTTCGTATTTAACACGATGGCTGAATTTGTACGTCAGCAGCTGCGTGAAAAATATAGCTCAATGTAACTGGAGTGAGATGACATGGTAAGACAGTGGTTTAAGTCAGGATCTCCGTGGATCTGGATGACAGGTGGTGCGGTCAGCATCAGTTTGATCTCGGTACTGGGTCTGCTTGCAATGATTGCGTGGAAAGGTTTGAGCTTTTTCTGGCCTTCCGAAGTAGTGGAAATGCACCTGCAAGGCTCGGTTCAGAAACAAACCGTCATTGGTGAAATCTACGACAGAGAGTTAGTGCCTAAATCTCGGCTGGAAGCAACTGGCCTGGATTTTTCTAATCACCCAGGCGAGTACATCGAGCGTTTATTGGTAAAAACGGGTAACCGTGAGTACGTTGAGCTGGATTTCCGTTGGATCTTGTCCACCGATATCCAAAGCCAGTCTAAGCCGGCGCAGATAGCAGTCTTTGAGCGTACTAAAAATGGTAACTTCTACGGCTACGTTGAGCGTGTTATTCGTGACGGTCAGGTTGTCACTGACAATCCGGTAGAAGCGCTGGAAGAGATGGTTGAACGTGCTGTTGATCTGAACGATGAAGCACTTGACCTGCAAAACGGCGAGATTGGTCACATTAACTATGAACTGGAGCGTTTACGTCTTAAAGAGCGTGCTTATCAGTTGGATAATGAACTGACGCCTGAAATCATCGCTGATCTGGAAGCACAACGTGCAGCCTTACGTGATGAATATAAAGTACTGGAAAAAACGTTATTTGAACTGCGTAACGGTGCAAAGCGTGACGAAGTGGTTGTGCGTGACATGCGTGGTGAAGAAGTGACACTACCTTTATATCAGGTATTAGACTTCTGGTTCCCGAATGACATGGGCTTCTTTGCAAAAGTAGGCCATTATATGTCGCAGATTGGTAAATTCATCAGCGATGACCCACGCGAAGCGAATACTGAAGGCGGGGTATTCCCGGCCATCTTTGGTACTGTGTTTATGGTTATGCTGATGGCGGTAATTGTGACCCCATTTGGTGTTGTTGCTGCGATTTACCTACACGAATATGCTGCGAAAAATGCTGTGACTAAGATGATCCGCATTGCGGTGATCAACCTGGCAGGTGTTCCGTCTATCGTATACGGTGTATTCGGTTTAGGTTTCTTCGTTTATATGCTGGGTGGCTCACTAGATGCTCTGTTTTACCCAGAAGCTGCACCGAGTCCGGTATTTGGTACGCCAGGCGTGATTTGGTCAGCACTGACACTGGCAATCCTGACGCTGCCTGTGGTGATTGTATCGACCGAAGAAGGCTTGTCCCGTATTCCAAGCACAGTGCGTCATGGTTCGCTGGCATTGGGCGCGACCAAAGCCGAGACCTTATGGCGTATTATTATTCCTATGGCCAGCCCGGCAATTATGACCGGTCTGATCCTGGCGGTTGCCCGAGCAGCCGGTGAGGTTGCACCGCTGATGCTGGTGGGTGTGGTGAAAATGGCACCGACCTTGCCGCTGGATGGTAACTTCCCGTATATTCACCTTGACCGGAAGTTTATGCACCTGGGTTTCCATATTTATGATGTGGGCTTCCAGAGCCCGAACGTAGAAGCGGCACGTCCTTTGGTGTATGCGACTGCCTTCTTACTGGTAACCGTGATCATTGCACTGAACATCACTGCAATTGGGATCCGTAACCACCTACGTGAAAAATTCAGAGCTTTAGAGCACTAATAGTAAAGTATTTAAATAGGTAAACATTTATGATTACAGTAGCGCCACAGGTAAATAATGCAGATACCAGCAAGAAGTTGGATCTGGAAAACTTGAGCCCGGAACTAACCGCGTTAGAGATCAAAAACCTTGACCTTTACTATGGTGACAAACAGGCTCTGAGCAATATCAACATGTTGATCCCACGCGGTCAGGTAACAGCGTTTATCGGCCCGTCGGGTTGTGGTAAATCGACGCTATTGCGTTGTATTAACCGCATGAATGACCTGGTCGACACGTGTCGTATTGAGGGAGAAATTAATCTCAACGGCACCAACATTTATGACAAAAGTGTTGATGTAGCGGCTCTGCGCCGTAATGTTGGTATGGTATTCCAGCGTCCAAACCCATTCCCTAAGTCTATTTACGAGAATGTGGTTTACGGTCTACGCTTACAGGGTGTAAAAGACAAACGTAAGCTAGATGAAGTGGTGGAGCGCTCACTGCGTGGTGCTGCTTTATGGGATGAAGTAAAAGATCGTTTGCACGACAGTGCATTTGGTTTGTCGGGTGGTCAGCAGCAGCGTCTAGTTATTGCACGCTCAATTGCGATTGAGCCAGAGGTATTATTGCTGGATGAGCCAACCTCGGCACTAGACCCTATCTCAACTTTGGTTATTGAAGAGCTGATCAACGACCTGAAAGAAAAGTACACCGTGGTGATCGTTACTCACAACATGCAGCAGGCAGCGCGGGTATCCGATCAAACAGCCTTTATGTACATGGGTGAACTGATCGAATATTCAGATACTAATACTCTGTTTACAACACCGACCAAGAAGAAAACCGAAGACTATATTACCGGTCGTTATGGTTAATTCATCGGGCTCAGCAAAGCGCTGAGTCAGCGCCTCCACAAGGAGGCGCCTATGCCGTGTTGAAACAAATTAGGAACTGACTATGGAACATAATATTAATAAGCATATCTCTGGCCGCTTTAACGAAGAGCTGGAGAACGTTCGTAACCATGTACTGAGTATGGGCGGACTGGTTGAACAACAGCTAAATTTGGCCCTCGATGCAGTGAGCCATTGTGATGAAAATAAGGCCCGTAAAGTCAGCGAAAACGACTATCAGGTGAATGCCATGGAAGTGAGCATTGACGAAGAATGTACTCGCATTATTGCTAAGCGTCAGCCAGCGGCCAGTGACTTACGATTGGTTGTTGCCATTGCAAAAACCATTGCAGATCTGGAGCGTATTGGTGATGAAGCAGAACGCATTGCGAAAGTAGCACTGGACTCTTTCACGAAAGATCAGCAGGACTTGTTGGTGAATGTTGAAAACATGGGTCGTTTGGTTTCTCAGATGCTACATGATGTGCTGGATGCATTTGCCAGAATGGATGCGCAGCGGGCATTTGAGGTACATAAAGAAGACGCTAAAGTTGACCGTGAATATGAAGCACTTACGCGTCAGATCATGACCTATATGATGGAAGACCCGCGTTCAATTCCAAAAATTATGGACCTGATCTGGTCAGTTCGCTCACTCGAGCGCATCGGTGATCGTTGTCAGAATATTGCAGAATATGTAATTTATTTCGTTAATGGCAAAGATATTCGCCATACTTCTCAGGAAGACATCGAAAAGTCACTGTAGTACTAAAAATAAGCAAGTACCAATAGTAGACACTGTGTTGTTTTTTATTTATAACTGTTTGTGAGCAAAAAGTAATCAATAGAAGGAATGAACTATGAAACTAGCTCTGAACAAAAAAAGTATGAAACAACTTGCGATGAAAAGTAAGTCACTCAATGACAAAATGACGCCCCAGATTGCAGGGGGAGTCGGGCCCATGCATACGGAGTTAACTTGCTATCAGGATTGTTTTGTAAAGGAAGTATGATCTGGTGCGGGCATGAACATGAGCGAGCTATATGCTCGCTTTGTTCGAGTTAATTCCGCCCAGGCTTGCTCATACGTTACAAAATTATCCAATCTCTATAGGGGATTTATCTGACTATTTTTTCTATGTTTATTGTAGAGTTAAGCAAACAGAAGGTTGCTGTCTTCGCGTGACAACCTTACAGTTTGTTAAACGTGATTGTGCCGTTAATCAGAACTTCACACGAAAAAGCGTTCACAATTTGGCTTAATACTGTAAAATTGCGCCCTGCACATGCATATTAATATGATTTAAGGGTCAGTTATGCCTAGTAATGCATTTTTAGGAGTGTTCGCAAAGTCTCCTATTAAGCCGATTGAAGAGCACATAAAGATCGTCCATCAAGCCAGTGAAACCTTGATCCCGTTCTTTAATCATGCCTTCAAAGGGGAATGGACCGAGGCCGATGCGCTTCGTGTGCAGATCCGTAACCTGGAAAGAGAAGCAGATACATTAAAACGTGAAGTGCGCCTGCACTTGCCACGTGGTCTGTTTATGCCAGTAGAACGTACAGATTTACTGGAACTCATTACCCACCAAGACAAGATCGCCAATAAAGCCAAAGACATCGCTGGACGTGTAATTGGTCGTGAACTGGAGATCCCTGAATCAATTCAAGCCGATTTTTTGGCGTATCTGACACGCTGTGTTGATGCGACAAAACAAGCCTCAGAAGCCATTAACGAATTCGATGAACTACTGGAAACCGGTTTCCGTGGTCGCGAAGTTGCACTGGTCGAAAAAATGCTCGTTGAACTGGATGCCATCGAGGAAGATACCGATGAGATGCAGATCCGTATTCGTATGGGATTACGCAGCATTGAAAGTGAACTCAATCCAATTGATGTGATGTTCTTATACAAGATCATCGAGTGGGTTGGTGAGCTGGCAGACATTGCTGAGCGCGTAGGTTCACGACTGGAGCTGATGCTGGCGCGTTAAGCGTGCACCATCTGCCTTCACACAATTAGTTAAGAATTAAAGGTTTTACAATGGATATCATTGCATCCTATGGCACGCTATTAATTATTATAGCGGCCGCAGTTGGTTTCTTTATGGCCTATGGTATTGGTGCGAACGACGTAGCCAATGCAATGGGTACATCGGTTGGTTCTAAAGCACTGACCATCAAGCAGGCGATCATCATCGCGATGATTTTTGAATTTGCCGGTGCCTACCTGGCCGGTGGTGAGGTAACGTCAACGATCCGTAAGGGGATCATCGATTCAACCCCATTTATGGACGTACCTGAACTGATGGTACTGGGCATGATTTCGGCCCTGTTTGCCGCCGGTACCTGGTTATTACTGGCTTCAATGCTAGGCTGGCCGGTCTCGACCACGCACTCTATCATTGGTGCCATCATAGGTTTTGCGCTAGTCGCTGTGGGCAGCGAAGCCATTCAGTGGGGTAAAGTCGCAGGCATCGTGGGCAGCTGGATTGTCACCCCGGCCATTTCTGGCTTTATTGCGTACCTTATCTTTATGAGTGCGCAGAAGCTGATTTTCGATACAGATAAACCGCTTGAGAACGCGAAGCGCTTTGTGCCTGTGTATATGGGTCTGGCTGGTTTCGTGATGTCACTGGTGACGATTAAAAAAGGCCTGAAGCACATCGGTGTTGATCTGGGTGCTGTAGAAGGGTATGCGCTGGCTATCGGTATTGCAGTGATTGTTGGCTTGATTGGTAAAATGGCCATCAACCGTCTGAAAATCGACCCGAATGCGGATAAACAAATGCACTTCAACAACGTTGAAAAAGTGTTTGCTATCCTGATGGTATTAACGGCATGTTGTATGGCGTTTGCGCATGGTTCGAATGATGTTGCCAACGCGATTGGTCCTTTGGCTGCGGTGGTAAACATCGTGGAGCACAATGGTGAAATTGCCAAGAAGGCTGCATTGGCGTGGTGGATCTTGCCTTTGGGTGGTCTCGGCATCGTAGTCGGTCTGGCTGTACTGGGTAAAAAAGTAATTAAAACCATTGGTGAAGGCATCACGCACCTGACGCCAAGCCGAGGTTTCGCTGCTGAACTTGCTGCTGCGTCGACCGTAGTGATTGCATCGGGCACGGGCCTGCCAATCTCAACCACGCAAACGCTGGTTGGTGCGGTACTGGGTGTTGGTATGGCACGCGGTATTGCCGCGCTAAACATGGGTGTGATCAGAAACATTGTGGTTTCGTGGGTTATCACATTGCCAGTTGGCGCTGCCCTTGCTATTGTTATATTCTACATTCTGAGAAGCGCGTTCGGCGTTTAACAGAAAGGACAGACTTTTAGCTTGAAAAGATCTCAATGCCTTTGGTGTTGGGGTCTTTTTATTTGTGGGTATAAAAAGTGAATAACTTACCAAGCATTAAACAGTTACAGTATCTAATTGCCGTACATCAGCACCAGCATTTTGGTCGTGCTGCGGAAGCTTGTTTTATTGGCCAGTCAACCCTGAGCAGTGCCATTCAGAATCTGGAAGAAACCCTGGGATGCCAACTGATAGAGCGTGAAAACCGCAGCCTGATGTTTACGGATGTGGGCGAAGAGGTCGTTGAGCGTGCTAAGCGCATCATTGGTGACACCATCAGTGTGGTGGAATTGACCAAGAGCTTTAAACACCCGCTATCGGGCAAACTGGTTTTAGGGATTATTCCTACCATTGCTAGTTTTATTGCCGCGCCCTTATATCGCTTTTGTAAAGATGCTTTCCCTGAATTGCAACTGGTTTTGGTAGAGGATACCAGTGACCGCTTACTCGACAAGTTGGAGCAGGGGCATATCGATATGGGCATGCTGGCACTGCCCTACCGGACAGAGAAATTTCACACTCAAGTGATAGCCCGGGACCATTTCTCTTTGGTACGTCACCTGGACTACCAGGTACCTGAGCAGCTGGATGATTTTAATGTGTTGCCTGAGCAAAGTGTCTTTTTGCTGGAGCGGGAACATTGCATGACCGATCATGCGCTCAGTGCGTGTCACCTTAATCGTAGTGCGTGTATCAACCCTTTCGAAGCTGCCAATCTGCATACCTTGTTGAGTATGGTGGAATATCAAAATGGCGTGACCTTTTTGCCACAGATGGCACTCAACGCCGGGATCTTGGATGGTAAGCCAATGGTCGCGACGGCGCCGCAACCAGATGCCTATCGAGAGATTGGCTTGTTATGGCGCAAGACCACCGGACGGATCCGTGATTTTCGATTGTTCAGTGACAAAGCGGGCGAGTTTGTAGCGCAGCATTGCAGTGAGACGAACAACCGATAATAATACCAATTTCACTTAGTACCTTGTTCGATTTGAAGGAGCAAATAAGACGCTAACGGCGTTAAAAATTTCTCATTTAGAACCTTATACCTTAGACATAGGTTCACAAATTTTAGCCTCGCCTATATGGACGTAGGTGCCTCAGCGATAGCAGGACGCGGGAGCGGTGTTATCGCCCCTATTTTCTTGCCTCAAAATAGAACTCTTAATTAAGCGAATTGGTACAAAATCATGAAGGGCTGTTGCCCTTCATGTGTGATAGTCAGTGCTGAAATGGGCCGTGAAGTGCGGTTACGACTCCAGAGAACCCAACTGGCGGCTTGATTTGAGGTCGGGCAAGAATAATAAGTAAACCCACACCACCAGGTTAAAGTAAGGCACTAAGCCCAGTAAGGTAAAAAACAGTTTAGGGTAGCCTTTGTGGCTTGCGCTTCGGTAACATTGTACGGCGATAACAACGTATATGAGCAACAATATAATAGACAGCTGTACCATTGCGATTCCTCCATTTCCATAGCCAGACGTGTCCAAATCCGTTGAATGTCTTGTAAATACCTGTGTTTCAGCTATTTAAAGTGACACGTCAAAATGTACGCTTAATTATAGATGAGAATTACCCAAGAGGCAGCTATATTTTAGTCGAATTTTGTACAAAAAGACTAGCAGGCTGTTTTCTCAGATAAAATAGTTTGCAGTACCGCAGTAAGCTGTTCAACCGGTAATGGGCGTGAAATATAGTAGCCCTGACCATAATCAATGCCAATCTCTTTGAGTGCGTCAAAAATCTCTTTGCTCTCCACATACTCAGCCACTGAGCGCTTATCCAGCGAGTGACTGATGTCATTCACGGCTTTCACCAGCGCTAAATCTATGGGGTCATTGAGCATGTCACGTACAAACGAGCCGTCAATCTTAACATGTTGAGCTGGCAGCTGTTTTAAGTAGCTGAAGGTACTGAATCCGGTGCCAAAGTCATCGATAGAGAAGTGACAGCCGAGCTCATTGAGTTTGGCAATCATCGCCTGTGTGGCACTGAGGTTATTAATACTGGCCGACTCTGTGATCTCAAAAATAATCGCACTGGCCGCGACCTGGAACTCCGCCAGACAAGACTGAATATGCGGTAACAAGCGTTCATCGAGGAAAGACTGTGCAGATAAATTGACGGAGACCTGATGTAATTCGGGGTGACTTGCGATGGCGCGAATGCACTCGCGGATCACACACTGATCCATCAGATAGGTATCGTTTAGCAACTCCAGCGCCGGGATAAACTGGTTTGGGTAAACCAGGTTGTCATCTATACGTAATCTTAATAAGGCCTCGAAGTAGGCCACCTGATTGCGTTTGAAATCCCAAATTGGCTGGTAGTGCAGTTCAATGTGATTATTTTGCAGAGCCTGACGCACATTGTGCCCCCACTCCAGGCCGGTTTGCAGGGTGCTGTTTTGCGCATCTTCTTTGCTGTAGCAGTGAACCAGATTACGGCCTAAGTTTTTAGCAATGTATAGCGCAATATCGGCCTGCTTTAGGCACTCACTGGGATCACTGTTCTGATGTGTGATCTGTGCTAAACCAATAGAACAACTGATAGTATAACTGGCTTCCTCAGAATGAAACTGATGATGCTCAATGGCGCTACAGACACTTTCAGCCAGCATATGTGCATCCAACAGGGGAGTATGTTTCAGTAAAATCGCAAACTCATCACCTCCAATTCGGAAGATCAGGTGTTCATCTGCAATGTGTTCACCAAACAGTTGGGCGACCTCTTTGAGCACAATATCACCTTGCTGGTGACCTTTGCTGTCATTGATGATCTTAAAGTGGTCCAGATCAATATAGATTAGCGCATGTTCAAGGTGTGCGTCTTGTTTTGCCTGTTCACAGAATAGGTTTAATTGCTGATCGAAGTAGTAGCGGTTATGCAGTCCCGTTAGGGTGTCGTGTAAAGCAAGATGGCGTAACTGAAGCTCAGCCTGCTTGCGTTCGTGAATGTTGTCTATGGTCGCCGTTATAGTGGCAGTACTGGTGACGTTTTTTATGAGCTGAAAACGACATTCTACCCAGAGTGAGCATTGGTTACTTTGCATCACTTGTAGCTCAAGCAATGCCGATTGTTGCTCACCCTGCTGGACCTTAGTCAGGACTGTCGCCAGTTTTTCCCGATGCTCTGCCAGTACGTAGTCAAACATACTGGTATGCATGCTGGCCTTGAGTTTGTGGCCTACCAGCTGTTCCCAGGCTGGATTTAAAAAGCGGATCACGCCCGCGGTATCCAGCTCCATCACGACCGTATTGAGGTGCAGCAAAATGCGCTGGTGTGCTGAGAACAAGTCTTTGTAGCGTCGCTCGCTACGACTCAGTTGCTCGACTTTTTCTGCAAATTCCGCATAACTCACCATAAAGTCTTCACGACGGGCCGCGTGGTCGCACACTTTGCTGAGTAAAGACAGATCATAAGGCGCTCGGACAAAATCGGTGACGCCCAGCAAGAGCAGTTGCTCGGCATAGTCTGCATCACGGTTGTCTATGATGGTCACAATGGCCTGACTGGGTTTGTGCTGTAAAATATTGGCGACCAGTTCTTTACCCGAGTCACTGTGTGTTGCGGTGGCATCCAGCAAAACAATTGCAAACTCATTTTGCAAGAATTGCGACAGTGCCCCATTGGTGGTGGTGACATGAGTGGTCGTAAAGTTCAGGGATAAATGCTGACAGATCTCATCCGCACGGGTTTGATCCGGCTCGAGCAACAGCAGGTTTAAGCGACTGCTTTTTTCCAGGTGTGTAGATAACACATTTGCCAGTACCTGAGGCAGTACATCCTGACGCTCCAGAGGCAGCACTGCATCTATGCTATAACTGCGTGCTGTGGTTTCAGCAATACGTTCACAATAAGTGGGGGGCGTCAGTACAATTGGGGTATTTTTCGGGGTTTTTAATAGTCCGGAGCGCACCATACGAGAAAATCGCCAGCCATCAATTTTTCCGACATTTAGCCCGGTAATGATTAAATCTACGGCTTGTTGCTTTAATACACCCAATGCCGCTTGCGTATCACTGTGCTCAACGATGCGAAAGACATTCAGCGAGGACAAGGTTTTGACGATCAGCTGGCGCTCTTGTTGATCCGCATTAACCAGCAATAATGTGAGTTGCTTTGCCATGGTGTTACTACCTTAAACCCATGAAATAAGTAAACAAGTTTTTGCCCTTACAGTCAGTGATATGTCTCGCTTTGTGCACTTAGGATGTGCCCGGAACTTTAGGGGGCACGATACGGCGCGTTTTAGCTGCGAATTTTCGTACAATAGCGACTAGATTAAAGCTATTTTTCTATACTGACAAGCGTTACATAGTTTTACCTCAGCACTTGATTTAGCGTAGGTGGATCACTAGACTTGGCGCCTATTTGCATTAATTTGAGGTCTTCTATGCGCGTTGCTGACTTTAGTTTTGAACTCCCTGATGAGCTGATCGCTCGCCACCCTAAAAAAGAACGCTCCAGTAGTCGTTTGTTGACACTGGATGGCAACACTGGTGATTTACAGCACAAAGTGTTCAAGGACATTGTCGATTTGATCAATCCGGAAGATCTCATTATTTTCAATAATACCAAAGTGATCCCGGCGCGGATGTTCGGGCAAAAAGCCACGGGTGGTAAGCTGGAAGTGTTGGTTGAGCGAGTACTGGATGAGCACAGTGTGTTGGCACATGTACGAGCGAGTAAATCGCCAAAAGAAGGCGCAGAGATACTACTTGAAGGTAAAGCCAAAGCGACTATGGTTGCCCGCCACGGGGAGCTATTTGAGCTCAAGTTCCACGGTGACGCTTCGGTGTTATCGATTCTGGACGAAATCGGTCATATGCCGTTGCCGCCTTATATTGATCGTCCTGACGAAGAAGAAGATAAAGAGCGCTACCAGACTGTGTATGGGGAGAAGCCGGGCGCCGTTGCAGCACCTACCGCCGGCCTGCATTTTGACGACGCGCTGATGACCCAATTAAAAGACAAGGGCGTCGAGATGGCGTTTGTGACGCTTCACGTTGGTGCGGGAACCTTCCAGCCTGTGCGTGTGGATGATGTGAATGACCACCAAATGCACTCTGAATATATTGAGGTACCTCAGGAAGTGGTCGAGGCAATTGCCGCTGCGCGTCAGCGTGGTGGTCGGGTTATCGCAGTTGGCACAACCTCTGTGCGTTCACTGGAGTCTGCTGCCAAAGCGCACCCGGATGAGCTGAAGCCGTTTTATGGTGACACCGATATCTTCATTTATCCGGGCTATCAGTTCCAACTGGTTGACGCCATGGTGACCAACTTCCATCTGCCTGAGTCAACATTGATCATGCTGGTGAGTGCCTTTTCGGGACAGTCGCATATTATGCACGCCTATGAAACTGCGATTGCCGAGCAGTATCGCTTCTTCAGCTATGGTGATGCCATGTTCCTGACCAGGCAGGACAAAGCATAATTGTAAAAACCCAGCATTAAGGCTGGGTTTCTCTATTTTAACCCCTGAATTCTGTGGCTTGGCGCTTTAAAGTGCTAATTTAGCCCCAATATTATTGCCACTATGGTAGAATCGGACGGTTTTCAGTATGGCCAGGTGTCGCATCTGGTTAAGAGTAAGTTGGACTGTTTTTCCGACCAGAGGTAAGTATGAAATTTGAATTAGATTGTACACAGGGTAAAGCGCGTCGTGGCCGCCTGATTTTCGATCGCGGAGTGGTTGAAACACCGGCATTTATGCCTGTGGGTACGTACGGTACCGTAAAAGGTATGACGCCAGACGAACTAAAAGACACTGGTGCACACATCTGTCTGGGTAACACCTTCCATTTGATGTTACGTCCGGGCACCGAGATCATCAAACAACATGGTGATCTGCATGATTTTATGAATTGGGATAAGCCAATCTTAACTGATTCGGGCGGTTTCCAGGTATTCAGCTTAGGGGCTATGCGTAAGATCAGTGAAGAAGGCGTGTTATTCCAGTCTCCGGTCAACGGTGAGCGGATCATGCTTTCACCGGAAAAAGCGATGGAAGTTCAGCGTGATCTGGGCTCGGACATTGTGATGATTTTTGATGAATGTACGCCATACCCTGCTACTGAAAAAGAAGCGCGCGACTCAATGGAGTTGTCATTACGCTGGGCTAAACGCTCGAAAGAAGCACATGGCGACAACCCATCTGCTCTGTTCGGTATTATTCAGGGCGGCATGTACCCGGAGCTACGCGCTGAATCTCAGGCTGGGCTTGAGGACATTGGCTTTGATGGCTATGCGCTGGGCGGTCTGTCTGTGGGTGAGCCAAAAGAAGATATGATCAATATTCTGGATCATTGTGCTTACAAGATGCCAGAACAAAAACCGCGTTACCTGATGGGCGTGGGCAAGCCAGAAGATTTGGTTGAAGCGGTGCGCCGTGGTATCGACATGTTTGACTGTGTGATGCCAACCCGTAACGCTCGAAATGGTCACCTCTTTATCACTGGCGGTGTGATTAAAATCCGTAACGCGGTGCATAAAACAGACACTGGCCCGTTGGATCCTGAGTGTGATTGCCACACTTGTAAAAATTACTCACGTGCTTATTTGCATCATTTGGATAAGTGCAACGAGATCTTAGGTGCGCGTCTTAATACTATCCATAACCTGCGTTATTATCAGCGCCTGATGGAAGGGATGCGTGAGGCCATTGCGGCCGGTACATTTGATCAGTTTGTGGCTGATTTCTATGCCCGACGTGACAGACCGGTTCCGCCGTTGGCCGACACCGAATAACAGTTTGCAATAAAAATTAAATGAGGAAGAGCTATGAGCTTATTTATGTCTAGCGCGCATGCCAGTACGGCAGCCGCAGCACCAGCCGGTGGCGAGTGGAGCATGTTGATCATGCTGGGTATTTTTGGTCTGGTATTCTATTTCCTGATCTACCGCCCACAAGCGAAGCGTGTCAAAGAGCATAAAGATCTGATGAGTGCGCTGACCAAAGGTGATGAAGTACTAACTCAGGGTGGCCTGGTTGGTAAAATCTCTAAGGTTGCAGAAGACAAAGATTTTATCGTTATTGCCCTGAATGATCAGGCAGAAGTAACGGTACAAAAATCAGCGATTTCAGCTGTGCTACCAAAAGGCACAATGAAGTCGCTATAAACTAGCAATAAGGATGATCCAGTGTTAAACAAGTACCCAATGTGGAAATATTTACTTGTGCTCGCTGTATTGGCCGTAGGTATTTTATACGCTACACCTAACCTGTATGGTCGTGATCCGGCCATACAGGTTTCTGGTACTAAAGGTACCAATGCCGATCTCAGTGTGCTCGACCAGGTAAATAAAACACTTAAAGACAATAGCCTCACCGTAAAATCGACTGCCCTTGAAATGGCCAGGTTTTGATCCGCTTCACGAATGTTGAAGATCAGCTAAAGGCGCAGGATCTGCTGCGTAATACTCTGAGTGACGATTATATCTCTGCCATAAACATGTCACCTGCACAGCCTGACTGGTTAAAGAATTTAGGTGCTAACCCAATGAAACTGGGTCTGGACCTGAGCGGTGGTGTTCATTTTACGATGGAAGTGGACATGGCAACGGCCATGGACAAAGCATTTGAGCAGATGGAGCAGGATTATAAGAGCGATCTAAGAGAAGAAAAACTACGTTATCGCTCGATTCGTCGTGTTGCCAACAGTGACCGTATTCAGGTGGTCATGCGTTCTGATGAAGACCGAGATGCCGCTGAGCGTTTTCTTAAAAAGCGTTACCCGGGTAATCTGTTTATCAATGACAGCAGCAACGGCCTGGCGTTTTTCTCAACGCTGAGCGAGTTGAAAATCAAAGAACTGCGTGACTACGCCATCAAACAAAACGAAACCATCATTCGTAACCGGATCAACCAGCTGGGTGTAGCAGAGCCGAACGTACAGCGCCAGGGTGCGGAACGTATTATCGTTCAGCTGCCAGGTGTACAGGATACCGCGCGTGCGAAAGAGATTTTAGGCGCGACGGCGACGCTGGAATTCCGTGAAGTTGACCAAAATGCTGATGCCCGAGCGGCAGCTCAGGGTCGCGTGCCTCCGGGTTCTGAAGTGATCATGCACCAGGCCGGTTATCCCGTTGTTGTGAAAAAACGTGTGGTACTGGAAGGGTCGCACATCACAGGCGCACAGTCTGGTCTTGATGAGTATCAACGCCCTAAAGTAAGCATCAACCTGGATAGCAAAGGTGGTGCGAAAATGAGTGCCTTTACCAAACGTGCGATTGGTAAACCGATGGCAACTGTTTTCATCGAATACAAGCCGTCAGGTAAAGTCGACAAGAATGGTAAAGCGCTGCCGCCAATCAAAGTGGAAGAAGTCATCAATGTGGCAACTATCCAGGCGCGTTTGAACAGTTCTTTCCAAATCACCGGTATTAACACGCCGGCAGAAGCCCATAACCTGAGCCTGTTGCTGCGAGCAGGGGCACTGGTTGCGCCGATCCAAATTGTTGAAGAGCGTACGGTGGGTCCTAGCTTAGGTCAGGAAAACATCCAGGCAGGTATGACTGCGGTTGTTCTGGGCTTTGCATTCGTACTGGCATTTATGCTGATGTATTACAAAGGCTTTGGTCTGGTTGCGAACCTGGCGTTGGCTGCCAACCTGGTCATGATTGTGGGCGTTATGTCGATGATCCCAGGGGCCACACTGACGTTACCTGGTATTGCTGGTATCGTACTAACCGTCGGTATGGCAGTTGATGCTAATGTACTGATTTTCGAGCGTATTCGTGAAGAGTTGGGTGAAGGACGTAGTCCTCAGCAAGCCGTTCATCATGGTTATGACAGTGCCTTTAGCACCATTTTCGACGCCAACATCACCACGCTGATCGCTGCGGTGATCCTGTTCTCAGTGGGGACAGGTCCGATTGCAGGTTTCGCAGTGACACTGGCTATAGGTATCTTAACGTCGATGTTTACGGCTATCGTCGGTACTCGTGCGGTGATCAATGCGGTCATCGGTGGCAAGCGAATTAACTCGCTTTCAATCTAGGAGACGGACATGCAGTTATTAAGAATTAAAGATACCATCCGTTTTATGTCGGCACGTAAAGTGTCAATGGCATTTTCTGCGCTACTGATCCTGGCCTCTATTTTTAGCCTGACGTTCAAAGGCATGAACATGGGTCTGGATTTCACTGGTGGTACGGCAGTAGAGGTGGGTTTTTCGCAGCCTGCGGACTTGCCAAAAGTACGTAGTACGCTGGCAGAGAATGGCTTCCCGGATGCATCGGTCACGCTGTTTGGTTCAAGTCAGGACGTGCTGGTACGTCTGGCTCCGCGTGATGATGTGAAAGCTGAAATCCTGGGTAACCAACTGGTTGATGCGCTGAAGCAGGTCGACAGCAACGTTGAAATGCGTCGTATCGAGTTCGTTGGCCCGAGTGTGGGTGAGGACCTCAAAGAGCAGGGCGGTCTGGCAATGCTGACTGCATTGCTGTGTATCCTTATCTATGTTGCGTTTCGATTCGAGTGGCGTTTTGCTGTCGGTGCGGTTGCCGCTTTGTTCCACGATGTGATCCTGACCATGGGTTTATTCTCATTGCTTGGACTGGAGTTCGACCTGACGATTCTGGCCGCGATCCTCGCCGTGATAGGTTACTCACTGAATGATACCATCGTTGTATCTGACCGGATCCGCGAAAACTTCCGTAAAGTTCGTATTGATGACACGTTGGAGATTATTGATATCTCGCTGACACAGACACTGAACCGAACGTTAGTGACATCAATCACAACTATTCTGGTATTGGTTGCCCTGTTTGTCTGGGGTGGCCAGACCATCCATGGGTTTGCAACGGCCTTGTTATTCGGTGTATTCATCGGTACTTACTCATCAGTCTATGTCGCCAGTTCAGTGGCGGTTGCGATGGGCGTGAGTAAGGAAGATCTGATCCCGGTTGAAGTGGAAAAAGAAGGCGCCGATCTGGATGCCATGCCATAATCAACCAACTAGCTAACGGAAGCCGCGATTGTATCGCGGCTTTTTTGTGAGAACGGGGGAAATACTATGCGTAAGGAATGTGCAGCGGCATTCGTTTGCTTATCGCTATTCGGGTGTTCTGAGCCATCAGGGCCGGCGGCTAATGCCCGGGCTGCGACATCTGTTCAGCAGGGCAGTGGCATTGAACCGTATGCGTTGTTAGCCAGCGAGTTACTGACAGACATTCGTATCCAGCGTGATGCAGGGGTGATCCAGGCTCGTGCGGATGACCTGATACAGCAAAGTGATGTGGTCCTGGATGCCTTTAAACGGGCTTACCCACAGTGCCGGTCTTATCTGGATGCGGTATTGACACTCAGAGCGTCTTTGGCTGAGATGTCTCTTGCAGCACTGGAACAAGACTATCATGGCGATGGCAAGTTGCCTGAGTTACCCGATCCGGTGTGCTATCATAGCAAAGATTTAGTGGTGCATCCTGCGACGGTTTTGGTGATGGCAAAAGGGGGGCTTGCAGGCGACGACGCGTATTTGGAAGCGGAACTGGAAATGGTCGAGGTGATGGCCCATATTGAACAGGTAAAACAAGCATTTAAACGCGTTGAGGTGAGCATAAAGCAACAGGGAGTTGCAAATGATTCAACATCAAATTAGGTACAATCGTCTTTTTGACATATAACTGTCATGTAAAATTGATAATTTGCTCGATTATCAATCAAACCTCATCTTGGTCATCGAGCAGTGGACTCAACGCAGATCCTTTTGGATGAAATCATCGCTAACAAAGCCGTTTATACGGCATTCCAGCCAATCTATGACTTGGCAAAGGAGCAGGTGCTGGGCTTCGAGGCTTTAAGCCGCGGTAAGCGTGGTTCTGTGTTGGAGCAACCTGATAGTTTGTTCGCGGCAGCCAGTCGCTACGATCGTCTGTCGGAGCTGGAATTGTTGTGCCGTCAGAGGGCCATTACTCAGTTTGTGGCGCAACAATTGCCCGGCAAGCTGTTTCTTAATGTTAGCCCAAAAGCACTGCTGGACCCTCGTCATCCGAGGGGGGAAACCTTACACCTGGTTGAACAGGCTGGATTGGCAGCCAGCCGTATAGTGATTGAAGTGACTGAGCAAGATAAGGTCGATGATGGTTTTTTGTTGTTAAAGACCATAGCCCACTACCGTCAGCTGGGTTTCACTATCGCCATTGATGACTTAGGTGCAGGCTATTCCGGGCTAAAGCAGTGGTCAGAACTCTGTCCTGACTTTGTTAAAGTGGATCGTTATTTCATCGACTATTGCGATCAGAGTATCGTTAAACGAGAGTTTCTCAAGTCTATTATTGAACTGGCTAAGGCAACCAATACTGCGGTGATTGCAGAGGGCATTGAGCGGATGGAAGAGCTCGCTTTACTGGAGCAGTTAGGGATTGTGAATGCGCAGGGATATCTGTTGGCTAAACCAAGTGAGCAGCCGGCTCTGGAGATGATCAATCTGGCACAGCATCGTCACAGCAGCAGTAAGGATAATCCATTTGAGCAGTCTATTGCGATTGGCTGGCTGGCGAAGGACGTTGCTGCAATCCACACCTGTACTCAATGTCTTGATGCCCATCGACATTTTGAGCGTGATAAACGACTGATGAGTTTGACTGTAGTGAATGATGCAAGACAGCCTGTTGGCTTGCTGCATCGGGATCAGTTGACGGAAGTGTTTGCTGCACCCTATGGTCATGCCTTATTCGATAAAAAGCCAGTGACTGAGCTAATGGACAAACAACCGCTGATTGTTGATGAGCAAGAGCAACTCGACAGTGTCAGCCAGCTGATCACTGAGCATGAATTCGACATCCGACGTCATATTATTATTACCCGGGAAGGACGCTATCTGGGTTTGGCACCTTTAAGGGATATCCTGAAGCACATTACCGACGAAAAGATCCGCCATGCGCAACACGCCAACCCGCTAACCATGCTGCCGGGCAATGTGGCTATCAATGAGGCCATTGAACAACGCCTACGTGCTATGCATGGCTTTTCGCTCGCCTACATCGACCTCAATCATTTTAAGCAATTTAATGACCTTTATGGTTACGCCAGTGGCGACAGTGTGATTAAGTTACTGGCAGAGGTGACAGTCGCTGTGTGTAAACATAGCCACTGCTTTGTCGGCCATATTGGCGGCGATGACTTTATGGTGGTGTTTGACAACGACGATGCTGAAAACCTGTGCCATGAGATAATTCAGCGCTTTGAAGCCCAGTCTAAAGCTTTCTTTACGCCAGAGCATGTTGCGGCTGGCGGTTACTGGGCCAGTAATCGTGAAGGTCAGAAGCAATTTGTGCCGTTACTGACGTTATCTATCGGGCTGGTATCACCGGATGTGGAATCCTGTAGTAACAGCCATCAGGTCGCTGCATTGGCAACCGACGCGAAAAAAGAGGCCAAGCGCTATCGCAACAGTTATTTGTTTGTCTGTAATCGTCGCAAGCCCAGTGCTCCGGTCGTGCGGTTAGAGGCGGTCAGTAGCTTGGCTACTTAATTCAGCGATTTATGACAACACAATCTCGGTTGAGTATTGTTGCAGTTAGGTGTAGTTTGGAGGTCAGGGTGATATGTCCTTGGATTGCACAATACAGGACTGACAATTCAATATGAGCTAGGTGGTGTATGGTAAAACGGGTTATCTATCTGATGCTGTTACTGCTTGGTGCGGCGGTCGAGGCAAAGTCCACCATTTATGTTGCAAAAGAAATGCGGCCCCTCTATGACCGGGATTTGTTTCTTTACGAATTGCTCGACTTATCGCTAAAAGCGGCTGAATACCCCGTTGATATTCAACATGTTAAGGTCCACCCACATCAACAAAGAACGTTACTGGCATTGAGCAAAGGTGAGGTTGACCTGCACTGGAGCATGTCGAGTCCGGCGCGAGAAAAGCTGGCCATCGCGGTTAAGTTTCCACTCTTTGATGGCCTGATTGGCAAGCGTGCGCTGCTGGTACATCGCGAGCAACTGACCCGGTTTGAAGCTGTTCAAAGCAAAGCCGGGCTAGCTAAATTGGTTGCTGTGCAGGGACATGACTGGCCGGATACCAAGATACTGGCTGCTAACGGATTAAAGGTCAGGCCGATAGTGAATTACCAGGCGATGTTTGATTTGGTGATCAAGCAACAAGCAGACTATTTTCCCCGTTCAGTGGTTGAGGTGGATTCTGAGCTCGCAGCTCAATCTGCCGCTGAACTGGTCAAATTGCCTGGTGTTTATTTGTCATACCCAGCACACTTCTACTTTTTTGTGAACAAGCAAAAACCAGAACTGGCAGAAAAGCTGGATCAGGGTTTGAGGCGCCTGAAAGACAGTGGTCAGTATGAGCAATTACTGGCGCGCTATTTTGATCTCTCCTTCTTAGCGACAGCACAGCCGATATATCTGGATAACCCATTCTTTCACACTGATTGATCTATCTATCTGTCGCTACCTTGCGGGCTCAGACGCTGTTGTTGGTAGGTGATCACGGTGAGCACTAAGAGGATGCCACACACTGATGAATAAAACAGATAGCCCGTTACCTCAAATGCATAGAAGAAAAGGGTGATGTCATATCCTCTGCCATTACGCAGATAGTTCTCGAATAAGGCTAAAAAGCTAAATATGGCGGTGAGCAAACATAGCCATGGCAGCAGGGTATCCGCAAAAGTATAATAGATATTTCTGTTTGGAAAGAGGCGTTTAGTTATCTCCATCCGGTAGATTAGCAGCACTAGTAAAATAAGCTCTTTGATAAAATGCAGACCAAAAATCAGACTGTTTTGGAACAGACGGTTTTGCGTCTCTGAGGTCAGGCTGATCAGGCCAGTTGAGAATAGCAAGTTTTCATAAATAATGGGAAACAGGGCCAGTCCCGTTAACCCGCACAGGTTCACATCTTTCAGTCGGACACCAATGATAAACAGGCCGCTAAGTAAGAGAGAGTATGCCGAAAAGACGTAGAAAGTTGCGTCGCGAAGAATGATCAATATCAGACTGAGTGCGACTATGACCATCAGCAAAGGGCTATTGATATAGCGAAAGTGGACCGCGAAGGCCATGCATCAAATCCCTGAATGTTATTCAGACAAACCTGTCGATGGACTATACAGGTTTGCCTTTCGAATGTTAACTCCGTTTTTTAATGGTCGGAACTTTCAGCTCATAGGCTTCTTTATAAGAGATCACCGTTAGCGCAACCAGCATGGCACATATGGTGGAAAAGATCAGATAGCCTGTAATTTCAAAGGCGTAAAAGAAGAAGGTAATATCGTATCCTTTACCATTACGGAAGTAGTTCTCTATCAGTGCGAAGAAGCTGATGGCTGCGCCTATGAGGTAGAGCCAGGGCATGATGCTGTCAGCAAAGGTGGCACGGATCTGATGCTTAGGAAACAACCATTTGGTGATTTCAACGCGATAGGTGAGGAGCACCAAAATCAGAAGCTCTCTGGCCATGGAAAGGCCGAATATAATGCTGTTTTGTAGCAGGCGATTTTCTTCGTCCGAGTAAAGGCTTATCAGGCCTGTGGAAAACAGCAGATTTTCGATCAGTATGGATGACAAATTCATCATAGCGAGGACGCAAATATTAATGTCTTTGATCCGCAGTCCGATCAGGAAAACCAGAGAGATGATTGCAATACAAGAGAGGATGAACACATAGGTTGCATCCTGCATAATAAAAATGACTACTACCATCACGACGTATGGTAGTAGCAGGTCTTTAATCGATAAATCCTTTGTCATGTCGAAGTACGTTTTGTCTCTAATTTTTGGGAAGTTTGTTGGCCTTTGGGTCTAACAGGGTGTAACACACTGGAACCGGCAGCGACTTTTTGGCAATCAGTGAATGAAAGAGATTTCATATTGATGTTCCTTATGTCATTGTTGTTTGCCTAACCAAAACGACTGCAATAACTGGCTAGTCAGCTTCTAGAGTATAGGCACTGCATCCGCCTTTGCTCATTCATCTGTAAATTACGTGCACGTCACGCAAACGTAATTTAGATGAACTGGGTGTGCTTTAAGACCTATCATATATGATTTATTTCATACAGCACAACATAAGGTCTATTAAGCTCTGGTTAATAAATTTACCACCTAGTCCGGAAAAGTGAAATGAAATTTTTCATATAACTTTAATTAATTGTTAATTATATTGTTCATTTCATTTTTTCTTCTTGAAAATCTGAATATTAACTACGTTGCTAAACTTTAAATTTTGCCATTTCTTTTTCCAGTTGATGCGTTAATGCCGTGATGCTGTCAGTTGCCTGATGCGCATGGTGTGAGACCTGGGCTGTCTGACTGGCAGTATCTGATATGGTTACCACACGGTGTGCGGTGTCTTCTCCGGCTGCAAGCTGTTCTTTTGCGGCTTGGGCAATCTGGTCACTCATTTGCGATATTGCACTGAGCGATTCAGCCACCCGTTTCAGTGCTTCACTGGCTTCGTTAGACATTGTCACGGTTTTTTCACTGGTGGCAATACTCAGGGTAACTGATGCTTTGGCTTCCTGAGTTGCAGATTGAAGATTACCAATCATGGTATGGATTTCTTCTGTGCTGCTTTGGGTGCGTTGTGCCAGCTGTCTGACTTCGTCGGCAACGACTGCGAACCCGCGACCCTGCTCTCCGGCACGTGCCGCCTCAATCGCAGCGTTCAATGCCAGCAGATTGGTTTGCTCCGCAATACTTTGGATCACACTCAGTACATTGGCGATGTTTTTTACCTCTTCATCAAGCACCTGAATATTATTACCTGCACTGTCGATTTGCTGCTCTAATAGGGCAATGGCTTCAGACGCTTTAGTCGTGAGCTTATCGGCACTTTGCCCCTGGCCTTCTGCTTGTTGCACAGAGTCAGCTGCTTGCTCTGCGTGCTCAACCACGGTTTGCGCAGAGGCGGTGAGTTCGGTGATTGCTGATGCCACCATTTGGGTTTCTTCGCTCAGGCTGCGAGTGAGTGACTCCAGCTCATTAGAACGAGCTTCACCATTGTGGCTTTGTTCATTAAGCGAATCGCTGACAGATTTTAGCCCGCCAACCACACCTTTTAGTCCTTCTTGCATGTATTCCATGCCAGCCAGAATACTGTCTGGTTTGGCGTTGTCGTTGTGGATCTGTGAAGTGAGGTTACCACGCGAAACTTCCTGAACGATGTCGAGGACGTCATCCAGCTCTGCGCCTAGTTTGTTAGACAGAGACAAGCCAAAGCGAGTTAAAGCAAAGGTCAGTGCGACGGCGATAAGTAATGACAAAGACGCGAGCCAGCTTGCAGTATCCCAATAGCGCTCATCGACTTCCTGATAACTGATACCAGTTCCTACATACCAGCCGAACAGAGGGGTTTTTTGCACGACTGAAGTCATGGCTGCGACGGTGCCATTGCGCTGTGATGTCCAGTTGTAGGTAATGATACGATTTGTTTGCGAGCCGACCAAACGTTCCACCATGCGCCCGATACTATTACCGTTGGCATCTTTAAAGTCGTTGAAGCTGGTGTCGTGTAAATGCGGGTCATGTGGCGCAGCGATGAAGTTGAGTTCACTGTCCACCACGTACACGTACTCAGAGTCGTGATATTTGTTTTCTCGTAAAATCTGCGATGCGAGTGTTTTGGCCTGTTCCTCTGTCAGGGCGCCGCTGCGCACAAACCCTTCAAACTGCTGCACTATATTGGCTGTGCTTTTCATCAGTTGATTGATACGCGCAATATTGTCTGTTTCGCTTGCATGTCTGAGGGATTGCAGCCCAACAATTGCCACCAGAATGAGGGCAACAAAAATAGAAGCTGCAAATAGGATGATTTTTGTTCTTAAAGTAAGTGATGAAAACACGTGATGCCCCTGTAGCAGAATCTGATTTAATGATTTAACACGAATTCCGTATTGTGGAAAGCTGAAAAAGGTCATTATAACAGTAATCTTAGATGATTTTTCCTCACTATAGGGGGTGACAGCGTTTTACCTTGCATTAATTATGTTAACTTCCGTATCGCTGAGTAAGCGGTACTCACCGGCCGCCAGTTTCGTATCCAGCTCAATACCAGCAACATTTTCTCGGTGCAGTTCTACGACCTTATTACCGACCGCTGCTAGCATACGCTTCACCTGATGGTACTTTCCTTCGCAGATAGATAAGCGTAGCGCATACTTATCCAGCTGCTCTGCTATGGCGGGCTGAGTGAGGCTTTTTTCATTGTGCAACGCGACACCCTGACGTAGTTGCTCGAGTGCTTCTTCGGTGAGTGCTTCTTGTGTTTCAACCAGGTAAGTTTTGTACTTTTGTTTCTTTGGTGAGGTGATTTGATGAGACCAGTCGCCATCATTGGTAATTAAAACGAGTCCAGTGGTATCCAGGTCCAGCCGCCCCGCAACATGAAAATCTTTTAAGTTGGGCTCGTCCAAAAGCTCAAAAACGGTGGGGTGCAGGTCGTCCTGATTGGCGCACACATAACCAGTCGGTTTGTTCAGCATATAGTAACGCTTACCGAGATAAACCAGTGGCGTCTGGTCCCATTCGACTAGATCATCCTGCCCAACAGAATAATCTGCTTTGCTGATAGTGACGCCATTGACAACGGCCAGGCCTTTTTTGATCCCTATTTTGACTTTACTGCGAGGCAGCTCCTGGATGTGGCTGACAAACTTATCTAAACGACAGGGGAATTTCATAGTGATTGCTCTGTAAATTGAAAATGACCCGCACGTCAATGCGGGTGAGCTGAGAGCAGCTCTGATTAAGGGCTATTATACGTCAGTTCTTGCGGTAGATCTCTGGCTCTAAGTCATAGGGGTGAACACTGAGGTGGAGTTGCTCGCCATCGACTACTGCGTTCAGCGCATGTAGTAGCGTCTCACTCAGCAGTTGCTTTTGTGCTATCGTTCTGCCGGAAATAATGTGGGCTTGCACGTGAATAAAGCCTCTGTGGTCGCTACCCAGATGATAGTCGTGATAAGCAATTGCCCGGGTTTTAATGGACGAAGGATCAAACAGCTGAGTACGTTCAGCACCTTGATGGACGGCCTGGACAAGTTCAGAAACGGAAATATTCAGATGGGCAGAGTGTTCAATGATCAGATGAGGCATGGTATCACAGGGTAATTGTCGCTAATATGGCAATATGATATGAATCTTTTCTTGCAATGCCAAGTGATAAGTGGGCGGTGAGAGCGCCCGGAACTGGCATGTTTTGATATAGAAGACAGGATATTATGCTGGCGATATTTAAATCTAAACCGCTACTGGAAGACGCTCAGGCTCAGCAGTTAATTCATTTGTTTGGCTGGGCGGTTGAGCATTTTGACGTCGATTTTTTTCTCCGTCACACACGGATTGTTGAGCCTACCGTGCAGGACTTCCCGGATCAGGTTAATAGTGTTGAGCAAATGGCACAAACTGTGTTTGGCCGGGTGCGCGATTATGCCGGGTTGCAGCACTGGCCTGTTGCTTTATTACCACCGCAGCAAATGCCGTTGCAGCAGACCTTCCCAAATTTTACGCTTAGTGGTGGATTGCGCGGAGAGCAGGTGTCGGTGTCGGAAAAACCAGCTATGCCGATTGCTCTTTCCTATAACCCTAATCAAATCAACCAGCCTCAGGATATGGTTGCAAGTTTAGCTGGTTCTCTGGCGATGATTTTGATTCATCAGGTGGGTAAATTACCACCAGGCGGTCAGGAACATTTACCCGTTGCCGCAGATGTGCTGGCTGTGTACATGGGGTTTGGTGTGATGTTGAGTAACAGTGCTTACCATTTCAGAGGTGGGTGTGGCTCTTGTTATAATGCCTATGCCAATCGGCAGGCTGCCCTCAGTGAGGCAGAAACGATCTTTGTGCATGCCTTGGTGTGTCATTTCAAGCCACAATATAACGGTGCGAAACACCTTAAACCCCACCTCAAAGGATTGTATAAAAAAGCCTGTAAACAGCTTCAGGGCATTTTAAAAACGTCTCCGGATCCCGTTTTACTGGCACTGGAGGATCGCAGTCGTGTCGCCTTATCTGGATGAGTTTGTTTTGATTGCGCTGGCACATTTTTTTGCGGTTGCCAGCCCCGGGCCTGACTTTGCCGTTGTACTGAAACAAAGCATTAGCTTTGGTCGCCGTAATGCTCTGATGACCAGCGCAGGAGTAGGGTTAGGGATATTGGTGCATGTCACTTATTGTCTGCTTGGTGTCGCGTTGTTGTTAGCGCAATCGCCGGAGTTATTTAATGTCTTTAAATACCTAGCTGGCGCTTACCTGGCGTACATGGGTATTCAGGCTTTACGTGCAAGTGCCAACCCGGCCTCACAGCAAGCAGCTACCCCATCTGCGACCGAGGAAAGTGCCATGCAGGCACTGCGGCGCGGCTTTTTGGTGAACGCATTGAACCCAAAAGCGACATTGTTTTTCCTTTCCTTGTTTACCTTGGTGATTGATCCTGGCACTCCTCAGTCCGTACAAATCTTGTACGGATTATATATGGCTGTGGCAACTTGGTTGTGGTTTTCTTCCCTTTCCATGGTGCTGAGCAAAGCCACAGTTCGCAGCTTTTTTCAACGTGCCGGGCATTGGTTTGATCGCGGAATAGGGGTAATTCTACTGCTGCTGGCGCTTAGGGTAATACTTTAATAATACCAGGAGTCATGATGGCAGACAGAGACATACTTAACTTTGCTTTTGGATCAAATTTAACCCCCGCGCGCCTGCAGGCGCGTTTACCAGCAGCCCAATTGCTTGGCACCGCCCGCCTGCCAGGCTACACCTTGGGTTTTCGTCATCTTGGTCAGGATGGCTCGGCTAAATGCTCCATTGAACCGGATGATAGCGCTGTGGCATGTGTGCATGGCGTTTTGTATGCCTTAACCGAGCAAGAGATAGCACAGTTAGACCGCATAGAAGGTGAAGGCTATCAGCGACAAGGTGTTGAGGTGATCCGCGCTTGCGGTTCGCGGCTCACTGCGCACTGTTATATCACACAACAATTTTACGACGACCTGCTGCCGTTTTCCTGGTATCTGGAGCATGTGCTGCGGGGCGTGCAACATCATCAATTCCCTGCGTCGTATCAGCAGCTGCTCGCTGAGCAGCCATGTACTCTGGACCTGGATTTCCACAGAGCGCGACGGGAAATGTCCATTCATCAATAAGGAATAGCAATACACATGAAGTACCAAATTGGTAAAGGCTTGATCGCCACCGTAATGTTGTCGGTGAGTAGTTTTTCTGCGTTGGCTGAGCAATATGCGCCAGGCGTGAATATCGCGGATGTTGAGCAGGCTGTTACTGAGGCCATGGAGAGGTTCCATATACCTGGCATTGCACTCGCTGTGGTTGAGCGCGGTGAAGTTGTATTGAGCAAAGGATATGGGTTACGCCATATTGCTCACCAGGATAAGGTGGATGCGGATACCTTGTTCGGGATCGCTTCAAATAGTAAGGCATTTACGGCTGCGGCTCTGGCAGTATTGGTGGATGAAGGCAAGCTGAGCTGGAGTGATGAGGTCATCAAACACATCCCGGAGTTTCGTTTGTCAGACCCTTATGTAACGCGAGCAATGACGATTGCTGATCTGCTAAGCCATCGTAGTGGGCTGGGGAAAGGAGCTGGTGATCTAATGATCTGGCCAGATACCGACAAAACCATGGCTGATCTATTGGAAGGGATAGCACACTTACCAATAGAGAGCAGCTTGCGCAGCACTTATGCCTACAACAATCTGATGTTTGTGGTTGCAGGTGAAGTCGTCAATCGCGTAAGTGGAATGGGGTGGCGAGATTTTGTTGAGCAGCGATTGTTTAAACCAATGGGGATGGATACTTCACGTGCCGGATTTTCACGGATCCCACAGGAGAACCAGAACTGGGCGACCGGGAGTATATTTTGGCAGGGTCAACTCACTCCTTTCTTCGTGGACTACCTGGAGGATTTTCGCGGAGCGGGTGCCATTGCTTCCAGTGCCAACGATATGAGTTTGTGGCTAAAAACTCAGTTAGCTGCAGGCAAAATGCCAAATGGCAACGCGCTGTTTAGCGAAGTTCAACAGGTTTATATGTGGCATCCATACATCATGCGTTGGCCAAATGAAGCGGGCAAAGCATATCAGCGGCAGTTTCGGGGGTATGGTTTAGGCTGGGCGATAGAAGATTATTTCGGTCACAAAAAAGTGTGGCACGGGGGTGGGATCCCTGGCATGGTCTCTCAAGTTGCCATGATACCAGGCAAGCAGCTGGGTGTAGTGGTGCTGTCTAACCAACAGGCTTTTCCAGCTTTAACGGCCATTATTAATGAGGTGTTCGAGGATGCGCTGGGATTGCCTGATAAGGAGTGGGTCAAAGAAGCCGCTGAGAAGTATCAGCTGAAGCGTGAAGAAGCATACCGCTCTGCAGGGGCTGTGAAGTTAGACAAGCGACAACCACAACTGGCAAATCAAGTATACACAGGCACGCTGGTCAGTCCATGGTACGGCAATGTGATTGTGGAAGAGCTCAATGGTGAGTTGTATATTGATTTTACCCATACCGAAATGCTGAAAGGGAAATTGCAACACCATACTGGTAACACATTTATTGTGAAGTGGCAGCATGCTGAGTTAGAAGCGGATGCGTACATTGATTTTACTCTGTCTCCATCACAACAGGTCGAAGCTGCAAGTATGTCCTGGGTGAACCCGGATATTACCGACTTCAGTTTCGATTTTCATAATTTGCAGCTTAAAGCCAAACCGCTTTCGACACAGTAAGTCGACAGGTTACACCAAAGTATCAGGGTTTGCTTCAGGCGGCTCTGATACACTCATATTATGACTCTACGAAGGACTGATTTTGCTATGCGTACTGCATTGATCACTCACCCGCTTTGTCGTAAACATAAAATGATTGCGGATCATCCTGAATGTCCGGAGCGACTGGACGCCATTTCAGATCGAATTCTGGCGTCCGGATTAGATGTGGCCATTGAATATAAAACGGCACCCAAGGCGACACTGGAAGACATTGCACGAGTGCACGACCAGGCGCATATTAGTCGGGTATGTGAGGCATTACCCGAGTCAGGCCTGGCTGAGCTGGACGGTGACACCTGGTTATGTCCCGATTCTATGAAAGCAATTGAGCGTGCGGTCGGGGCTGGTTTATTGGCCGTTGATGCAGTACTTGCAGGCAAGCTGGATGCGGCTTTTTGTGCCGTGCGCCCGCCAGGACATCATGCTAATCAAAATAGTTCTTCCGGATTTTGCGTATTCAATAACCTGGCCATTGCGGTTGCTTATGCCCAGCAGCAGGGCGTGGAGCGAATAGCGGTGCTCGACATTGACGTACACCATGGTAACGGGACGCAGGACATAGTGCGCGATGACCCCCGAGTACTGTTTTGTTCATTATTCCAATACCCTTTTTATCCTAATACAGCGATTGAAAACACGGATTCTATCTTGAATTCCCCGCTACCCGCTGGCAGCGATGGGCGAGATTTTCGTGCGCTGGTGGAACAGCAATGGCTACCCAGGCTGGTGGAATTTTCGCCTCAGCTAATCTTCATCAGTGCCGGGTTTGACGCGCACCTTGAGGATGATATGGGAGGACTGGGCTTTGTGGAGCAAGATTATATCTGGTTTACAGAGCAGGTGATTGCCTTCGCCAGGGCACACTCATGCCTGGGTATCATTTCCTATCTCGAAGGGGGCTACGATCTGTCATCGCTGGGGCGCAGCGTTGAGTGTCATATTCGTGCGCTGGCAGAAGCCTGAACCACCTCAATTACCTGATACTTTCTAACAATTCGAAGGCCTCTTTGACGCTGCACTGATTGAGTTTTGACACGCAGCATTGGCCTTCCTGTACTAAGGTTTGTTGCACTAATCGGGTGAGTGCATCGGCCGATAGAGAAGGGGCCTGTTGGCCTGAGCGAGTCAAATACTGGCCATCAGGATAGATACAGATCCCCTCGTCAGGGCCCGCATAATGGCACATTTCCGCCAATTCAGTCTCATTACTGACATAAGCTAGACTTTGGTCTAACCATAATAGGAACGGGTACGACTTTATTGTCATTATTTGTTCTTGGTCAAGGTTGTTTAAATTGTCTTCATTATACTCGATTAGATTGGCTGAAAGCGAGGCTGTGCTTATGATGGGCGATACACGTCAACTGCAAATTAAAGATGTTTACTCTAATAACCTGCTGTGTTGTGACTACACAACGCGTTTGTATGATGCGTTGAGTTTGATGCGTGAGCGGCGGGTCAGTTCGATATTTATTGAGCAGGACGGCAAAATCGTCGGGATTTGGACAGAGTCAGACTGTGTCAGTCTGGATTTTGAGCACACTGGTCTGGCACAGACTGCCATTGGTAATATTATGAACTCACCTGTACATGATATTTTGATCAGTCAGACGCTGAGTGAAGCCACTATCAAGTTTCACCAGCTGGGGATCCGTCACCTTTTGGTAAAAGACGCCCATAATCAACCGCTGGGTGTAGTGTCTCTGTCTGATATTGTGCGCAATCAGGGGCTGGACCACTATCTGCACTTTCGCCCCATAGAAGATCATTTCGAGTCACAGATCAGCACCCTGGATGCCCAAGCCTGTATTTCCGAAGCGATTCACGCGATGCGCCGGGACAAGACCACCGCAGTGCTGGTATATAACCAGGCATTGGCTGAGTATGGCATTATCACCCAACGGGATGTGGCCTATGTGATCCTGAATCAGGACTGGCGTATGCCCTGCTGGGAATTGGCCAGCTATCCGATGGAATCCATGACCCCCAAAGACAGTCTGTTCGATGCTTACCGTCTGATGACGGCACGTTCTATTCGTCATCTGGTGATCCGTGAACCTGGCTCTGGTGCTGTAATGGGCTTACTGGCTTTGAAGAATGTGCTGACAGAAATAGAAACCGCTTATTGTAGTGAGCTGGAGAAAGTGCTGGCTCAGCGGGACTTGGCATTGCAAAAGTCGGAAAAAAACCTCTATTTGGCTAACCGCATTATCGACGCCTCACTCGATGGCATTATGATCACCCGGGCCAATGGCGAAATCATCCAAATCAACCCTGCGTTCAGCGCGTTGACGGGGTATCAGGACTATGAGGTACTGGGTAAAAACCCCAGCCTGCTGAGTTCGGGTGTCCATGGTCAGGATTATTATGAAAGGATGTGGTCGGAATTGTCGCATAAGGGGGTTTGGCAGGGAGAGATCTGTAATAAGCGTAAAAGTGGCGAAGTGTATGTCGAGTGGCTGACCATCATTGAAATCAATGAACCCTACAGTGATGATGTGCTCTATGCCGCCATTTTCAGTGACATCACCGAACGTAAAAATGCGGAAGAGAAAATTGCCCGACTGGCGTATTTTGATGAACTCACAGGGTTGCCTAATCGCCGGCTATTTTACGACAGGTTGTCTATGGCGCTAGCCTCGGCGCAGCGAGATAAACACAAACTCAGCGTGATGTTCATAGATTTAGATCGCTTTAAGGAGGTCAATGACACCTTAGGTCACAGTGCCGGGGATAAACTGCTCAGCCAGGTTAGTGAGCGGATAAAAGCCATTCTTAAGCCAGGAGACACACTGGCCCGTCTGGGCGGGGATGAGTTTGTTGTGCTGCTTACCGAAGTCGAGCATATGGAAGATGTGGTGGGCTTTGCCGATCAGGTACTCAGTGAGCTCAGTGTGCCCTTTGCGTTGGGTGAGCTAAATGTGGCGGCGACGGCATCACTGGGGGCGGCAATCTACCCTGAGGATGGCCTGGACAGCGAAAGCCTGCTCAAGCATGCTGATGTGGCCATGTACCGCTCTAAAGAATTGGGACGCAATTCTTTCCAGCTGTATAAAGCATCGATGAATGCGCGCTCGCTTGAACGCTTGTCTATGTTGAGTCGCTTTCAAAGCGCCCTCGAAGGCGGCGAGTTTGAACTCCATTATCAGCCATTGCGTTGCCTGACGAGCGGTCGGATCATGAGTGTAGAGTGTTTGCTGCGCTGGCAAGACCCAAACCTGGGCACCATCTCGCCAGCCCAATTCATTCCGCTGGCAGAAGAGCTCGGTTTGATTGTGAAATTGGATCAGTGGGTGATCAACGAAGCCTGTCGACAAATGACTCAATGGTTGAATGAAGGGCTGGATATGCGTCGCATCGCGATTAATATTTCTGCCAGCCACCTCAGTCAGGGAGATCTTGTGATGACCATGGCCAAAGCGCTGGAACAGCATAATCTGGATGGTCATTATGTCGAGCTGGAGCTGACCGAGACCAGCTTCGTTAGCAATTTGCATGATGCTAAGGTGATGCTTAACAAGCTGAAAAGTCTGGGGGTCTCGATTGCGCTTGATGATTTTGGCACTGGGTATTCGGCGCTGAGTTACCTGACTAAGCTGCCCATCGACATACTGAAAATCGATGCCAGTTTCATCGCCAAAATACCAGATGAATATGGCAACAGTGAGATTGTGACGGCGATTGTTGCGATGGCCAAAGCACTGAACTTACATGTGGTGGCGGAAGGGGTTGAGAAATCCGTGCAGCAGAAGTTTTTGCAAAAGCTGGGTTGCCACACGATGCAGGGATATCACTATTGTCGGCCTCTGCCTCAGTCAGACTGGCTGAACTTTTACCGTTCCGAGCGGGGGGTGAGTGAGTTCTCTCCCCCGCAACGTCGGGTGAGCGGCCGCTAAATGGCCGCGCACGAGCTAGTTCAGACTCACCGAGACTTCGTATGAGGTGAACTTGCGGATATTGATCACACCCGTGTCGAAGAGCAGATACTGGCCTTTAATACCTTGTAGTATGCCACTGACTACGGGCTCTTTATCAAAGTTAAAAGAGCTGATCTTGCTTGGATAGTCGGTTACCGGGAAGTTCAGGTCTACCACGTCTTCATCGAGTCGCTCAATCGCGGTGGCACCAAACAGTTCAGCCAGCTCATCCAGCTTAGCCTGGATCTGTGGGATCAGCTCTGCCGCGGATGCTTTAAGGTCCAGTTCTGGATTAATGCCTTTGAGCATATTGCGCCAATTGGTTTTATCAGCAATAAATTCCGCGAGCGCTACTTCTACCAGGCCCGATTGCAACCGGGTCTGCACTTTGAAGATGGGGACTGCCTGCGTGGCGCCCTGATCTATCCAGCGTGTCGGGATTTGGGTATGACGGGTGATCCCCACTTTCAGGCCTGAGGTGTTTGCCAGGTATACGTAGTGCGGGATCATACAATGTGTTTCGCCCCATTCTGGCTCACGGCAGGTGCCCTGATCATAATGACAGGTCTCTGGCTTCATGATACACATGTCGCAACTCGCCAGTTTTTTCATACACACAAAGCAGTGGCCCTGAGAGTAACTCTTCTTGGTTTTCTTACCACAATTACAGCAGAAAATGTTGCCACTAAATGTGAGCGTCAGACGCTTGCCAATCAGCTCGTTCAATGGCAACAGATCGTCGCCCACAGGCAGCTGATAGTTTATGGTTGGTGCTGATGCACAATTCAATTGTGCCTGCATCTTACGTAGAGTACCTTGCATCTTTACGCCCCTAAAGATGGTTGAAATAGGCGATCCTAGCAAAGCGTGACACAGAGGTGAAGAAAGAGGGAGAAATAAAAAACCGGGTCACAGACCCGGTTTTGCGTTATGTGCTTTATTGCTCGCGTGCAATGGCACGGTAGGCGATGTCAGTACGGTATTCGACACCGTCCCAGTTAATCTCCTGTACCAGTGCATACGCGCGCTTTTGTGCTTCTGTGACTGTGTGACCCAGCGCAGTAGCACACAGGACACGGCCACCAGCTGTCACGACGGCGTCACCATCTTGCTTAGTGCCTGCATGGAAGACTTTTTCACCTTCCGGATAGGTAACACGTAAACCAGAGATAGCATCGCCTTTCGGATAGCTGGCTGGATAACCCTTGGCTGCCAACACCACACCCACTGCGGCGCGAGGATCAAACTGAATTTCAGTCTGGTCCAGCTCTTGTCGGTTAGCCGCTTCAATCAGGGTCACCAGATCAGATTGCAGACGCAGCATGATAGGTTGCGTTTCCGGATCGCCAAAGCGACAGTTGTATTCGATCACTTTTGGCGTGCCATCAGCTGCAATCATCAGACCTGCATACAGGAAGCCCGTGTAAGGGTGGCCTTCTGCCGCCATGCCTTCAACGGTAGGTGTGATCACCTCATCCATAATGCGCTGGTGGATCTCTGCGGTTACAACCGGAGCTGGCGAGTATGCGCCCATGCCGCCCGTATTCGGACCTTCGTCGCCATTATAAGCGCGCTTGTGGTCCTGACTGGTGGCGAATGGTAAAACGTTCTTGCCATCAACCATCACGATGAATGAGGCTTCCTCACCTTCGAGGAACTCCTCGATCACAACGCGGCTACCAGCGTCACCAAATGCATTGCCCGCCAGCATATCACGAATGGCGTCTTCAGCTTCGGCTTCAGTCATTGCCACGATCACGCCTTTACCGGCAGCCAGGCCATCTGCTTTTACAACGATTGGTGCGCCTTGTGCTTTAACATAAGCCAAAGCAGGCTCAATTTCTTCAAAGGTCTGATAAGCTGCCGTTGGGATCTGGTGGCGAGCTAAAAAGTCCTTAGTGAATGACTTAGAGCCTTCTAATTGAGCTGCCCCCTGAGTTGGGCCAAAAATGGCCAGACCCGCTTCACGGAAGCGGTCAACGACGCCGATCACCAGTGGTGCTTCGGGGCCAACAATCGTGAGCTCAACTTTGTTGTCCTGGGCAAAAGCAAGCAGGGCATCGATGTCTTCAACACCAATGGCCACATTTTGCAGTTTTGGCTCAAGGGCCGTGCCTGCGTTGCCTGGGGCAACAAATACAGTTTTTACAGATGGGTTTTGCGCAGCCTTGAACGCCAGTGCGTGTTCACGGCCGCCGCTGCCAATGACAAGTATATTCATGGCAATTGATTCCTATTAAAGCTTTTTGAATTTCAGGGTCATTCGATCGCTTTCCCCGATGGCCTTGTACTGCTCGGCCTTTTCATCACCCAAAGCTAAACGTGGTGGTAAAGTCCACACACCTTTCGGGTGGTTGGCGCTGTCCAACGGGTTGGCGTTGATTTCACTGCTTGCAACTAATTCGAATCCAGCTTGTTTAGCCAGGTTGATGACATAGTTTTGCTTCATATAACCAGAACGTTTCTGGTCTTCATCATCACGGTGTTCAGGTAAACGGTGCGCAACAACGCCCAATGTACCGCCTGGTTTCAGCGCTTTATTGAAAGCCTGGAAAGCAGCCAGCACACCCTCGTCACCCTGACGCATGTACCAGTTATGAACGCTACGGAAGATCAGTACCATGTCAGCGCTACCTGCAGGGGCAATATCAACGTGTGTGCCTGGTGCAAACTCGGTGATTTTGACTTCACTAAAGCGTGCATCTTCAGCGACTTTTTTCTTGAAGCCGTCCAGAGAGCGTTTGAAGTAACCTTCACTGTTTTCCGGGAAGTGTGCTGCGTAGTAAGTCCCCTGGCCCTTAACAACCGGTGCCAGAATTTCACTGTACCAGCCACCACCTGGGGCAATTTCAACAACGGTCATGTTTGGCTGAAGGCCAAAAAATGCCAGTGTTTGCTCCGGGTGACGATACTGGTCGCGTGCACGGTTCTCAGCCTTACGTTCAGCGCTTGCCACTGCTGAGCTAAGCTCGCTGGACGCACCGCTTTCAGACGTGCTGTTACAGCCACTCAGGGCGGTCAAAATACCTGCTGCGATGATAGATTTAATGGCAAATTTCATAGTCAGTTCCTTCACTGTCATTATTGTGATTGTCTTTCACTCACAATACTGGAAATTAGCGCAAACAAAAAGCGCGAAACGGTGAAGGTTTCGCGCTCATCGATTAGTGACGGAAATGACGCATGCCAGTGAAGACCATGGCCATGCCCGCTTCGTCGGCTGCAGCAATGACTTCTTCATCGCGCATTGAGCCGCCAGGCTGGATCACCGCAGTGATACCAGCTTCCGCTGCGGCATCGATACCGTCGCGGAACGGGAAGAAGGCATCAGAGGCCATAACAGAGCCTTTGACTTCCAGGTTTTCATCGGCGGCTTTGATACCAGCGATCTTCGCAGAGTAAACACGGCTCATCTGGCCAGCACCCACACCTATGGTCATGCCATCGCGTGCATAAACGATTGCATTCGACTTAACGAATTTAGCTACTTTCCAGCAGAACATCAGATCTTTCAGCTCTTGCTCGGTTGGCTGGCGCTTAGACACGACTTTCAAATCGCTCGCCTGAACCATGCCCTGATCGCGATCCTGAATGAGAACACCACCATTGACACGCTTGATGTCAACGCCGGTTGTTGCCGTTTGCCATTCACCACATTCTAGCAAACGTACGTTCTTCTTCGCTGCCACAATTTGTGCCGCAGCGTCAGAGATTTTAGGGGCAATGATCACTTCAACGAACTGGCGTGCAATGATGGCTTCAGCCGTATCGGCGTCCAGCTCGCGGTTGAAAGCAATGATGCCGCCAAATGCAGACGTCGGATCGGTTTTGAAGGCACGGTCATAGGCGCTCAGGATGTCTTTATCTTCCGCAACGCCACATGGGTTCGCATGTTTAACGATCACACAGGCCGGTTCTGAGAAGCTTTTTACACACTCCAGGGCCGCATCGGTATCTGCGATGTTGTTGTACGACAGTGCTTTACCCTGAATTTGTTTCGCTGTCGCCACAGACGCTTCTTCAATGTCGTTTTCAACATAGAAGGCTGCGTCCTGATGCGAGTTTTCACCGTAGCGCATATCCTGCTTTTTAGTGAACTGCATATTGATGGTGCGTGGGAACTTAGTGTCTTCGGCTGCTTCTTCGGTATAGTCTGGGACCATTTTACCGAAGTAGTTCGCGATCATGCCATCATACTGAGCTGTGTGCTCATAAGCAGCTATCGCCAGGTCAAAGCGCGTTTTGTACTCAGTTGAGCCATTATTCGCTTTCATCTCGTTAATAACGCGGTCGTAGTCAGCTGCATTCACAACAATGGTCACATCTTTGTGGTTCTTCGCAGCAGCGCGAACCATAGTTGGACCGCCGATGTCGATGTTCTCAATGGCATCTTCCAGTGAGCAGTCAGCTTTTGCAACGGTTTGTGCAAAGGGGTATAAGTTGACTACGACCATATCAATGGCTGAGATGTTGTTGTCTGCCATCACGCCTTCGTCCTGGCCGCGACGTGCAAGAATACCACCGTGGATTTTCGGGTGTAGGGTTTTGACCCGGCCGTCCATGATTTCCGGGTGACCGGTATGGTCAGATACTTCAGTAACAGGAATGCCGTTCTCGGCGATGAGTTTACAGGTGCCGCCAGTTGACAGGAGTTCAACGCCTTGCTCACTCAGAGCGCGGGCAAATTCAACGATACCGGTTTTGTCTGATACGCTTAGCAGCGCGCGACGAATTGGACGATGTATATCCATGATGGTTCAGGTTTCCTCAATGATAAGTTAAGGGCTAGCTTAGAAGTGCTGTATTTTAGCCTAACTTGGCTCAGAAAACGATTGAAAATGCGTGAGTGAGATTGAGAAAAACGGGGTTGCTTTTGGCTGTTTGTCATTTATTGCGGATGAATGTTCGGGTTACGACAATAATTGCATGACAAAAGTGATGTAAACAAAAAAGCACCCGAAGGTGCTTTTTTTGTTTGGCTATGAACTGATTAGTTCATACCGTACTTTTTCAGTTTCTTACGCAGAGTACCACGGTTGATACCCAGTAAGATTGCAGCACGAGTCTGGTTACCACGTGTGTAAGTCATTACTTCTTCAAGTAGTGGTGCTTCAAGCTCAGAAAGAACCAACTCATAAACGTCTTGTACGTCCTGACCGTTAAGCTGTTTCAGGTAGTGGTGTACAGCTTTTTTCACTGCATCGCGAAGTGGTTGCGGTTTCTCTTGTGACTGAACATGAGCGTTAGTGATAAATGGAGAAGTCACATTTTGTTCGAACATCTTTATGTCTCTTTCTTAGTTAGCTGCTAGTGTTTCAAAATAGTGTTCTAATGTCTCGACTTGCGCATTGGCATCATCCAGAGCATTGAATACTCGCCTAAATTGACCTTCTTGGTCATGGGCCTGCAAATACCAGGACACATGTTTGCGTGCGATGCGTACACCCATTGGCATACCGTAGAACTGATGGAGGTTTGTCAAATGCTCCATCAAAATGCTTCGCACCTCGGATAATTCCGGCGCTGCAAGCGTTTCTCCAGTACGCAAATAATGGTCAATCTCCCGGAAAATCCAGGGGCGACCTTGGGCTGCTCGACCAATCATGATGGCATCTGCGCCCGTATATTCCAGAACCTGCTTGGCCTTTTGCGGAGAGTCAATATCTCCATTAGCCACCACAGGAATGCCAACCGCTGCCTTAATCGCCTTGATCGTGGCATATTCAGCATCGCCTTTATACATACATGCACGGGTGCGCCCATGTACGGCCAAAGACGCAATGCCATTGCGCTCAGCAATGCGGGCAATCTCAATACCGTTGCGATTTTCCGGGTCCCATCCTGTACGGATTTTAAGAGTGACAGGGACGTCGACTGCGTTGACCACCGCCTGAACTATCTCTTCCACTAGTTCCGGATATTGCAATAGTGCTGAGCCTGCCAGCTTTTTATTCACTTTCTTAGCGGGGCAGCCCATATTGATATCTATGATCTGCGCGCCATTACTGACATTGAACTGAGCGGCTTGTGCCATCAATTCAGGATCGGCTCCGGCAATTTGCACGGAACGAATACCCGATTCACCGCTGTGATCCATGCGGTTCATTGATTTATCGGTTTTCCATACCTTCGGATTTGAAGACAACATTTCTGACACCGCCAGTCCGGCACCTAAACGCCGACACAATTGTCTGAAAGGCCTGTCGGTGATCCCCGCCATTGGCGCGACCATTAAGTTGTTTTCAAGTTGGTAAGGACCAATACGCACTGCTGTTCAATCCGCCTCTTTTCAAGGGGCGCTAAGTTTACGGTTTTTTTTGCAAAAATCAAAGGCTATAAATTGAACATAAGTGCTTTTTTTTTGAGCTTGATGGGTTGACTTTTTATAACAAACTGACTGAAGGCCATAATTGTTTTAAAATTAACCGTTTTACATTTCAATGAGGTGGGTATAACGCTGTAAAAAATGCGTAAAGCCTGTTAACTAAGGGCTTTACGCGTGATAAGGCACTAACCTTTTTTTCCGCTCACTCGGGTCCATTCACCTTCCTGCGCAATGGCATCCAGGGCAAGGAAAGGGGCATAGACATCGGCAACAGATTGCGCCTGCTCATCCAGGATCCCTGACATGGCAATTTCACCGCCTGGTTTAAGAAAACCGAGGATCACTTCGTGAAGCTCTCTGAGGGGCTGAGCGAGGATATTTGCAACTACGATATCTGCAGAAAACTCAGGCTGGTTCTCTGGCAGATAGACTTCCAGCTGCTCGGCTACGCCATTACGAGTGGCATTATCACGACTGGCAACCAGTGCCTGTGGATCGATATCGATGCCGATCACGCGCTCTGCACCCAATTTTATTGCCGCGATCCCAAGGATCCCGGAGCCACAGCCGAAATCGACGACAGTTTTGCCACTCAGGTCCTGCTGCTCTAGCCATTTCAGGCACAGCGCAGTGGTTGCATGGGTGCCTGTTCCAAATGCTAGTCCAGGATCAAGTAAGACATTCACTGCGTTCGGATCGGGTACATCACGCCAACTGGGGCAGATCCATAAACGCTCGCCGAATTTGATCGGGTGGAAGTTGTCCATCCACTCTCGTTCCCAGTCTTTGTCTTCCAGCTGTTCCAGTTTGTACTTAAGCGGCACATCACTGGCCGTCTTTAAATAGTCCACAACCGCTTGCATGTCGTGATTTGCTTCAAATAAACCAATTACTATGGTTTGTGGCCATAACAATACTTCGCCGGGCTTAGGCTCATATATGGGATTGTTTTGTCCGTCTATATACGTCACGGACGGACAGCCGATTTCCATGAGCAAATCGCTGTAATGGTCGGCGCTGGTTTTGTCGGCATCAATGCGGATCTGGATCCAAGCCATAGTTGTTACCTATTTATAAATCGGGTCTTGAGACCTGTGAGTAAACTAAAAAGGCCGCAAATGCGGCCTTTAATGATTTTGAATGGGCGCTTAGCCTTTGACATCCAGGAAGCTCTTCAGCAAATCAGAGCGCGATGGATGGCGCAGCTTTCGGAGCGCTTTGGCTTCAATCTGACGAATACGCTCACGTGTAACGTCAAACTGTTTACCAACTTCTTCCAGCGTATGGTCGGTATTCATATCGATACCAAAACGCATGCGCAGTACTTTTGCTTCACGAGCCGTCAGGCCAGCAAGCACCTCATTGGTGGCGCCGCGCAGGCTTTCCATTGTGGCTGAATCCACCGGCGATTCAATCGTGGTGTCTTCGATGAAATCACCCAGATGCGAATCTTCATCATCACCGATTGGGGTTTCCATGGAGATTGGCTCTTTGGCAATTTTCAGCACTTTGCGGATCTTGTCTTCTGGCATCATCATGCGCTCTGCCAGCTCTTCCGGACTCGGCTCACGACCCATTTCCTGTAGCATCTGACGCGAAATACGATTCAACTTGTTGATCGTTTCAATCATATGTACTGGAATACGGATTGTACGTGCTTGGTCCGCAATAGAGCGGGTGATTGCCTGACGGATCCACCACGTCGCATAAGTAGAGAACTTATAACCACGACGGTATTCAAACTTATCAACGGCTTTCATCAGACCAATGTTACCTTCCTGGATCAGATCCAGGAATTGCAGACCACGGTTGGTGTATTTCTTGGCAATTGAAATAACCAGACGTAAGTTGGCTTCAACCATTTCTTTTTTCGCACGACGGGCTTTAGCCTCACCAATGCTCATACGACGGTTGATGTCTTTGATACGTTCAATGCTCAGGCCTGTGCTTTCTTCAATGGCCGTTAGCTTGTTCACACAGCGCTCGATCTCTGGCTTAACTTGTGCCAGCTTAGCTGAGTGTTTGTCACCTGCGGCAATTTCTGCATCGACCCAGGCCATATCGGTTTCATTGTTGGCGAAGTGCTTGATGAAGGTTTTCTTCGGCAGTTTCGCTATCTGGCAAGCTTGCTTCATGATGATACGTTCTTGTACGCGAACGCGATCCATCATGTCACGCATGTTATTTACCATGCGGTCAAATTGCTTTGGTACCAGCTTGAACTTACGGAATAACTCGCCAATTTCGGCGATCGCAGCTTGTGAATCCGGATGCGCACGGCCTTTTACTTCAAAACACTTACGTGCATTGTTGTACAGGGTTCTTAATTCTTCGAAGTGCTCGCGCGCAATTTCAGGGTCTGGGCCAGTATCAGCGTCTTCCGAATCGTCATCGTCTTCATCGCCATCATCATCTTCATCGTCGAGATCTTCTTCGCTCAGCTCTGAACCGATGTGCGTTGCTGAAATGGGGGCTTCGTCGTCTTCCAACGAATCAAAGAAACCAGATACGATGTCGCTCAGGCGCATCTCCTCGGCTTCGTACTTGTCCCATTGTTCCAGCAGGTAAGTAATGGCTTCAGGATACTCGGCAACCGAGATCTGAACCTGATTAATCCCTTCTTCAATGCGTTTAGCGATGAGAATTTCGCCTTCACGCGTCAGCAGTTCAACCGTGCCCATTTCACGCATATACATACGCACTGGATCTGTGGTTCTGCCGATTTCTTTTTCTACCGTTGCCAATGCGGCAGCCGCTGCTTCGGCTGCATCCTCGTCGGTCGTGGTTTCCTGCATCATCAGTTCATCGGCATCGGGTGCAGATTCTGCTACCTGGATACCCATATCATTGATCATGCTAATGATATCTTCTACTTGATCCGAATCTATGATGTCTTGTGGAAGGTGATCGTTAACTTCTGCAAAAGTTAAGTAACCTTGCTCTTTACCTTTCTGAATCAGAAGTTTGAGTTGTGACTGAGGAGATTGATCCATAGAGATTATTGCTTCCACTCTGATAAAGTTGTTACAACGGGCGTCAGCTAAAAACCACACTATTTTGGTTGACGCAGTGAATAGAACATTATAACAGCAAAAATTAATTTTGACCAGTTCTTCGCGCACCTAACGCTTGAGTCAGGAGCGCGCATTCCAGTCGTTCATCGCTGTTTAAACCTTCTGTTTTGTCTTTTATTAATAAGGTCTCAAGGCGCAAATTTAAACACTGATCTTCAATAAACTGAAAAGTGTTTTTAAATTCATCAATAAGCTTTTCTTCATCAATGTTATGTTGCCAGGTTGCCAATTTATTGAGTGCCGAATATTCAGGCGTGTCCCTAAAAGCTTCAAGGATATGTGCCGTTGTATAATCAGGTCGTGATAAACAGGTGGCCTGTAAAGTCAGGAACAAGCGCATACCGGGTAAAGGGAGTTCTGCCAGATCCGGTAAGTGTTCGACAACCGACGCCAGACCTGGATGCTGTAGCAACAGACCAATCGCCCTGCGCATTGGCGTGACTTTAAATTTACGTTCAATGGCATGCTGTTTTCGCGGTGTCGCCAGCTTGGCACTCAGTTGCTCGCGGGTACGACCGATCAGGCGCGCTAGAGTTGTCAGTAAAGACTCCTGATAATACTCACTGGGTACTTTTTCTATCAGTGGCAGTGCTTCACTGAGTAACTTGGCTTTACCGGCATCAGTCGTTAAATCACATTGTTCTGACAGCCGGGCAAAGAGCACTTTGTCATAGTCTTGTGCGTCAGACAGGCGCTGTTCAAAGGCTTCTTTACCTTCCTTTTGTACCAAGGAGTCGGGGTCTTCACCATCGGGCAGAAAGACAAAGCGCAATGACTTGCCATCTTTTAAATTGGGCAGCGCATGCTCCAGTGCACGCCAGGCAGCATCTTTACCAGCTCTGTCACCATCATAGCAACAAATGACGTCATCTGTGTTACGAAATAAGGTCTGCATATGTTCGGCTGTGGTCGCTGTGCCCAATGCAGCTACGGCATAGTCGATGCCATATTCAGAGAGGGCGACGACGTCCATATAGCCTTCGACTATCAGTACCTGTGCGAGCTGACGATGCGCTTGTTTGGCTTCATAAAAGCCATATAACTCAAAGCTCTTATGAAAGATCCGTGTTTCCGGTGAGTTAAGATATTTAGGGCCCTGATCTTGCCCCATGATACGACCACCGAAGGCGATCACCCTGCCGCGCTTATCACGAATAGGGAACATCAGCCGGTCGCGGAAAAAGTCGAACTGGCGGCCAGGTGATTTCTCTGTTGCGAGTTTTAACTCAACCAGTTGCTGGCGTTGTGCCGGGTTGCGCGCTAGGGTGCGAATGAGCTGATCCCACTCAGGCGGTGCAAAGCCAATCTGAAATTTATCAATGGTTTGCTGTGACAGGCCACGCCCGGTGACGTAGGCTTTAACCTCCGCTGATTTCTGATGTTGATTAAGCTGCTGCTGATAGTAACGCGCAGTTTGCTGCATCAGATCGTAATCGGACTTTTTCTCTTCAAAGCTTCTTTGTGGTCCGCCCAGGCCTTGTTCTCTGGGGATTTCCAGGCTGAACTGACCCGCTAATTCTTCAATGGCATCGACGAATTCGAGCTTGTCGTATTCCATTAAAAATGAAATGGCATTGCCATTCGCACCACAGCCAAAACAGTGATAGAACTGCTTATCACGAGAGACGGTGAAAGAGGGGGTTTTCTCGTTATGAAAAGGGCAACAGGCCTGATAATCTTTGCCGGCTTTTTTCAGACCGATACGGTTATCGATTAATTCAACGATGTCGGTTCTGGCCAACAGGTCGTCGATAAATTGTCTTGGGATTTTTCCTGCCATTTTTACCCTATCGCTTAGACGAAGAAACCGAGCGCGAGGCTCGGTTTACTTATAATCATACTTGATGCGGGGCTTATGCGCTAAGTTTCTGTTTAATTAAACCTGAAACTTTACCCATATCGGCACGACCTTCAGCTTTTGCTTTGATCACGCCCATTACTTTGCCCATATCCTGCATACCAGCGGCGCCGGTATCGGCGATTGCAGACTCGATCAAGCTTGATATCTCTTCTTCGCTCAAAGGTTGAGGTAAGAAGGACTCAAGCACTATGATCTCACCCGCTTCTACGTCCGCTAAATCTTCGCGGCCAGCGTCTTTATACTGAGTATAAGAATCGCGGCGTTGCTTTACCAGCTTCACTAAAACGGAGGTAATACCTGCGTCGTCCAGTGTGGTCTGGTTGTCGATTTCTCGTTGCTTAACTTCAGCAAGGGCAGCACGAATAGCAATAAGACGAGGTTTGTCTTTGGCTTTCATTGCCGCTTTTTGCGCGTCTTTTAACGTAGCTAACAGGCTCATATGCAAGACTCGCAGCGATTAGTATAATTTAACGCGACGTGCGTTTTCGCGAGAAAGCTTTTTCATGTGACGCTTAACAGCAGCCGCTTTCTTACGCTTACGCTCAGCTGTTGGCTTTTCATAGTGCTCGCGACGACGAACTTCTGAAAGGATACCTGCTTTTTCACATGAACGCTTGAAACGACGAAGTGCTACGTCAAACGGTTCGTTCTCTCTTACTTTAATTACTGGCATTAAAAATTCACCTACCTAATTAGTGAGCTTTGCTCTAACCGACCAAAAAACGGTCAATTGGTTCAAAAATGGTGCGGTATTGTAAGCCGAAGCATCACCGCATGTAAAGACCAAATTATAGTTAAAATTGCACCAGCTGTCATGCCACAGCCCCGAAGTCGCGGTCAACATGAGCATTCATACTAAACTGTCCATTAATTCAGCAAGTTAGTGTAAATGCAGAATTGATTAAGTGCGTTGGTAGAGACGACAACAAACCTGTCCGGCTTGTTTTTCTTTCAAAATGGCCCAGTTCTCGGGAAATGTGGGCGTACTCTCACGCTCAAACTCGACATAAATGAGGGCATTTTCACTTAGCCACTGATTGGCTTCCAGCAAAGCACAGCAGGATTGCACCATGTCGCGTCTGAACGGTGGGTCAACAAATACCAGTTCAAACGGTTGTGCCGCTGGGGTAGCCAGTTTAATCAGGGTATCGCCCTGTTCGACCCTGGCATTGTCAACCTTGAGGGTATCGGCGTTGTGTTGCAGCTGTTGTGCAACCTGCTTATCAAATTCGAAGAAGGTGGCGCTGTGAGCAAACCGTGACAATGCCTCAAAGCCCAAGCTACCAGAGCCCGCAAAGCAGTCTAGGACCTTGGCGTCTCTGACATCCTGCATCAGCCAGTTAAATACGGTTTCTTTGACTCGGTCGGTGGTTGGTCTGAGCCCTTCAACGTTTTTTACGGGCAATTTGCGGCCTCGGAATCGCCCACTGATCAATCGGATATGCCCTGACACCGGCTTTTTAGACTGCTGCTTTCTCATTTTTTATCAACTAAGCACAAAAGATAGCGTTCAGTATACCGCATCGGGTGAGGTGCATAGCAAGGTTTATTGCGATGCCATGCTTTTATCAGGCAGATATCACTAAGCTGTGATTTTTCATCCTATTGGAACATGTTACACTGTCGCCCCAGTAATGATAGAGCTTGTTATCAGCCATTTACCTGGCCTGTCAGGTTTTCTTACAGAGCGCGGCCAGTGCATTTGGAGTATCTGCGCAAACAAGTTCTCACTAATTTGATTGCACACTAAAACGGTATTTAGCGAGTTATGGGTAAAAAGAACAAAATTCTATCCTGGTTAGGATTTGGAAAATCAGATAAAAAGCAGCAAGAAGCTGAACGAGAAGCCGCTCGCTTGGCCGAAGAGCAGGCTCAGCGAGAAGAAGCCGAGCGATTAGCTAAAGAGCAGGCAGAGCGTGAAGAAGCCGAGCGTTTAGCTAAAGAACAGGCAAAGCGTGAAGAAGCTGAGCGTTTAGCTAAAGAACAGGCAGAGCGTGAAGAAGCTGAGCGTTTAGCCAAAGAAAAGGCAGAACGTGAAGAAGCTGAGCGTTTAGCTAAAGAGCAGGCAGAGCGTGAAGAAGCTGAGCGTCAGGCTCAGGAACAAGAAAAACCGAAGAAGAAAGGTTTTTTTGCTCGTCTGAAGCAGGGCTTGCTGAAGACTAAGACCAACATAGGTTCCGGCTTTGCCAATATTTTCCGTGGTAAAAAGATTGACGATGAGCTATTCGAAGATCTTGAAACCCAGCTATTAACAGCTGACATTGGTGTCGAGACAACCATGAAGCTGATAGATAACCTGACTGATGCAGCGGACCGCAAACAGCTCAAAGACGGTGAAGCGCTGTATGACCTGATGAAGCAGGAAATGGCAGATATCCTGAAGGATGCAGAAAAGCCGCTTGAGATCCCGACCAATAAAAAACCATTTGTCATTTTGATGGTGGGTGTGAATGGGGTTGGTAAGACTACGACAATCGGTAAAATGGCGAAGCAGTTCCAGGCTCAGGGCAAGTCTGTGATGCTGGCAGCAGGTGATACCTTCCGTGCTGCGGCGGTGGAGCAGCTGCAAGTGTGGGGTGAGCGTAACGATATACCGGTCATTGCCCAGCATACCGGTGCAGACAGTGCATCAGTTGTATTTGATGCCTTTCAGGCAGCTCAGGCACGAGACGTTGATGTCTTGATAGCAGATACGGCAGGTCGACTGCAGAATAAAGATAACCTGATGCAGGAGCTTGAAAAAATAGCGCGCGTTATGAAAAAGCTGGATCCGGATGCACCACATGAAGTGATGCTTACCATAGACGCTGGTACGGGCCAAAATGCGATTAGTCAGGTGAAACTATTTGATCAAGCTGTGGGTCTGACTGGCATCACCTTGACTAAGCTGGATGGTACCGCCAAGGGTGGGGTGATCTTTGCGGTTGCAGATCAATTCAAGATGCCTATCCGCTATATTGGTGTAGGTGAAAGTATTGACGATCTGAGAACCTTTAAGAGCGATGACTTTATCGAAGCACTGTTCAGTCAGGATAATTAAGTCTGGCAGACAGGTGCTGCTCTGATCCCGCTTGTCGGGATCGGGTAAAGTGGAAGCAGTAAAATAATACAGGGCAGGCAATGATCAAGTTTGAGCAAGTCAGTAAAACCTACCCCGGTGGACATCGGGCGCTGGAAAAGGTCAGTTTTGAGCTTACGAAAGGTGAGCTGGCGTTTCTGACTGGTCACAGTGGCGCGGGTAAGAGTACCCTGCTGAAGTTGATCAGCTTGATGGAACGCCCCTCAGCCGGGCGTGTCGCCATCAATGGTGTCGATCTGAATCAAATTAAAAATAGCCAGGTGCCGTATATTCGTCGCGACATTGGCATTATTTTTCAAAATCACCGCCTGCTGGAGCGCTATAACGTTTTTGACAATGTAGCATTGCCATTGGTTATTGAGGGTACCCATCATAAACATATGACCAAGCGAGTACATGCGGCACTCGACAAGGTCGGTTTGTTAGACAAAGTAAAGTGTCAGCCGAGTACTTTGTCTGGCGGTGAACAGCAGCGCGTGGGGATCGCCCGCGCAATTGTCAATTCTCCCCCTTTATTACTGGCAGATGAGCCAACCGGTAACCTGGATCCGGAATTGTCGATGGAAATACTCAAATTGTTTGAGGACTTTAACCGTCATGGCACCTCAGTACTGATTGCCACACACGATCTTGGTCTGATTGCACGGATGAAATACCGCAGTCTGACACTGGACCATGGCCGTTTAATTCAGGATCCGCTGCTGGGCACTTCGCTGCCGGGAGACGCGCTATGAGTCTATTGTTTAAAGGTCGCGGTACGCAAAACGACAAACAAAGCAAATCGGTGATCCTGAAGTGTTACTTCTTCATTATTACCATACTGCGTCAGGGCGTACACAGCTTAGGTGAAATGTGGCGCACCCCATTAGCGTCGATGATGACCATTTTGGTGTTGGGTCTGAGTCTTACGTTACCCACCACACTCTATGTGGTGGTTAAGAATGTGCAGAAAGTCAGTAGCGGTTTTCAGGAAGCTGCTGAGATTTCTTTGTTTGTCAAAGATAGCGTCAGTGAGCAGGCAACACAGACTTTGGTAAAGCGACTGGCACTTTACCCTGAAATTGACACTGTCAGCTTTATTGGCAAGGATAAAGCGCTGGAAGAGTTCAAATCCATTTCCGGGTTTGGTCAGGCGTTGGATTATCTCGAAGAAAACCCATTGCCCAGCGTTGTTCTGGTGACTCCGACAGTTCGTCATCGTAGCGCACAGGCAGCTAACGCTCTGCTAAATAAACTCGAGCAGGAAAGGGAAATTGAGTTTGGCAAACTAGATATTGAATGGCTTGAACGCCTGAATGCCTTGCTCAGCTTGCTTAAAGAAAGTGTGATCACCATCGGTTTACTGCTGCTTAGTGCAGTAGTTCTTATTATTGGTAACACCATTCGCCTGTCTATTATGGATAAGAAAGAAGAGATCCAGGTGCTCAAGCTCGTTGGGGCGACCAATACATTTATTCATACGCCGTTTTTATGGACCGGGATCTGGTATGGGATCATTGGTGGTTTGATTGCTTTTATTTGTGTCATGTTGATGCTTTGGTGGCTGGAGTCAGCCGTTGCCCTGGTGGTGGGTGTGTATCAAAGTAACTTTGTACTGCAGGGGCTCTCTGGTTCAGAGTTGCTGTGTCTGCTATTGCTGGCCGTGGCATTGGGCTTTGTTGGGTCTTTCTTATCGGTAAGAAAGTACATCAAAGATATCGAGCCGGACAAGGTGTAGAACTGCCCGCCGTTTTATTGGCCAAGAGAGTGCTAACGGGCGAATGTCTTAGCACTCTCCATAGGGCAAATTAGCACTGTCAGATATCGCAGCTGGCATTATCTGAATATCCGCTTACCATAAGTACTTTTCCATAAAATAAAATCCCATTTAAAATCAAGGGTTTAATTGTTAATTAAAGTGTAATAATAAAAAGCTTGATCTTTTAGGGGAAAAAGTAGTAGATTGCATTTAGCACTCTAAGGTAAAGAGTGCTAAAATTGGCAAAACGAATTATCACTGAGGTGAAAAATGAGTAAAGACATATATGCGATGGCACTGACCGCTGGGCAACAAAGCGCGAGTATAGAGGGCTACCTACAATCGGTAAGTTCTATTCCGATGCTGGACGCTGAGCAGGAAAAAGCGCTGGCAACCCGCCTGCATGAGGATGGGGATTTGCACGCAGCTAAGCAGCTCATTATCTCTCATTTGAGATTTGTCGCACATATTGCCAAAAGTTACTCTGGTTATGGTTTACCACAGGCAGATTTAATCCAGGAAGGCAATATTGGTCTGATGAAAGCAGTAAAGCGTTTTGATCCGACAGTTGGTGTGCGCCTGGTGTCGTTTGCAGTACACTGGATCAAAGCCGAAATTCATGAATACGTGTTAAAGAACTGGCGTATCGTTAAAGTTGCCACGACTAAAGCGCAACGTAAGCTATTCTTCAACCTGCGTAAAAATAAGAAACGCCTGGGTTGGTTTAATCAGGAAGAGATCACCACAGTTGCAAATGAGCTGGGTGTGAGTGAAAAAGAAGTACGTGAAATGGAATCACGAATGAGCGGCCAGGACATGGGCTTCGACTTAACTGCGGATGACGATGATAACAGTCCAAGCAGCAGTTTCTCTCCGGTTCAATATCTGACAGATGCAAGCAGTGATGTTGCAGAGGTCATTGAAGAGGAGCAGTGGCAGGAACAGTCTCAAAATCGTCTCATCGCCGCAATGAAGACGCTAGATGAACGTTCTCAGGATATTGTTGCTGCACGCTGGCTGTCCGAAGATAAGGCCACCTTACAAGACCTGGCGGATAAATATCAGGTTTCAGCAGAGCGAGTTCGTCAGCTAGAAAAATCGGCGATGAAAAAGTTACAGGCAGCAATGAGCTAATCGCTTAAGCTAGGTGAATAAATTTTAAGATGCCGCTCATGTTAGCGGCATTTTTTATGGCTGTAACAAAATTGAGCTTACAAGTGTAAGCCTATTTGATTATAATGCGCCGACTTGATAATAGGAGTCTCTATTTTGTTAGCTGTAGTTCGAATTCTGGCAATGGCGCTGTTTATCATCCTCAGTTGTCTGGCTGGCCTGACATTGAGCCTGATCCGCCCTTTCCATGCTAATAACGTGCACGTGGTCGCTTCCTGGTTTGGTAAGATGTCGCGTGTGATCGGGGTTAAGCTCGAGATCTCAATCGATCCCGGTGCGAAAGATTTGGGCCCGGCAATGTACATTGCCAATCACCAGAATAATTATGATTTATTTACCTTACCAGCTGTGGTGCCGCACAATACAGTGAGTATGGGTAAGAAAAGTCTGAAGTGGGTACCTTTTTTCGGCCAATTATATTGGTTATCCGGTAATATCCTGATCGACAGGGCGAATCGTACTAAAGCGGTGAACACCCTGGACAAATCCATTGCAAAAATTAAGCAACGAGGGATGTCATTGTGGATGTTCCCGGAAGGAACGCGTAGCTATGGCAGAGGTTTACTGCCGTTTAAGACCGGTGCGTTTCATACAGCCCTGAGTGCTGATGTGCCCGTTGTCCCTGTCTGTATGAACAGTACGGCTGGCCAGATTAAACTCAATCGCTGGAATAATGGGACGGTATACATAGATATTCTGGCACCAATCAGTCTGGATAAAGACATACCAGCGCGTGAGCATGCCAAACAGATCCATGCTAAAATGGCAGCACATATTGCACATTTAGACGAAAAAGTGAGAGCAGCAAGTGGAAAATTGGCAAGAGATCAGTGAAGACATCGTTGATTCGTTGTTAGAAGATGGATCAAACCCAGATACCTTGTATGAGGTAGAACATCATTTTGTCAGCGAAGAGTTTGAAAAGCTGGAGCAGGCAGCACTGGCTGCATTTAAGCTTGGTTATGATGTTGAAGATCCGGCAGAACTTGAGCTGGAAGATGGCAGTAAAATCTGGGGCTTTGATGTTGTCGTTGAAGCTGAGCTGGATGCTGCAGTGATTATGGAAGATGTCACTAAGCTGGTTGAAATTGCCACGCATTGTGGTGTTGAGTACGATGGCTGGGGCACCTATTTCCAGGAGTAACCCCGCGCTGTGACATCAGGTCAGTGCCAAGGCCGCTCTGACCTGACACTTTTGTTCATAATCTCTCATTCTTTTTTCTTAAACTCACTCCAATGACTAGACAATTAAGTCTAGCCTATGCATATTAATGCAATTTACACTGCCGCCAGGCATCATGCGAGCGATATGCGAGTCACCCTCCCTATTGAAGAGTTAAAACCCGGCATGTTTGTGGACAGCGTTCATAAACAAAAGTCAGGCGCTGAAGTTAAGATTAAATCTCGGGGTATGGTTCGGGATGATGCGATCATTGCACGTCTTGCTGCGAATGGGGTGGTTGAGCTGAATATTGACTTTGCCCAAAGTGATATTCCAGTACCTGAAAAATACCAGCAACCTCAGGCAAAACCTGAAGTGGCTGAGGCTGAACCTGAAAAGCAGGCGATACAGCAAAAGCCGGATAAAACCACCAAACCTCCTCTCGTTAAAGAGAAAACCATTAGCCTGGAAGATGAATTTGCGAATGCAGCCAGGCAATTTGAACAGCACAATAAGCAATTGCAAATGCTGTATGGCAACCTGGCAGCTGGCATGCAAGTTGACATGACGCTGATTAATGACATCAGTCAGGAAATTGTTGGTTCGGTGCTGAGAAACACCAATGCGATGGCGATTTTAACGCGGATTAAGGATAAAGAAGGCTTTAATTGGCGGCATATGATCAATTGCGCCATTTTGGTGACTGTGTTTGCAAAGTACCTTGGCCTGGGAAAAAAGGTGATAGAACAAATGGCCATTGGTGCCATGCTTCATGATGTCGGGCATACCAAAATACCCCAGGGCATTATCGATAAGAGTGGTCCACTTAATAAGTTAGAAATGAAAACCATGCAACGCCATGTCGCACAGTCTTTGGGGCTGACGCGCGATGCACCGGGGATCACACCATTAATGCTGGATATGATAGTCAGCCATCATGAGCGCCTCGATGGCAGCGGTTACCCGCGCCGTTTGCAAGGCATGCAGATCAGTAAAGCTGCACGCATTATGGCCATTGTGGATGTGTACGAGGGCATGACTGCGGAACGTCCTCACCGTGATGGTGATGAACCTTTGGTTGCGTTACGTTATTTACTGGCCAATAAGGCACAGTTTGACCCTGTACTGGTACAACACTTCATTAAATGCATTGGTGTGCACCCGGTAGGTACCATAGTGAAACTCAGCAATGAGCGTCTGGCATTAGTTTTAGAAGGGAATCGTGGTGCGCCGACAGCACCTAAAGTGCGGGTGTTCTACAACACTAAGCATATGCACCATATTACGGCCAAAGACATTGATTTAAATGAGCAAGACAAAATCAAAATCGCGTCTACAGTCAGGCCACTGGACTATCAGATCAATTTATCCCGTCTGTTAAAAGATCATCTGCTTGCTTAAGTTTGCGTTTTTGCCACTGCGCAGATAGCAAAGCGCCGGCCAGGCAGCTGGCCATCATCAGGATCCACACTAACGTGCCTTTTTCGGTATGTAATGCCAGGCAGCTGCACACCAAAGCCAGCAGGGCGCTCAGTATCGCAGCCAGCCAGTAATGGTTGAGTGGGTTGTCGCATTGTCCGGCCCGCTTGCAAGCGCAGTAGTTAGCTTTGCACAGGCTGAATACGCTAAGTCCACAGAATGTCAGTGCACCGATCATCAATACTGCCAGCATAGACCTAATCTCCCTACAAGTGCCTCAATATCGCAAGGCGGTGAATGTGGCTAAGAGTATATGCGAATCAGTATCTCGATTCAATAGTAATGAGAATTAATATCATTTGGGTGTGTGAAGGTGAGGTTAGAGTAATTGCTTTTCATCTGATCTGATCTGTAAATAACTTGCTTAATATGCTTTAAAGTTGTTCGATTGAGTTGCTAAAAGTGCTTAAGTTGCGGATTTTTGCTTTTCTTTTCTGTACTGTGTGAGCAATTTTTTATTCTTGTGAATAACATTTGAGGTTGAGAATGAACACAGTACTACGCGCATTAATGGCGACAGGTTTGATGGTGGTGTCTTCACAGTCACTGGCCGCTGCATTTCAGTTGGCGGAACAAAACGTTTCTGGATTAGGTCGTGCTTACGCCGGTGAAGCAAGCGCTGCTGATGATGCATCCGTTGTTGCACGCAACCCGGCATTAATGAGTCAGTTTCAAGGGATCCAGGTGAGTGCTGCGGCCATGTATGTAGAACCGGATGTAAGCTTGCAAGGCACATCAACCAATAATGGTTTGCCGGCGAACTTGCTTGATGATGACAGCATTGCCCCCAGTGCCGTGGTACCAGCCGTGTTCATGACAGCACGCCTCAATGACCAGTGGTCTGTTGGTGCAGGTATGTACTCCCAATTTGGCTTGGCAACTGAGTTTGATAAGGATTACGCTGCGGGTCAGTTAGCAGGTGAGACTGAAATTGTGACCATCAATACTGGTGTCTCTGTGGCCTATGAAATTGATCCACAATGGACACTGGCATTGGGTCTGAACCATGTCTATGCCGATGCCAAAGTGATCCGTCATTTGGGTGCTAACCCTTTACAAGCGCCTGCCAGCACAGAGGTGGTTAATCTAGAAGGTGATGACAGTGGTTATGGCTGGAACCTGGGTTTGAGTTATCAGATTGATGAAGACAATCGCCTTGGTTTTCACTACCGCAGTGAAACGGACATTACCTTTGATGGCCATTTCAGCAACCAGTTGCCAGCGTCATTTGGCGGTACCAATGGCGTCGCGTTGCCTGGTACACTTGAGCTGACCTTACCTGCAATGGCCGAAATCTCAGGAACACATAAACTGACCGAGCCAATGACCTTACATTACAGTGTACTCTGGACAGGCTGGAATAGCTTCCAGGAGCTTGAAGCTCAAGTCGCAGGTACGCCGGTGTTTAACAAAAAGGAGCTGTTTGATAACTCATTACGCTTCTCTGTTGGTGGGGATTATCAATGGAGTACGTCATTGAAGTTGCGTGCAGGTCTGGCGTATGACAGTTCACCTGCCAATGAGTCGCATATGTCTATCTCAATCCCGGATACTGACCGGACCTGGTACTCGTTTGGTGCAGAGTATCAGCTGAGTGAGACTGCCAGTGTAGATTTTGGCTTGAGTATTTTGCGTGGTAAAACTCAGACCTTTGTTGAGAAAGATAGCCTGGGTAGCGAGTGGGGCTTTAAGTCTAAAGGTCATGCCACGGTTGTGGGCATTCAGTACAACCATAGCTTCTGACTTGAATAGAAAAAAGCGGCTTGAGAGCCGCTTTTTTTATGCTTAAAGGAGTGCTTTTAGCTGATAGAGCAAGTCGTGTGCTGCACGAGGCGAGAGCTCGTCCGGGTCAAGCTCTGCGAGCATTTGTTCGACTTCAGACGGTTCACTGACCAAAGGCAGAGTTTGCTGCATCTGGGCTGCTGGGGCTGCCTGCGGGTTTTCGACTACACTCTGGTGTTGTTCCAGCAACGCCAGCTTACGTTTTGCCATGGCCAACACCGCTTTGGGTACTCCTGCGAGCCCGGCGACTTGTAAACCAAAGCTCTTGCTGGCGGCCCCTTCCATCACAGTATGTTTAAAGGCAATGGTATCATTGTGTTCAATGGCATCCAGATGCACATTAACCAGGCCAGACTGTTGCTCTGCCAACTCGGTCAGTTCGAAGTAATGGGTGGCGAACAGGGTTTTGGCTGCAATTTTTCCGGCTAGATAATCGGCAGTGGCATAAGCCAAAGACAAACCATCATAGGTACTGGTACCCCGACCAATCTCGTCCATTAAGACTAAAGACTGTGCTGTCGCATTGTTGAGTATGGTGGCTGTTTCCGTCATTTCGACCATAAAGGTTGAGCGTCCAGAAGCCAGGTCGTCACTGGCACCAATCCGTGTAAAAATGCGATCCACTTTGCCTATCTGTGCAGCACTGGCAGGCACGTAACTACCTATGTGTGCCATCAGCACTATCAAAGCCGTTTGGCGCATATAGGTCGATTTACCGCCCATATTGGGACCCGTGATGATCAACATCTTACGATCTGCATTGAGGCGAACCGGGTTGGCAATAAAGGGTTCTTTACTGACCTGCTCAACGACAGGGTGACGACCCGCTTCAATGTGGATCTCATCGCCATTGCTCAGCTCAGGTTGACAGTAATCCAGCGTTTGTGCGCGTTCTGCCAGCGTATTGAGTACGTCGAGATCAGCCAGCGCTGCCGACATGGTTTGCAGCTGCTCGATGTAGGGCGCTATCAAGGTGAAGAGCTCTTCGTACAGTTGCTTTTCGAGCGCCAGCGCTTTGCTCTGGCTGCCTAGTACCTTGTCTTCATGCTCTTTGAGTTCAGGAATGATATAGCGCTCATTGTTTTTCAGCGTCTGGCGGCGAATATATTCGGGCGGTGCCAGATGTGAGTTAGCTTTGCTGATCTCAATATAAAAGCCATGCACTTTGTTGTAGCCAATTTTGAGTGTGCTGATCCCGGTGCGCTCTCGCTCGCGCTCTTCCAGTTGGTCCAGTACATCAGTGGCCCCTTCACTGAGGGCCCGCCATTCATCCAACTCGGCATTGTAACCCGGGGCAATGACGCCGCCATCGCGGATCAGCACCGGTGGGTTATCAATGATAGCCCGCTCTAATAATTCCTGGAGCTTTGGTAAAGTTGGTGAATGCGCACAGATCTGCTGCAACCTGGGGTCGCTGCTCTCTCCTAACAGTTGATGTAGTGGGGGAAGTGCCTGCAGCGCATTGCGCAGTCGTGTTAAATCTCTGGGTCGGGCATTACATAACGCCAGGCGTGCGACCACCCGCTCAATATCACCGATCTGGCGCAGCCCATCATAGACCTCAATATGGAGCTGTGATTCGATTAAGCTGGCAATGGCATTGAGCCGTGCGTTGAGCTCGTCACGGTTGCGTACCGGTGTATGAATACGGCGCTTCAGTAATCGAGAGCCCATAGGCGTGGCGGTTTTATCCAGCACTTGTGCCAGGGTGTTCTCTATACTGCCTGACAAGTTAACGGTCAGTTCGAGGTTTTTACGCGTGGCGGCATCCAGAATGACGGCGTGTTCGTTTTTTTCCAGGGTGATGGCACGGATATGTGGCAGGGCAGTGCGCTGAGTGTCCTTAACATATTGCATGACACAACCCGCAGCGACTAACCCTGCTTTGGCGTCTGCGACACCAAACCCTATCAGGTCTTGTGTGCCAAATTGCTGGCAAAGCAAATGGGTAGCCGTATCCAGATCAAACTCCCAATCCGGACGACGCCTTGCCCCTTTTACTTGCTCAAGTACCAGCAAGTTGCTGAATGACTCGGGGTAGAGCAGCTCCGCGGGCTGCAATCTTTGCAGTGTTGACGTAAGGGCTTCGTCGGTGGCCAATTCTACGATGTTAAAGCGCCCCGAGTTAATGTCTAAATAGGCCACGCCATAGTGTTGTTTTTCCTGCCACAGGGCGGCAAGCAGGTTGTCCTGACGCTCCTGTAACAGCGCTTCATCAGTTACTGTGCCTGGCGTGACGATGCGTACGACTTTACGTTCAACGGGTCCTTTACTGGTCGCTGGATCACCAACCTGTTCGCAGATTGCCACGGATTCGCCCATTTGTACCAGGCGAGCCAGATAATTCTCAACTGCGTGATAAGGGACTCCCGCCATTGGAATTGGCGCACCGCCAGCCTTACCCCGGTGCGTCTGTGAAATATCCAGTAACTGCGCAGCGCGAATGGCGTCATCAAAGAACAACTCATAGAAGTCACCCATACGATAAAACAGCAGAATATCCGGGTGTTGCGCTTTGATCCTAAGATACTGCTGCATCATAGGGGTTTGTTGTTTTATAGTATGTTCGGAATAGAGATCTAACGACATTACTTATACCTAAAGGAAATGAGTATGGAGCTTCATACTGAGATAGCCAGCCTGGCGGCACAATTGGGGGCTATTCTAACTAATAACGGGCTGACAATCACTACCGCAGAATCATGTACTGGGGGTGGCATTAGCTATGCGTTGACCGATACGCCCGGGTCATCCGCTTATATTGAGCGTTGTTTTGTCACGTATAGCAATGAGGCAAAATCCCAGTTGTTGGGGGTGGCGCAAAAAACACTGGCTGAGTTTGGAGCGGTTAGTCAGCAAACCGTTCATGAAATGGTGCAAGGGGCAGCGAATGCTGCCCGGGCAGACGTTGCCATTGCGGTATCGGGCATTGCCGGACCAGGTGGTGGTTCATTAGAGAAGCCGGTTGGTACAGTGTGGTTTGGCTTCTATTTACAGGGGAAAGTACTGTGTGAAGTCTGTCAATTTACTGGGAATAGAGCGGAGGTTCGTGTGCAAGCTATTGAATTTGCTATTGAAAAAATAATTTCTGTGCTAAATGGTTAAATTAAGCTTGATACTGTAATTCCATACAGTATACTTGTGGTCATTACGCTAGATTGGAGAAGCAAATGAACGATAACAAACAAAAAGCGCTCGACGCTGCATTGTCTCAAATTGAGAGACAATTTGGTAAAGGCTCTATCATGAAGCTGGGCGATAGCCAGGCATTAGATATTGAAGCCGTTTCTACAGGCTCCTTGGGACTGGATATTGCTTTGGGTATCGGTGGCTTGCCAACTGGTCGTATTGTCGAAATTTATGGGCCTGAGTCATCAGGTAAAACAACCCTGACGTTACAAGCCATTGCAGAAGCGCAAAAACAAGGTAAAACGTGTGCCTTCGTTGATGCAGAGCACGCCTTGGACCCGGTCTATGCAGAAAAGCTGGGCGTGAATGTCAACGACCTTCTGGTCTCTCAGCCAGATACGGGTGAGCAGGCGCTAGAGATCTGTGACATGCTGGTACGTTCAGGTGCTGTAGATGTGGTAGTTGTTGACTCCGTAGCTGCATTGACACCGAAAGCGGAAATTGAAGGTGAAATGGGTGATACCCATGTTGGTTTGCAGGCTCGTTTGATGTCTCAGGCATTACGCAAGCTGACTGCCAATATTAAGCGTTCGAACACACTGTGCATTTTCATCAACCAGATCCGTATGAAGATTGGTGTGATGTTCGGTAACCCGGAAACCACAACAGGTGGTAACGCGCTTAAGTTCTACGCGTCTGTACGTTTGGATATTCGTCGTATTGGCTCTGTTAAAGAGGGTGATGAGGTTATCGGTAACGAAACCCGCGTAAAGGTTGTTAAGAACAAAGTTGCGCCGCCATTTAAGCAAGCTGAATTTATCATCATGTACGGCGAAGGGACGTCGAAGCAGGGCGAACTTATTGACCTGGGTGTGAAGCACAAACTGGTTGATAAAGCTGGTGCTTGGTTTAGCTACAATGGCAATAAGATTGGCCAGGGTAAAGCAAACTCAATTAAGTTCCTGAAAGAAAACACTGCCATTGCTGATGAGATTGAAGGTAAGTTGCGTGAAATGCTGTTGCTTCAGGCAACCATCAAGCCTGAAGAAGGCGAAGATCAGGGTCTGGCAGACGTAAAAGACCTGGAACTATAACGACTACTAGCGTAGCGGAGCACTCAGCAGTTCATATGGGTGCTCCTTTTGTTTTTAAGAAGCAGGCTTTATGTATTTAATTGGCTGCTTTTAAAGTGCTGATAGTGCAGCCCTCCGATAACTCCTGGTTTTTAATCTCATTGGTCTCACAGCTAGTTTTAGCGTATTGCCCTTAGTCTTAGTCTGCAGCTGTCTGGCCCTTTCTGAAACCTTTCCTCTTATTAGTAATACCAATTTGCTTAATTAAGTGTTCTATTTTGAGGCGAGAAAATATAGTCGATAACTAGGCAAAAATTTTGCTATTTAGTTGTTCTAAATGAGAAATTTTTAACGCTGTTAGCGTCATATTTGCTCCTTCAAATAGACCAGGTATTAAGTGAAATTGGTATAATATACTTCGCTCAGAGCAGGCCTTTGTGTCAGAAGTTAAGCCATTATATATGTCTGTCTGTTTTGAAATGCGATGCTTAAAAGTGATCAGGTAAGCATGTGCTAACATCAATCTGTATGAACAGACTGCCAACTCCAGTGGTCAATCATCCAAGAATTGCGTCTGAAGTTTCTTTTAGAACTGTTAAATAGCCGTATTTCCTTTGTTCCTGTCTCAAGTTCAGGCCCTTCACTGCTGAATAAGTATAAACACCTGGATGATATCTTTAAGAGGCCCGTATGCTACTCACTACTAGCTAGGTTAACTCATTAGCTTGTCGTTCTGGATGATACAAGGCCTGTGATAGTGCGTCAGAGCTCCTTAAGTGTAGGGAGTTTTTAAAAGTTCGATTTAGATACAACAAAACAGGCGAGCTCTGGGCGGTATAGTGTGATCCGGCTGTATGCTAGTTGGTCAGGTATCGAGAGGGTTTGTATCGTACTGGGTCGTCAGGTATTGCGTAAATTTAATAAGCACTGAGTTTTTTTATGTCAGCGCCGGGGCCAGCGAACATATGCAATCATTGGCACGAGATTTCACTGTTCAAAGCTATTTGCTAAATTGTGCTGTGGTGGTTTTTGTTTGGCACTCAAATAAAAAAGCCGCGTTTAACGCGGCTTTAATTCAGTTTACTTTAGTGATTAGTTACCACCGGTACCTGTTGCAGGTTGGTCGGTGATAGTACACGTTACTGGGATATCAAGCGTTGCAGCAGTTGCGTTAGCAGCAATGTCTTGAGTAAACCAAGTGTTGTTGTTCGGGTTTTTGAAGCGTACAGAGTAAGCTGTATCGCCTTCTTCCAGTGTTACGTCAAACGCACCTGAAGGGTAGAAAGTTTTAACGAAACGGTTTTGACGGAACAGCTGAACAACAGTTGGTGTTGTAACTGGTGTTGCTGGAACGTCAGCATCACTGTTGTTAGAACAAACTAACTGAGGAGTCAGTGTCTTAGTGATTTCTGTAGCAGCTGAAGTAGTTAGTTTCAATGTACCGTTGTTCAGGTCACACAAGTTAGAGAAAGTAACACCTGTTGCTTCACCATCAGCAGCGCCGCCAACCACGTTGCCTTCACCGTCAGTTGCGTTATCCAGAATATTTACACCGTCTTTCATCATCTTCAGTTTAACTTCAAATGATGGTGGGTTTCTGAATGTGCCTTTAGTTAGGTCAGAACGGTTGTATGCGCCGATAAGTAGACGGTAGCTGTTCGCTTCAACCAATACGTCTGCGTATTCTTGGCTTGGCTGATCGTTAGCATCAACAATGTTGAAGTTTACGCGACGGTTGTCACACTTCTCTGCATTCAGGATATAAGTGAAGAAATCCAGGTTCCAGTAAGACAAGTGGTTTACGTCAACAACAACGTTGAACGTTGAAGCATTTTCATCTTCGTCAGCTGTAACTACGCCATAGCTTTCAAAAGACCACTCACCAGCGTCTTCGTTGTAGCTCCATACAGGGAAGATATCATCTACAGCGATTTGACGAGGTGTAGGGTTGGTTTTACATACGCCGTTTTCAAACAGACCGTTGTCACCTTCCGCAGCTGCTGCAACAGTGCCTTCACCGTCGAATACTTGTGGACAAGGGTTGCTGGTCGCTTTGTCTACTTTCATTGCAACCTGAATTGAGTTGCCTTCACCAAATTTTGAAACTTTGTTGCCTTCTTCATCAACCATTTCAATCGCAACGAAACCACCTGTAGAGAATGCACCGTCAATGTTAGTCGTTTCATTCTGCGCTACTGTAAGCGCCAGGCCGCCAGGGAATGCATCAATCGCAGATTCAGTTGCTGCAACGTCATCTGTTTCGTTAGCGTTACGCTGTGCTTCGTTAGCGAAGTAAGCTACAGTCACAGTCGGAGCTGAAGTCAGAGGTTGGTCATTTGCATCTAAGAACTGTGTACCGTTCTTAACAGTTACAGTTACACCACCAGCAGCTTTCTTTTCGTTCTTTGCAGCGTCTAGGTTCTTTTCAAGTGTTAGTGCATCAGCACCTTCAATCGCTAAACCTGCTTCAGCGGTGTATGTAGCTGTTACACCTTCACCTGCAAGGTCACCAATAGCTGAAGAAGTCGCGATGATTGGTACCGCGCCGTCTGCTTGCTCAAGTGAGCGAGGAGTTAGACGTACCAGCTCAGCGACATCAGCAGCATCTGCAGTTAGTTCAACAGTGCCTGAATTTGATAGGAAGCCTTCTGCCGTTACGACGAAGTCAACTGAAACACCTTCCGCTGGTACTTCGGCTACAGTAAAGCCGAAAGAGCTTGCTTGCGAAGATGTGTCGTCTTCACCAAGTGCAGCACCGGCTGTATTCAAGACACCTTCTGAACCATCAGGGAAAGTAATAGTTGCAGTAACAGTATCCGCCAGTGGGTTACCTTGCGTGTCAGCTACAACGATAGTGAATGAACCAGCTTGTTTTTCAACAACCTGATCCGTAGGAGGAGTCACAACTTTAACTGTGTCCGTTGGTGGCGGCTGGATATCAACGTTATTGTCATTGTCGCTAAAACAGCCTGCTAAACTAACTGTAACGCCCAATGCCAGGGCAAGTTTTGTTAGTTTGAATTGTTTGTTTCCCATGATTTTTACCTTTTCCTTTAAATCCAAGTAAACTGAGAGTAGTCACTAATGCTTTGCAGATGTAAGTGAGCCTTGCCCCGCACGCAAATTAGTGTTTAGAGGATAAGCCCACATTAATTTTTCGTCAAGTGAACTGCTCGATCTTTATCCAAAATTTCACATAAAATAATAACCTACTGATGTACTTTTAGGTTATCACGCTACTTCTGTTAATAATCCACTATTGTGAAGCATTATAAGTAATTAAATTTGCGCAAATGCGTCGATAAATTCCTGTAATTTTGCCATGTCTACGGGCTTTAAACCCTCCGACGTTCTCACAATTAACCCTTTTTCAACAAGTTCACTAACCACACGGCGATAGGCACGTTCTGTAGTCGCAAAGCGCTCTGCTTCAGCACTAACGGTTGAATAGGCCCGCAACAAAGCTGGATGGTTGTTCTCTGCTCTGAGTAAGCAATCTTTGGCGATATTGTAACTTAGCGGTAGTAATAGTTTGTCGAGGTTTATTTTTTGGTTTTCTGTGAATTTTGCCGCAATCGTTTGTGCCGTGTATAAGCTTAACTCCGGCTGCTCGAGCAAAAGCTGCCGCCAATGCTTCAGCTCGATTAAGTTATATTGTACGTCATTCAGGCAGGTGACCGTGTATATACATGGCTGATTATTCAATGCTTCAATCTCACCTATTAAGGTGTTGTTGCAGTCTAGCTGGCCCAGTAGCAGGCGCCGACCATTACCCACATCGTAACTAAAAGACACCGTACCACTTCTCACCAGGATCAGCTTTGTGAGTGGTTCATCCTGATGGATGAGCACTTCTTTTTTTGTGTGCTGAAAACTATTACCAGCGAAGCTGAGTAGTTGTTCCACCAAAGTGGTTGAAAAATGATATTGAAACATCTGGATGGCTCTTCGGACAATTGTCCTATTTATTAATTTGTTATGAAGATAGCATGCGTGTCATCGGTTTCATGCTAACTCACCCGATTGAGAGGCTAAATGCTTTTCACCCCGTTCCCGTGTTAGAGCTTATTTCAGGTCCTAATTTCTATGGGGTTTAGTGAGTTAGCCTTTTTATTCAATGTTGCTTGCATGACGACAGTGTGCTTTATGCAAGCCAACGCCAATTTAGACAAGTGCTATTATCCTGCATTCTGAGTCTTGGTGTCTACACTGAATAATGCTAACTCAACTGCGAGGAGAGAACAAATGACTTGGGAACTTTTAGGTTACGTTGCGTCCGCTTTTTTAGTCGTTTCTCTAATGATGTCCAATGTAGTCAAGTTACGTTGGTTCAACCTCGCAGGGTGTATTTGCTTCACCATTTATGGGGTAATGATCACTGCCTGGCCCGTTGCATTAACCAACGGATTACTGGCGCTGGTGAATATTTATCACCTAGCTAAGCTACACCGCTCAGATAGAGACACTTCCTCCTGACAGGGCATATCGAGCGGCTGTCGCGCCGCTCTGAGTTTCAGTCTGATACAAGCTTAATCTTGTGAATAACGTAGCTGACCCGCAATCCAAGTCTGTTTAACCTGGATGTCTCTGATCTCCTGCTCTGGCACTTTAAAGTAATCTTTATCTAGCAAGATAAAATCAGCCCATTTACCCTGTTCAAGACTGCCCAGCTTAAACTCCTGAAAAGCGGCATAGGCTGCGTCTAACGTGAACGCCTGTAAAGCCTGTGTTCGTGTCAGTCGTTCATGATTTCGCCAACCCTGCTGCGGGTGTTGTTGCGCATTCATGCGAGTGATTGCAGCATGCAGGCCATGAAACGGGTTGGCTAGCTCTACCGGGAAGTCCGACCCAGCGGCAACCTTGCTGCCCTGTTGTAAAAAGGTTTGCCAGGCGTACGCCCCTTTTAACTGCTCATCGGTCAGCCTTTGTTCAGCCATGTGCATATCTGAGGTGGCATGCACAGGTTGCATTGAGGGAATGATATCCAGGGTCTTAAATCTTGGAATGTCATCTGGCTCAACAATTTGCGCATGTTCTATTCTGTTTCTCAATAATTTACCACCGGTGGTTTTAAAGACGTTTTCATAGCTGTCCAGCACCAGCCGATTGGCGCGGTCGCCAATGGCATGCGTGTGCGCACTAAAGCCATGTTTAACGGCCTGTGTTATCAATTGTTCGAGGTGTTGCGGCTGCTCAAGCATCAGGCCTCGATAGCCCTGACGGTCTTTGTAGTCTTTCAGTAGTGCAGCACCTCGGCTACCCAAGGCACCATCCGCGTAAATTTTAACACTGCGTACAGAGAGCATATCGCGCTTATCTTTATACACACCCGCTTTTAACATACTGTCCAGCTGAGGATCTGCGGCGCTGAGCATGGCATAGATACGCAGCGGTAAGGTCTGACTCTGTGAGCGGCTTTGGTAAAGCTTCCAGGTTTGTTTATCGATACCTGCATCATGTGCACTGGTTATGCCCAGGCTGAGCAAATGATCACCGGCTTTATTCAGAGCCTGATTAAGGTGTGCGGTGGACGTGGGTGGAATGTGTTTTTTTACTAAGTTCTCTGCTTTGTCGATAAAAATACCGGTCGGATTGCCTGAAGAATGCCGAAGGATCTCACCGCCAGCAGGAGAGGCCGTTTGTGCATCAATCCCCGCCAATGACATTGCCATGCTATTGACCCAAATTGCATGTCCATCAACCCGCGTCAGGACCACAGGTCGATCTTTGACAAATTTGTCCAGATCAGCCGCAGTGGGAAAACGATTAGGCGTCCAGCGTGTTTGATCCCAGCCGCGCCCAAGGATCCAGCCTTTGGGGTTTTGGGTGCTAAATTCCTTAAGTTGCTGACCTACCTGCTCGACTGAATTGGCTTCACGAATATCAAGCCGGGATAGGTTATTGCCCAAGCCAATGATATGACCATGCGCGTCTATTAGCCCTGGTAGTAAAGTCATCCCCTGGCCATCAAATTTGCTGGCTTTTGGGTATTGGGCTGTAAGCTGCTTGTTGCCCACCCGAACGACTTTACCATCCTTAATCACTAAGGTTGCAAAGGTCTTGATTTCGCCGCTGCGAGTGGGGGTATAACCGTTGACATTGTGTATCAGTGTAAACTGAGCCATGCTGATCCCACTGTACAAAGTCAGGGCCAGGCAAATAAACCGGATCATGGCGGGAGTTTCCTTGTGTTATTTTATTTGTTTAGCAACCAATACCGCATTTTGTCTTAAAAAGACATCGAACTGAGACAGAAAAGCCACTGTGGTACCATAAACTGGTATATGTTCATTTTATAGGGTCAATAATGCAGTTATTTATGGTTTATCTGGGCGGCCGTTTGAGTGGCTGTCACATTGAAATGCATGATATTCGTTTCGTGGTTGGTACATGTATTGAAGACACATTTGGTGCGCTAAAGCAGCAATGGGTCGGTGACAAAGACAAAGTACACATGGACAGCTATGTGGCGCTCAAACATATCGATGGTTACCAGTTAGACCTGGTCAGTGAGCCGCCCCTTGAACAGCCCAATTTATATTTTGTGAATCTGGGAGGCTATCGCCATGACAGTCTGGCTGAGCAGCATGAATTTGGCTTGTTTGTCGCCCCAACAGCACAAGCGGCCAAAGCCCGTGCGCTCAACACATTACTGCCTGATACCGAATTGCGCCATAAAGATGATTTGTATGCCGTGGATGACTGTATGGTGTTAGATCTCATCGATGGAAAGCACTACGTTCAGCTGACGCCCAGCGGTCAATCCCAGCCCATCGCCCCGCAGTGGTTTGGCTATCATAAGTTGTGATGGTGCCGCTGCCCCGGTTTATTCTTCTTTATCTGCTTTAATGGCGATCTTGATGGCAATAATGACAATCGCAAACATCAGAAAGGGCAGCGCTGCTAAGGCATATTCTGCAATATGACTGTCCTGATAGTTAGGCTGCAAAATAAAGTGGCCACCAATACACAAAGCGATGCTTACAAAGAGTAAAGGTAACATTTTTAGTTCTTTATTTGGTTTGCTCATGATCCCAGCCTGTCATTACTTTTCGTCACAGGCTTTTTAAACGAGTTGGCTCGACAACGCAAGTTAATGCGGGCGTTTCTTTGATCCAACCCCTTTTTTGCAGTGCCATTTTTTTGCACCCCTCTTCGTGATATAACAAAGCTCAATGCCTGTCATTTATACAGTGAAGGAATGAGGAATGAAGAAAAGTAAGGTTATCGTGATTAAATTGGGGACCAGTGTGCTTACTGCCGGTACAGATAAGCTCAATAAACCACGTATGATCGATATTGTCACTCAGTGTATGGCACTCAAACAACAGGGTTATCTGCCCGTGCTGGTGTCCAGTGGGGCGGTGGCTGCGGGCAGAGATGCGGTTGAGCACAGCGTCGGCGTTTCGATAGCAGAAAAACAAATGCTGGCGGCCATTGGCCAGGGTCAATTAATCCACTTATGGCAGTCTCTGTTTGCGCTATTTGATCAGCCTGTGGCACAACTACTGCTCACTCGCGCAGATGTAGAAGACCGGGAGCGCTACCTGAATGCACGCGATACTATAACCCAGTTGCTGAAACATCAGGTGATCCCCATCGTTAATGAGAATGATGCTGTTGCCACATCAGAAATAAAAGTAGGTGATAATGACAACTTATCTGCGCTGGTGGCGATTCTGGCCAACGCCGATAAGCTTATGTTGCTGACCGATCAGCCTGGACTGTTCACGGCTGATCCTCGCAGCAACCCCAAGGCCACGTTAATCTCTGAGGTCGAGTTTATTGATCAGTCACTGATGGCGCTGGCGGGTGGGGCTGGCAGTAAGCTGGGCACTGGCGGTATGTATACTAAGCTCGAAGCCGCACGTACAGCACAGCGGGCCGGGATTGAGACCATCATTGCTAAAGGGGCTGAGCCTCAGGTAATTGAACAGGTGATGGCGGGTACTGCACAAAGCACCACCTTTGTGCGCTTTGATGCGCCACTTGAGGGGCGTAAAAAATGGCTCTTGTCAGGCCCTAAATCAACGGGTTATGTACAATGTGACCCCGGCGCGGTGGTTGCCATCGCGCATCAGGGGGCAAGCTTGTTGGCGAAGGGCATTGTGGCCATCGGCGGCGAGTTTGCGCGGGGCGATGTAATCGAAGTACGCGACCTTGACAATCAACTGCTTGCCAAAGGGCTGGTCGCTTTTGATCATCAGGAAATGGACCAAATCAAACGTCTGCATAGCAGTGAAATCCCCCTGGTTTTGGGGTATCCGGCGTCTAATGTAGTGGTACATCGTGACGACCTGGTGTTACTGGATATCTACGCCGGCTCACTCTAAGTTTTACTCGTTGCTACCTGGCTGAGTCTGTTATTCGCGGGCTCAGGTCAGGTCCGTTTTGAAGGTTGGATTGAAAGCTGGTAAATAAGCGCTAATCTTTAAGTTGGGTCTGAATACCGGGCAATTACGTGACTACCTCCACTTGCGGACACGAATACACCATTAGCTTGTTAGAGCTGAAAGAAGAGCAGGCATTGTACCAGCAGTTTTGCGACTTTCTACAGTCGCTGCTGCCAGAACAACCCTTGAGTTTTTTTATTCGCCCTAGCTTGTCTAACAAAGAAGCGCTAAAGCTGATTTATCAGCAACATGTCAGCGAACCCATGGCATTGCAAGAGATGCTCGAGAAAGCCCAACTGTGTATGGGCAAACCTGTGCTCATCAGTAAATCCTACACCTGTATGCCGTTACGGCTTGATGACCAGGTGATTGGATTGCTGTGGATCTATGAGGCGTTAACCCCGGCTAGTTGCAATCTGACTGCACATTTGATGAATGTGTTTTTTCATCAGCTACATACACTGGCACTGGCCCGTATTGACCCCTTATCTCAATTACTCAACCGCCAGACCTTTGATGAGAAGGTCCTCGAAATCGCCTCAGGCCAGGGCTTTTTGCAGCCCCGAGAAGAGCCGGATCCGCGTCGCTGGTATCTGGCCTTGTTCGACATAGACCATTTTAAGCGCGTCAATGACTCCTTTGGTCATGTCATAGGGGATGAAGTGATTTTATTGACCGCTCAGCATCTGAAAGAGAATTTTCGAGCCGAGGACTATGTGTTTCGCTACGGAGGCGAAGAGTTCGCAGTCTTGTTTCAGGCGCACAATGATAGCGAAGCCCAATCTTTGTTAGATCGCGTACGCGGCGTGATCCGTTCTGTAACATTTCCTCAGGTGGGCCAGGTGACCCTGAGTGTTGGCTTTACGGATGTGACGGATGTGATGCAAGTGTCCGAGCTGGTTAACCAGGCCGATATGGCGCTGTATCATGCCAAACAACATGGCCGGGACCGGGTCGTTTTTTATGGCACGCTGGAGGGCGTCTCTTTACAGGTTACGACCTCAGATATTGAACTTTTTTAAGTCATTCGGTGCCAATTTTCCGGCAATTCTGTGGTATTCTACGCGCCACAAGAATTCTGGAGTATGACAATGAAATTAATCCGTATGCTGCTTGGCAGCCTGATTTTACTGTTTGATTTTATCTTTACCCCGCGCAGTAAAAAGCGCCCTGCAGAGGCGCAAGCCAAGTTGGATGCGCAAACCGCCAAACTGAAACTGTATCAATTCAAAGGGTGCCCATTCTGCGTTAAGGTGCGTCGTGCCGCCAAGCGGGAAGGCCTGAAACTGGAAACCCGTGATGCCAAGAATAATCAGGCATATCGTCAGGAGCTGCAAGAGCAGGGGGGCAGAATCAAAGTACCTTGCCTGAGAATTGAAGAGCAGAACCAGGTAACCTGGCTATATGAATCGAACGACATTGTTGACTATTTACAAAAGCTTGAGCAAGCCGCTTAATCTCGACATCCGGCATACTGGCTGTCAGCGGTTTGCCCGTACAAGGGGCTATGCTAGCATTAGCCCCATGACCTCATTAGACACAATTTAAGAGAAAAAACATGACTATCCGCACGCGTGTTGCACCGTCACCGACGGGCGATCCCCACTTAGGCACAGCCTATATTGCGTTATTCAACTATTGTTTTGCCAAGCAGCAAGGTGGTGAATTTGTTCTGCGTATCGAAGATACCGATCAGCAAAGAAGCACCCCGGAGTCAGAGCAAGCAATTATGGACAGCCTGCGTTGGCTTGGCCTGGAGTGGGATCACGGACCGGATGTCGGCGGTGATTTTGGTCCTTACCGTCAGTCTGAACGCAGTGACTTATATAAAAAATATGCTCATCAGCTGGTGGAAGAAGGCAAGGCGTTTTATTGTTTTGCGACGGCTGAAGAACTCGACGAAATGCGTGAGCAGCAAATGGCCGAGGGTTTACGTCCTAAGTATGATGGCCGTGGTCTGAAACTGACTCAGGAAGAAGTACAGGCAAACCTGGATGCGGGCAAACCTTATGTGATCCGTATGATGATCCCAGAAGAAGGCAGCTTTAAATTTAACGACTACCTGCGTGGTGAGATTGAGATCCCGTGGGAAAATGTCGACATGCAGGTGCTACTGAAAGCGGATGGCTTCCCAACTTACTTCCTGGCCAACGTGGTTGACGATCACCATATGCAGATCAGCCATATCTTCCGTGGTGAAGAGTGGATCAATTCAGCGCCGAAACTGCTCAAGCTGTACGAAGACTTTGGCTGGCAAGCGCCTGTTCTTGGCCACCTGCCATTATTACGTAACCCGGACAAGTCGAAGTTGTCTAAGCGCAAGAACCCGACTTCTATTAACTACTATAAAGAAATGGGTTACCTGCCAGAAGCGGTCCTGAACTATCTGGGCCGTATGGGCTGGTCTATGCCTGATGAGCGTGAGAAGTTTACGCTGGCTGAAATGATTGAACACTTCGACATGAAGCGCGTGTCTTTGGGTGGTCCGGTATTTGATATCGATAAGTTAAGCTGGCTAAATGGCCTGTGGATCCGTGAAGATCTCAGCGATGAACAGCTGATTGAACGCTTTGTTGACTGGAAGCTCAATGGCCAGATGTTGGCGCGAGTGCTGCCAGAAGCGAAAACCCGCATTAATACCTTGTCTGATTTGGTTGGTCTGGCAGGTCACTTTGTTGGTGGGATCCCTGAGTATGATCCGGCACTATTAACTGCGGGCAAAGCAGAAGAAGACACCGTGCGTCAGGCACTGCAGTTCTTTATCTGGGAACTGGACAAGCTGCGTCAGTGGAACAAGAGTGAAGTTTTCGCCGTGGCTAAGTCTGTAGCGACCTTCCACGAATTGAAGATCAAGGACTTCCTGGAGCCAATCTTCGTTGCCATTACCGGCAAGACCTCGTCGACCTCTGTGGTGGATGCCATGGAGATCCTGGGATCAGACTTGTCTCGTGCGCGTTTACGGGTGGCATTAAATCACCTGGGTGTGTCTAAGAAGCAAGCGAAGAAGCTGGAAAAAGCATACCGTGAATACCCAAGCATAGGGTAACGGCGAACAACTCACATTATGCCCTTCCGATTGACGGGGTAATGAAACGGGTTGGAATAGAAGGCTGAACTGAGGTTCAGCCTTTTTTATGGCTAATCAGCATCTAACTGACTCGTTAAAAAGCCATCCAGGAGTGCCTTGAGCTGTTGCAGATCTGCCAGTGGCATTTTGGTTTGTGCCAGCATTTGTTGGGGAATGCAGCTACAGTCAGCCTCCAGTGCTTTGCCTTTTTCTGTGAGGTAAATATGACACTGACGCTCATCACGTTCTGAGCGCTCCCGCGTGACTAATGCTTGCTGGGCCAGCCTTTTAAGCAGTGGCGTAAGTGTATTGCTATTGAGTTGCGCGCGTTTGCCAATTTCTCCCACCAGTAACCCATCCTGCTGCCAGAGGATCATCAGTACAATATATTGCGGATACGTCAGGCCGCGTGCCTTCAACAGCGGTTGATAAAGCCGGGTGACCTGCCGCGATGCGGCATACAGGCTAAAACACAATTGATTGTCCAGACGTAGTTCCGAGGGCTGCTCTTTCATTTTATGCGCTTAATGCTTTTTCGATGTCTTTACTTATTTTCTCAGGTTTTGTTGTTGGCGCATAGCGTGCTAATGGCTGGCCATCTTTACCCAGCAGGAATTTAGTAAAGTTCCACTTAATTTTATTACCAAACAGGCCGGGCAGAGCGTCTTTAAGATAAGCATACAACGGGTGTGCCTGTGCACCATTCACGTCGATTTTTTCCATCATCTGAAAATCCACGCCATAGTTGATCAGGCAGCCTTGCTGAATCTCGCTGGCACTGCCGGGCTCCTGCTGGCCAAACTGGTTACAGGGAAAGCCAATGATGCTCAGACCCTGCGAACCATATTGCTCATGCAGCGCCTGAAGTCCCTCATATTGGGGGGTCAATCCGCACTGGCTGGCAGTATTAACAACCAGCACGACTCGGCCTTGCAGGCTGCTAAACTCAAACGGCTGTCCTTGCAGTGTATTTGCACTGAACTCATATAGTGTTGTCATTTAAAATCTCTCAAGATTATATCGTGTGCGATATAATTTAGAGTAACAGACCACATAGATCAAGTTTTATTCAGTCAAAGCTTTTCTATGTGGACTGAAACCGCTCCAAGAGAAAGTCGATAAGCAGGCGCACGCGGTAGGGCATGAGATCTTTACGCGGATAAACCAGCCAGGAGGCGTTGTCGGTGACCTGAAACTCATCCAGCAGGCTGATCAGTGCACCTGAGGCGAGATGCGGCTCGACAATGTCGCGTGCCAGATGAGAGATCCCCAGTCCTTGCAGGCAGGCCTGTAACAGGGCATGTGGGTGATTCGTCCGCCAGTTGCCGTTGATTTTGACTTCTTCAATCTCGCCATCAATGATAAAACGCCATCGATTATTTGCGGCTAGCAGGCAATTATGCTGAGCCAGCGCATGCGGATGTGTGGGGGCTGGGTGAGCATCAAGATAACGAGGGCTGGCAGCCAGGGTCATGGGTCGGGGTGTCAGCTTACGGGCGATGAGACTGGAGTCACGCATGCGGCCAAAGCGGATCGCCAGATCAAAGCCATCTTCAACCAGATCAACGTTGCGGTTGTTGAAATCAATCTCAACGGTCACTTCCGGATACTGAAGGCAAAACTCGGCAATCACTGGCGCAACCGTATTGGCGACGAAATCCCCGGCACCGGTAATGCGAATGTGTCCTTTCGGTATTTGCTGGCCACCCAGCAGCTGATCATTGGCTTCGCTGAGTTCTTGCTGGATCAATTTGAGTTTGGCTGCGTAATGCTTGCCTGCATCGGTCAGGTTAATGCTGCGTGTGGTGCGTTGCAGCAACAAAGTGCCCAGTCGCTGCTCCAGTTGTTGGATCTGGCGGCTCACATGTGAAGTTGATACATCCAGTGCCTGAGCGGCTTTACTGAAACTGCCCTGCTCAACGACGGCGAGAAAGATATCCAGCCCTTGCCACATTTTTGTTTCTCCAGTGCAAGTAAGATTAATATGGTATTAGTATTGTTGCAGTATGGCAAAATTAATTTGCCAGTGAACTAATGATCATGACAGTCTGTCAGGCTAGACTGAGAGTCGTTTTATATCGAGTCACAAACTAACAGGAACAAAGCATGCTGAATTTCAGTTTTCATAACCCAACGCAGATCCTCTTTGGAGAAGGTCAGATTGCCGCTATGTCGGACAGTATTCCTGCTGACGCGAAAGTGTTGGTCATCTATGGTGGTGGCAGCATTAAAAGCAATGGCATATACCAGCAGGTAAGTGATGCGCTGGCCAATCATCACTGGGGTGAGTTCAGTGGTATTGAGCCAAACCCCAGCTATCAGACCTGTATGCAGGCGGTCGAGGTCATTCGTCAACAAGGATATACCTATTTGCTTGCTGTTGGCGGTGGCTCGGTCATTGATGGCAGTAAGTTTATTGCGGCAGCGGCTGAGTTTAAGGGTGAGCCCTGGGACATTCTGGCCAAAGGGGCGCAAATCGAATCGGCCCTGGATCTGGGCGTCGTGCTGACCTTACCTGCAACGGGCTCTGAGTCGAACAGCTTCAGTGTGGTCTCAAACAAAGAAACCAACGACAAACTGCCGTTTGCCTCACCGCAGGTACAGCCTAAATTCGCGGTGCTGGATCCCACGGTTATGAGCTCCCTGCCTGAGCGTCAGTTGATCAATGGTGTGGTCGATCCGTTTGTACATGTGATGGAACAGTATCTGACTTACCCCATTGATGCGAAAGTCCAAGACCGTTTTGCAGAAGGTCTGTTGCTGACTTTGATGGAAGACGGCCCGAAACTCTTCTCAGACAAGGTGGACTACAAAGTTCGCGCTAATGTAATGTGGTCAGCGACCATGGCTCTGAATGGGCTGATTGGTTCAGGGGTACCGCATGACTGGGCAACTCACATGATTGGCCATGAATTAACAGCCGTTTATGGATTGGACCATGCTCAGACTCTGGCCATTGTTTTACCACGTGTAATGCATGAACAACGTGACAGTAAACAAGGCAAATTGCTGCAATACGCAGAGCGTGTGTTAGGCCTGGATATCAGTGACGAAGCACAGGCGATTGATCAGGCGATTGAGAAAACCGAAGCCTTCTTCCAGTCGTTGGGCATGAAAACGCGTCTCAGTGACTATGGTGTCGGTGAAGAGGCGGTGGATAAAATCGTCGCTCAACTGGAGCGTCATGGCATGGTTGCACTGGGAGAGCATCAGCAGGTTGACCTGAGCAAATCACGCGCCATTGTGGCTGCGTGCCTGTAACCTCAGAATCTTGCATATTAATCTCACTGTTCGGGGCGATGAGCGCAAATCTTCGCCCTGAATTCACGTATTTTTCCCGGCTGTGATACCCTTCGGGGGTTGTAACCAATATCACGCGGGGTAAATAGCATGGCAACTAAAGTTTGGGACGGATTCATACGTGGCTTTCACTGGCTACTGGTCATTGGCATTGCGGTGCTGTATTTCAGTGGCGAAGAAGGCTGGCTGGAAATCCACTTTGTAACAGGCTACCTGTTACTGGCACTGATGGCGACGCGTTTGATTTGGGGCCTGATCGGGAGCCAGACTGCAAAACTCAGCAGCTTATTCCACTCTCCAAAAGCCGTGCTTGCTTCGTTGAAATCTTCAGCCCCGTTTGTTGGTCATAATCCGGCAGGTAGCCTCATGGTACTGGCATTTTTTGTGTTGATCATGGTGCAGTTGATCTCTGGGTTGTTCACGACCGACGATATTTTGGTTGAAGGGCCACTGGTTTCATATGTGCCTTATAGTTGGGCTGAGTTGGCGGGTGATATTCATCATACCAATATCGACATTTTGCTGATTGCCATTGCCGTGCATATTAGTGCGATTGTGCTCTATCGTCTGAGAGGCAAAAACCTCGTTAAGCCGCTGCTCACGGGTAAGACAACTGAGCCAGTTGCAGCAGCGCCGGCGATGCGCAGTGGTTTGTTGGCTTATGGTATCTTTGTTGTATTCAGTGCGGTGTTGTTGCTGACGTGGGGGTATGAACCCCTTATGGCTCTATTTTGATTTTGTTAACTTGTTGCAATTACTAAACTTTTAACAGATAAAAACGTCTTTTTAAGGAAACTTAAACAGATATGACCTCTGTGGGTCATAATTCTGCTAACATAGTGCGGTTTTAACGCAATACAGAAGTGAATTATGCTAACTCCTTATTACCAGCAAGAAATGGATAGCGTGGCAATTAGCCGCGAGCAGGCCAGTCAGTTCGCTAAACAAGTGGCGGATGACTTTAACCCTTTGCACGATGTGGATGCTAAAAAATTCTGTGTACCGGGTGATCTGCTGTTCTCACTAGTCCTGGAACGCTACGGTGTGAGTGAGAATATGCATTTTGATTTTGTCGGCATGGTGGATGAAACCAGTCGTCTGCAGTTTCCACCGTTGAGTGACGCTTTTGATATTACCTCAGAAGATAAGGTCATGCTGTCGGTGAAACGCAGTGGTGAAATCAAACAATGTGACAGCCTGACCAGCAGCTTGATCCGTAACTATGTTGAGTTCTCGGGCACGACTTTCCCACATGTGATTATTCCATTGATGGGCAAACAAGATGTGATGATCAACCCAGCGCGTCCTATGGTGATCTACGAATCAATGTCGATTCACCTGGATAAGCTGGACATTGAGTCGGTGACTCTTGAACCGGCGGAGCCTGAGTTTTCCTTTGAAGGCAAACGCGGCAAAATCGTCCTGCGATTTAATCTGTTCCATGGTGATGAGCAGGTTGGTCAGGGTGAAAAGCACATGGTGGTTGCAGGCGTACGGGAGTATTGTCAGGAAGCTGTCGATAAGCTGATTGAGTATTACAACGAGCGAAAAGCAACCTTGTAAGCACTGCACACACAGTTTAAAAATAAAAAGCCCGCATCATGCGGGCTTTTTGTTGCGGGAGTTTATACCAATTTCGCTAAATACCTGTTCAATTTGAAGGATCAAATAGGACGCTAACGGCGTTAAAAATTTCTCATTTAGAACCTTATACCTTAGACATAAGTTCACAAATTTTTGTCTTGCTATCGACCCCATTTTCTCGCTTCAAAATAGAACACTTAATTAAGCAAATTGGTATTAAAAAACATACTTTACGGAGAACTGCAGGCGGTCCAGATCGCCTTCTGCGCCACTTTCAGTTTCACGTGTTGCGACTTTATATTCCGCACCAAAGGTCAGCTTTTTAACCGGTGAGTAGAGGATATTCGCGCTATAGCTGGTGGTCGACTCTGTGGGATCTATGGTGATACCAAGCAGATCTTTGTCATTATCCGCAGACAAGAAAGAATACAGGAAGGTCGAACGCCACTGTGGGTTCCAGTAATGCTGGTAGGCAATAAATCCGGAGGTCGAATCAATTGCATGCAGGTCTTTGCCATCATAGACCGCACCATGTGCTGCATTGAGGCCCACATAACGACCCAGGCCCTGGCCTTGTGTCAGCATAAACTTAAGGTTGTTCTTACCAAAGTTGATACGACCAGATGCGCTGATCCCGAATGAGGTCTCGCTTTCATCTGCCGTGGCGACTTTATAGGTCAACTCGCGACCTAAGGCGGCAACCACCAGGTGTCCCCAGTCCGCTTTATAGGTATATCGTGCGGTAAAATCAGGCATACTGGCGTCGTCTGTTACCACGCGCGCGCCACCTTCAGAGGTAATGGTACTTTCCGGGTTTTCCGCTGAAAAAGACCAGTTACCAATGGTGTATTTGGCCATAGCTTGGCGAACAAACACGGTGCCATCAGCCGGGCCGACAAAGTCCAGGGTTTCAGGCAGGGCGCTAACATTTTGGAAGTTAGACCAGGCCTGACCAAACAACCAGCCTTTGTAAGTGACATACGCCTGACGAATTCGTGGTGAGTAAGAGTTAGTCACACGCTCGTTGCCGCCGGTTGAGGCGATAAAATCCAGCTCAATTTTTGTTTTAATACTGCTACCATCATCCAGCTTGGTATCTGTAGACAGGTTGAAGCGCGACTGACGAGCATGCATATCAAATACCGCATCTTTAGGTTCGCCGCCACTAACAGGAGTGGTACCAGGAACATAGAAATCCCGGCCAATATGCTGTGAGCCTAAACTGCCATCGGAAAAGTCACTCCAGATAGCATCCAGCTTAATGTATCCACCATATTTTACTTCAGTACTGCCCAGCTCAGCCGCATTGGCACTGGCTGTGAGCAGGCCGCCAAGTAACGCGGTTTGCACGGCCAGGGCACTAAGCGTTAAGTTATTTTTCTTTGCTGTTGTCATAGTTGAATTCCTGTATACATTGCTCCGGATTGCGCAGACAAACCCGGGGTGAGGTCAGCGAATGTGCTTCGTGTTCTTCAATGTTGTTGATGACGGCTTTTTACTCAATTAACCTTTGGTCTATACGACTAAGGTGGGATGTCAGCGGGAAACGACTCTGCATTGTGTATCTTGCGCCTGTCGTACATCTGCAGAAGTGCCCGGTTTGTCTACTATGTTTGCAATACAGGTGCAAGTACAACTAAGGTCTAATACTTAATATAAAAAGAGTGGGCGATCCTTGGTGCATCGCCGTCTGGCCAAAAATCAACATGGAGATGACTATGTCACAGAGCATTTATCCGGTTCCTGAAGCCATCAGGAACGCAGCGCTGGTAGATAACGATCAATATACAAAGCTATACCAAGAATCCATTGACGATCCTCAGGCGTTTTGGGCGGAGCATGGTAAGCGCCTTGACTGGTTTACCCCTTACAGCAAAGTAAAGAATACGTCGTTTGACAAAGGCCATATCAGCATTAAATGGTACGAAGATGGTGTATTGAATGCCTCTTACAACTGTATTGATCGTCACCTGAAAGACAATGCAGACAAAGTCGCGCTGATCTGGGAAGGCGACGACCCAACGCAAAGTGAGCATATCACCTTCCAGCAACTGCACGATGAAGTGGCAAAATTGGCCAATGGCCTGAAGAAGCTGGGTGTCCAAAAAGGTGACCGTGTTGCCATCTATATGCCAATGACGCCACAGGCAATTTACGCCATGCAGGCGTGTGCCCGTATTGGTGCTATTCACTCGGTTGTGTTTGGTGGCTTTTCACCTTCAGCGATTGCTGATCGGATCAAAGACTCGGGTGCGAAAGTTGTGATCACATCAGATGAAGGCCGTCGTGGTGGTAATTGTGTACCGCTTAAGGCAAATGTGGATGAAGCGGTCAGCCAGGACGGTGTTAACATTGAACATGTAGTTGTGCATCAGCTCACCGGTGGAGAGGTGGAATGGCAAGCGCACGATGTCTGGTGGCATGAACTGGTGGTTGATGTTGCCAGTGAGTGTGAGCCTGAGCCAATGAATGCCGAAGATCCTCTGTTCATCCTTTATACGTCTGGTTCAACCGGCCAGCCAAAAGGGGTCGTACATACGACCGGTGGCTATCTGGTTTATTCATCCATGACACACGAGTATGTGTTTGATGTTAAAGCCGACGATGTTTACTGGTGTACTGCCGATGTAGGTTGGATCACCGGCCACAGTTATATGGCTTATGGTCCGCTGGTAAATGGCTGCACTCAGGTTATTTTTGAAGGTGTCCCGACTTACCCAAGTTCAGGACGCATCGGTGAAGTTGTGGATAAGCACAATGTCACTATCCTATACACAGCACCGACTGCTATCCGTGCCTTAATGGCGAAAGGCGATGAGCCAATTGCCAGCTCAAAACGCACCAGTTTGCGCATTATGGGATCAGTAGGCGAGCCGATTAACCCGGAAGCCTGGAGCTGGTATTACGAGAAGATTGGTAACAGCCAGTGCCCCATCGTGGATACCTGGTGGCAGACTGAAACTGGTGGCATCATGATCACGCCACTGCCGGGCGCAACGGATATGAAACCGGGTTCGGCGACCCGTCCATTCTTTGGTATCGCGCCGGCCTTGTTCGATGCAGAGGGCAATACATTGCAAGGTGCGACGGAAGGGAATCTGGTGATCCTGGACAGCTGGCCTTCGCAGGCACGCACAGTGTATGGCGATCATGAACGTTTCGAACAAACTTACTTCTCGGCCTATCCGGGCGTGTATTTCACAGGCGATGGCTGTCGTCGCGATGAAGATGGCTATTACTGGATCACCGGTCGTGTGGATGATGTACTCAATGTGTCAGGTCACCGTCTGGGCACCGCTGAGATTGAAAGTGCCCTGGTTGCACACGAAGCAGTCGCAGAAGCGGCGGTTGTGGGTTATCCCCATGACATTAAGGGTCAGGGCATTTATGTATACGTGACGCCAAACGAAGGGGTTGCCGTCACAGACGAGCTGACCAAGGAAGTGCGCAACTGGGTACGCAAAGAGCTTAGCCCGATTGCGTCACCGGATATGATCCAATGGTCACCGGGTCTGCCTAAGACGCGTTCCGGTAAAATCATGCGTCGTATTCTGCGTAAGATAGCGGCGAATGAGTATCAACAATTGGGCGATACTTCGACTTTGGCCGACCCTAGCGTGGTCGATGAATTGATCGAAAACAGACTAAACCGTTAATTGGGCGTTAATCGCTTGAATTATGACAAAATATTGACCTACTATATCGCTGTCGAAATGACAGCCGATTTTTTAGGAGCCAAGCATGAACCAGTTTTTAATTGCGGACGATCACCCTCTGTTTCGCGAAGCATTAAAGGGGGCACTACAGAATCAGTTTGACGGGTTAGAGATTTTCGAATCTGAGAACTTTGAGCAAACCTTGCAACAATTATCCGAACAGGAAGAGCTGGATCTGCTGTTGTTGGATTTACATATGCCGGGCAATGGCGATTTATATGGCCTGATCCGGATCCGTGAAGATTACCCGAGTTTGCCTATCGTGGTGGTGTCGGGTAGTGAAGACCTGAATGTGATCTCTAAAGTGATGGGCTATGGTGCCATGGGCTTTATTCCCAAGGCGTCATCATCACAAGAAATTGTTGAAGCACTGAATCAGGTGCTCGAAGGGGATGTCTGGTTGCCTGCCAGCCTGAAAGATCAGATTGCCGAACTCGACGGCGAAGACAAGCAGCTGGCACAGCAAATTGCTTCTTTGACACCCCAGCAATACAAGGTTCTGCAATATCTGCATGAAGGTTTACTCAACAAGCAAATCGCTTATGAACTGAATATTTCAGAAGCGACGGTCAAGGCACATATTACCGCGATATTCCGTAAACTGGGTGTCTATAATCGGACACAGGCCGTGCTAATTGCTGCTAAGTTGCAACTGGAACCGGTGGAAAGTACGAGTTAGCTGCGAGCCAGGAGCGTGTCAAACGCCAGCCCAGGATGCTGGCGTTGTATTGTGTGCTAGGCAAACACGACGGTTTTGTTGCCGTTGATAAACAGCTTATGTTCTGCTGCCAGCTGAATGGCCTTGCAAAATACCACTTTTTCAATATCCCGACCCATTTTTGCCATGGCTTCTGCGCTATCTGCATGGCTCACCTGGGTGACATCCTGCATAATGATTGGCCCCTCGTCCAGCTCATCATTAACGAAATGTGCAGTCGCACCAATGATTTTTACCCCTCGCTCAAAGGCCTGGTGATACGGCTTTGCGCCAATAAACGCAGGTAAAAAAGAGTGGTGAATATTAATGATTTGATTGCTAAAGCGCGCAACAAAATCAGGGCTGAGGACGCGCATATATTTAGCCAGACCGATAAAGTCGGGCTGATAGTGCTCAATCACTTTGGCCATGGCATCGTCATGTTGCTCCCGGGTCAGGCCCTGATGGGAAACCAGATGAAAAGGCACGCCAAAGCCTTCCACCAGTGGCTTAAGCGTATCGTAGTTAGCGATCACCGCCTGGATTTCGACATTAAAGGCATTTTCGTACTGTTTCAGTAGCATACCACCCAGGCAATGGGCTTCTTTGGTTGCGAGCAGGACTACTTTGGTTTTTTCATTACCGTGTAAATGCACCTGGGCACCGTCTGGGAGTGCATTACGAAGCTGTGGTAAAAATGCTTCACTGACTGTCCCGGTCAGTTCTGTGCGCATAAAAAAGCGCTCGCCTGCGTTATCAACAAACTCATTGTTGCGCACGATATTCAGATTATGCTCAAAGCACAGCCCGGTTACTTTGGCGATCAACCCCACATCATCTCGGCACTGGGTCGTTAAAACTATACTCATATCCTCATTCCCATACGTTTTTATGAATTCTTCACAATACCCCGTTGAACGTAAAAAACAAGCAGACAAAAGTCCGTACCCGGTCAGGGGGTTTACTGGCTTACTTGATTAAGTAAATGTTAATGTTTGTGTTGAATTTATGTGTATAAAAATGGCGCTTTTATAGTGCCTATTGTCACATCAAACACCAATACTATCGTTAAGCTGCGTAAATCACTCCGCTTAAATTCGAAGAGTGACAAGGTTGACAATAACAATAAAGGAAATAGGTATGGACCATTTAACTGGCACTTCAGTTTCATCCGATCAGCACACACATCGGGAAAAAGAGCTGAGAGTGTGTGATACATCAAGCATCACGCATTCTATTGCCGCCACATTGACCGCCCTGGTACAGCGTAACCCAGAAAAAATCGCACTGATTGACGGGACGAAGGAGATTAGCTATCAGGTATTGTGGGGGCGTGCCGGGGCCATTGCGGCTAAGCTGGTGAGCCATGAGATAGAGCCCGGTGCATTAGTCGGTGTGTGTATGGAGCGTAGCTGGGAGCTGGTGGCTGCTTTGCTCGGGGTGTTGAGAGCCGGGTGTGCTTATGTGCCGTTGGATCCGAGTTATCCGCGTACCCGAATTGACTATATGCTAGCACATAGTAAGGCTGCCGCAGTTATCGTTGATAGCAACACGTCGGCTGAATTATGCCAGAGTATGCCTGGACAAATTTCGCTGGCTGACATCGGTGATGAGTTGCCCTCTCTGCCATCTCCTGAACTGGAGTCGCAGGCCCTCGCGTATGTGATTTATACCTCAGGGTCGACCGGTGAGCCAAAAGGTGTGGCAGTCACACAGAGTAACGTGCTTGCCATGACACAGGCCATGGGCACGCTGTTAAACGAAGAGGAGCTGAGTGGTGTACTGGCGGCGACGTCGGTGTGCTTCGATCCCTCAGTGATGGAGATCTTAGGCACCTTATTGCTGGGGGGGACCGTGATCCTGGCGAAAAATATTCTGGCACTGCCAGATTTACCGAGTGCTGGCCGGGTTCGAACCTGCATCGGTGTGCCCTCAGCCCTGCGGGCCTTACTCAGTGGCTATACCTTCCCAGACACACTGCGGTGCTTAATTTTTGGTGGTGAAGTACTTAAACCCGCATTGGTAAAACAAGTCTATGCGCAGCAGCCTACTCTGCGTGTTATCAATGTTTATGGGCCAACAGAAGACACGGTATTTTCAACGGCTGTACAATTGCATCCGGACATGGCAGAAATCCCCATTGGGCAGCCTGTCGTTAACACCCGTGCTTATGTGCTTGATGATGCGTTGCAGCCTGTTTCCAAAGGTGAAGCGGGTGAGTTGTATCTGGCGGGTGACAAACTGGCTGCCGGGTATCTGTTTGACGACTCACGCACAGCGACGCGTTTTATCACACCAGCGCCGGATAGTGGCATTGTGGAGCCACGTTTGTACAAAACCGGCGATGTGTGTCAGTGGACAGAAAGCGGAGAATTGCGCTTTATCTCCCGTGTCGATCAGCAGGTCAAAATTCGCGGTTTTCGCATCGAGCTGGAGGAAATCGAAGCGATTCTGAACACTATGCCGGGTATTGCCGCCGCCGCTGTGAATGTGTTACAGCGAGGATATGTGCAGGCCAGGTTACAGGCCTGTGTTGTCTGCGATGAGGGAGAAGTTGTAAGTACAGATGTGATTTTATCTTACGTGGCGCGGCATTTGCCAAAGCACATGGTGCCTCAAAGCGTATGTTTTCTGACGGCCTTGCCGTACCTGCCCAACGGTAAGTTAGATCGCAACAGCTTACCTGAGCTGTCGGCAGAGCCAGAGCCACGGCGATCCGCCAGAGTTGCCGACTCGGAGCAGGCACTGATTGCCGTGATCTGTGACGAGTTAAGTACTCTGCTGGGCCACAGCGCTCATGCTGTGCAATCGCAGACTTTTGAGCAGGCGGGTCTGGATTCATTAACCTCGCTGGAGCTGAGCAACCGTCTGAGCAACCTGCTTGAATTGCGCTGCCCGGTGCAGGCAATTTATCAATTCAATACGCCTCAGCGTCTGGCTCAGCACCTAAAGGCGTCAAATGGTTGTGAGGTATTGCAGATTCAGCAACCATTGCGTGACACTTTGGCTGACTTGCAATTTCAATTACGCGCCAGCCATCCCACGTTTGCTGTGGCCAAGGCGCCGTCCTGGTCGGCTGGCGATAAAAGTAATGTGGTACAGGCAGCCACGCAACTGGTCAACAAGCGTCGAGCTAACCCCTACAGCAAAGTGCTGCGCTCTGGAAGTGGCACTCGTGGTACGGTCGCAGATGCACATCATAGCGATGCACGAGAGGCGATTATCTGGACCACGAATTTATACCTTGGCCTGAACCGGGATGCAGAGGTAGTTGATGCCGCATGTCAGGCCGTCACTGAGTTTGGCACCGGCATGGGCACTTCGGCGGCTGCGTCCGGGTTAACTGATCTGCATCTGGCATTTGAACAACAATTTGCTGCGCTGGTGGGCAAATCTGCCGCTTGTTTATTTCCCACCGGGTATACCGCCAATGTTGGTGCCGTAGCGGGCTTGCTGGGCGAAAACGATGTGGTGGTGATCGATCAACTTTGTCATGCCTCTATTGTTGATGGCGCACGCTTGTGCGGCGCCAAAGTACGCACCTTTAAGCACAACGATGTGGATGATCTGGCCTGTGTGCTGGATAGCGAAACTTCTCCCTATCGCACTGTGTTAGTGATTATCGAGGGTGTGTACAGCATGGGGGAAGGCGCGGCACCTGTGGCAGAAATTGTACGCACCGCTAAGCGTTATCAGGCTTTAATACTGGTTGATGAAGCCCATTCCTTTGGGTTTTACGGGAAGCATGGCGCGGGGATCTGTGCGGCACAGGGGGTCAGCGAAGAGGTTGACTTCATCATGACCACACTGAGTAAGTCATTGGGCAGTCTGGGCGGTGTAGTGGCCGCCCGAGCTGAGTATGTTGATTTACTCAAGGCGTCTGCCAGAGCCTATATCTTTCAGGCTTCAGTAAGCCCGGCTGACATTGCAGCGGCACTCACTGCACTGCAGCGCATCAGCCAGGATGATTCGCTGCGTGAACGGCTATGGGAGAATGCCCGCTACATGCGGGCTCAATTCAGTGCCGCCGGCTTTGATTTAGGCAGTGGAGACGGGCCGATTGTCACGCCGCATTTTGCTGATAAAGACAAGCTGTATGCGATTGTACAGCGCTTGTATGAAAAAGGTATTCAGGCCTCAGCGGTGACTTATCCGATTGTTGAAACGGGGCGTGGCCGCTTAAGGTTTATCTGCTCTGCGGCACATACTAAACAAGATGTGGATGTCACACTGGTGGCGCTGCGCGAAGCCGTGCAGGAGGTAGAGGCGGTATTTGCCAGCGCTGCGGCGGTACAACCAAAACCCTGGTTCGAAACAACGCGACTGAATGACTGGTGGTGCTCCTTTGCCGCTTACCTGGAAAAGTGGCGAGAAACGCAGTCAGGCAAAGTCCCTGAGTTACAGCTTGAATTGAGCACGCCAGACAGCAGGTATACTTTGACTTTGTCGCAAGATGCCGTGACCACGAATGAGGCGACAAAGGCTGGGTTAGCGGTGTGCCGCATACATTGCCTTAATAGCAATGCGCTGGCTGCATTGACGCGTTTGGATGTGCGGATGCTACTGCAAAGTTTGTGTGACGGGGAATGTGAGTTAAGCGGCCAAAGCGAGGTGTTTATTTGGTTTATGAGTCGTTTACTGACCTCGTCTACCGGGCTAAAACCGACTCATACCTTGTCTGAAAATGTCGAGATTTCGTCGTAAAAGTACTGTTTACTTATACAGTCCAAGTGCTAGAGTAACGCTCGATAATGATAATAAAACAAGGGATTATTATGCTTGAAAGCAATGCACCTGGCGCACCCGGCGATTTCGATTTTATGGTTGGCCAGTGGTCAGTTCAGCACCGCCGTTTAAAAGACATACTGAATGGGGGAGATGAGTGGATTGAGTTTAAAGGGGAGTCATCAACACTCCACACACTCGGTGGATTTGGCAATGTAGAAGATAACCACCTGCATTTTCCAGAGGGATCTGTCAGAGCCAAGGCAATCCGTTCATTCAATGCAAGCACCGGCCTGTGGTCTATCTGGTGGCTGGATGGGCGTAATCCTGGCATGCTGGATACACCGGTGGTGGGCGCGTTCACCGATGGCATAGGGCGTTTTTATGCCGACGAGGAGTATCATGGTCAGGCCATCAAGGTACGCTTTATTTGGGATGCCACCAACCCGGAACAACCAACCTGGGCACAGGCATTTTCTAAAGATGGTGGTGAGCATTGGGAAACCAACTGGGAAATGACGTTTACCCGCATCCAGTAGCGATAAACACCCACGTAATTCGTTACGTGGGTGTGCTAGTGCCTTAAGATTTACGGTCGTAAACCACAGCATTGTGTGCATGCAGGCTTTCCTGGTGCTCAACTTTAAACTGGTAGTCTGTGACTTCTGTGATTGATTCCAGTGTTGCTTTAATACGCCGTGCGGCGTCTTCACAAAACATCAAGTTTTTCGCATTCAGTGCAGCAAACGCCTGCTCATCTTCGCGCTTAACCGCCGTTTGAACTGGCGTTGCCAGTGTTTCTTCAAACAGCGCAAGCCAGTGCGCCAGATCGGGTAAGTGACCGCCTGCGAGATCGGCTTCAATGTAGGCAAAAGAGCGTTGACTGTGTGGTGTGGCGACCGACCCCTGTGGCCCTTTGAGCCATGCCAGTAACTGCGCTTTGTCTATGTTGTCCTGATCGGCAAACTGTTGCTCGACCGTGTCGCTCAGTAACTGGCGAGACAAAGCCGCTGAACAAGGGCAGGTACTGCTGTAGGTAAGGGTACTGATAAGTTTACAGTGGGTTTTGCCGTCAAGGTGCTCACAGTGCAATTCTATCGGATAGGCATTGTAGCCGCTGTAGCTGCTTTTCAAAGCTGGTCTGTTCAGTGGCAGCTCAAACTTCAACACCAACTTGGCAGACTGACTGAGACCCTGCTGAGACGCCACTATCCCTTTGAGTACTTTGTCCAGCTGTGCGAACGTGAGTTCAGTCCCTACTAATGCCTCGTTGGCAAGCAGGTAAAGGCGTGACATATGAATGCCTTTTGCGCCAGTGTCCAGGCTGACAAAAACGTCCATCAGAGTGTTAATGTTGACGCTGGTCTGATCGCAGCGCACCTGCATGGGTAGTGCGATTTTTTCCATCCCAACCCACTTCAACGGGCTCTGGCTGTCTGGCTCAAAATGGGTCGCAATATCGGGGAGTTGCATCATTATTTATGAGTCTCACTTAACGGTTAAAACGTAACGCCTGCGCGGCATTGTGCTCGGTATTGACCTTGTCACCATCAAACACCATTGCACCATTAACAAAGGTCGCACGGATCTGATGTGAGAAAGTGGTGTTATGAAACGGACTCCACTTACACAGGTAACGGGTTTGTTCGTGTTGTACGTGAGTTGCATGATTTGGATCAACCAGCACCAGATCGGCAAAATACCCTTCTCTGAGGAAACCCCGTTTATCAATGGCAAAGCGGGTTGCAACATTATGTGCTGTTTTCTCCACCACCTGCTCAAGCGTCATTGCACCACGTTTAACCTGCTCCATCAGGGTCAGTAAGGCATGTTCAACCAGTGGCAGACCTGCCGGCGCTTGCGGATAGGGCACGTTTTTCTCTTGCCAGGTATGCGGGGCGTGATCGGTGGCAATGATATCAATGCGGCCGTCATGCAGGGCCTTTAACAACGCGAGCCGGTCCGATTCAGCTTTTATGGCCGGGTTACATTTGATGAGGTTGCCCAGGGCCGGATAATCTTGTTCGTTAAACCATAAATGATGAACACAGGCCTCGGCTGTGATGTGCTTTTCTGCCAAAGGTGCCGTGCTGAATAAGTTCAGCTCTTTTGCCGTGGTTAAGTGCAGGACGTGTAGCTGGGTACGGTATTTTTTTGCCAGCGCAACGGCATAAGAAGACGACTGATAGCAGGCTTCATCATCACGGATCATTGGGTGGTGGATGATTTGCGGTGTGCCATATTGCTGCTCAATGCGTGCATTATTTTGCTGGATCACCGAACCTTGTTCACAGTGTGTGGCGATAAGGGTGGGGCATTCTCTGAAAATTGCGTCCAGGGCTGCGGGGTGCTCCACCAGTAAATCGCCAGTAGATGCGCCCATAAATACTTTTACACCACATACCTGGCGTGGATCAACGGCTTTGATCTCATCTAAATTATCAGGCGTGGCGCCGAGGTAAAATGCATAGTTTGCAACGGAATCTCGTTGTGCAATGGCTTGTTTGTCTGCCAGTGCTTGTCGGGTGGTGGTGGAAGGGGAAACATTGGGCATTTCCATAAAACTGGTGATCCCGCCGGCTGCGGCTGCGGCCGATTCACTGGCTATTGAGCCTTTGTGGGTCAGGCCGGGCTCTCTGAAGTGTACTTGATCATCTATCATGCCGGGCATCAGCCACATGCCCTGGGCATCGATGACTGTTTCATTGGGCTTGGCCGATAAATCCGGGCCAATTTCGGCAATGTACTGGTTTTCAATTCTGAGATCAGAAACGTAAAGCTTACCTTCATTCACTAAGGTGGCGTGTTTAATTAAGCGTGCCATTGATATCCTGATTAATTGTAGAGATAAACAAAACTAAAGGCCGTTTCTATGGGCCACGACGCAGGCCCAATCAACATTGCGCGTGCTTTTCTTTGCGTACCCAACTCACATATGGGTCTGTTTAGCGCAACAAAGATTGTTGATTGTTTTGTTATATTATAACATATCCGTTCTATTTTACAGATGAGAGAATCGACGATGAAAAAGTTACTTGCACTGGCAGTGAGTTCTGCCTTACTTGTGACGGCCTGCACGGGCGGGGATCGTACGTCAGGCTTGCAAAAAACGGCGGCGTCTGCGACGGTAACTGAGGGCAATCCATTACTGGTAGCAAGCACCTTGCAATATCAATCACCCGACTTTAACCGCATTGATGACGCACACTTTATGCCGGCCTTTGAGCAAGGCATGGCTGAGCAGATGGCCGAAGTGAATGCCATCATTAGCCAGACAGACTCTGCCAGTTTTAGTAATACCATTGTTGCATTAGAGCGAAGTGGTGAGTTACTAAAGCGCACGCAGGACGTGTTTTTCAACTTATCAGGTACCGACTCAAACGCGAAGCGTCGTGAGATCCAGTCTGAAATGGCACCTAAGCTGGCGGGCCACTACGATAATATTTATCTGAACAAAGCACTTTATAAGCGAGTGGCAGAGGTGTACGGCCAGCTCAATGCGCTTAACCTGAGTGCAGAAGAAAAGCGCCTGACTGAAGTCTATTATAAAAATTTTGTCAGAGCAGGCGCCAAGCTGACTGAGTCGCAACAAAAAGAGATCCGTGAAATTAACGCGGCTTTGTCTTCACTGACGACGCAGTTCTCGCAGCACTTACTTGCCATGTCAAAGAGCAACGTGGTGTTGGTTAAAGACAAAGCAAAACTGGCTGGCCTCACAGACGCATATATTGCGCAGCTGGCACAAGCGGCTGAACAAGCCGGGCATCCGGGTCAGTACTTGATCAAAATTACGAATACCACGCGCCAGCCTATTTTGGCTAAGCTGAAAGACCGTCAGTTGCGTGAGCAAGTATGGCGTGCTTCTGCTGAACGCGGCTTAGCTGGTGAGAATAACAATCGTGAAATTGTTGCACAACTGGCACAGCTGAGAGCGAAAAAGGCAGCTTTATTGGGCTATCAGAGTTGGGCTCACTATGGTCTGGATGCACAAATGGCTAAAACACCAACTGCGGTGTACGACATGTTTGCCAGCATGGTACCAGCTTTGCTGAAAAAGGTTGAAGCGGAAGCGCAGGCCATCAAAGACAAAATTCGCGCCACGGGTGGCGACTTTGAACTGGCTGCCTGGGACTGGTTGTACTATGCCGATCTAGTCCGTCAGGATAAGTTCGACCTGGATGAATCTGAGGTGAAAGCTTATTTTGAGTTTGATCGGGTTCTGGAAGACGGCTTGTTCTTCACTATGGAGCGCCTGTATGGCGTGACCTTTAAGCCACGCACCGATATTCCGGTCTATCACCCGGATGTGAAAGCCTATGAAGTGTTTGATGCGGACGGTACCAGCCTGGCTATTTTTATGGCCGACTATTTTGCCCGTGAAGGTAAGCGCGGTGGTGCCTGGATGAGTTCGTTTGTGAAGCAATCAGGCCTTGACCAGAAGCGCCCGGTGGTGGTGAATGTGATGAACATTGAAAAAGCCCCCGAAGGTCAGCCGACCCTGCTGAGCTATTCTGAAACTACCACTATGTTCCACGAACTGGGTCACGGCCTACACGGTATGTTGTCTCAGGTTAAATATCCGACGCTGTCGGGGACGTCTGTGTCTCGTGATTTTGTTGAGTTCCCGTCAACTTTTGAAGAAGACTGGGCTATCCACCCGGAAGTCATTAAGAACTACGCTAAGCATTATCAAACCGGAGCAGCCATTCCGAAGGCATTGCTAGAAAAGGTTATTGCCAGCCGCAGTTTCAATATGGGTTTTGACACGCTGGAATATGTGGCGGCTGCGTTGCTGGATATGGAGTGGCATGCACTGGCAGCTAATGCGCCGTTGCAAGATCTGGTTGAATTCGAGCAAGCTGCATTGAGCAAGCATGGCGTGAACATCGACTATGTACCACCCAGATACAAATCGGCTTATTTTGCGCACTCAATGGGTGGCGGCTATTCAGCGGGTTACTATGCCTATATGTGGAGTGAGATTCTGGCGGCGGATGCCTTTGCTTATGTGCAGTCTCAGGGCGGACTAAACCGTAAGATTGGTACGCACTATCGCAAGAACATTCTCGAAGTGGGCAACTCTCGTGACCTGATGGAGTCTTATAAAGCGTTCCGTGGTGCAGAGCCAACCACCGAAGCGCTGCTTAAGCGTCGCGGACTCAATGTTGCACCATAAAACCCGCAATTGAAGGGCTGCCTGCGGGCAGTCCTTACTCTGTTTGAAATTCTCTGATATGTTATACTGTATCTTTTGTTGTGAATGCCGCACAACTCGGTGCAGATGTAGGAGAAGACCATGACCCGTGCTTTAGCCACCAATGACAATTCAATGATCCCTGCCAATCGGTATGCTGCCATATCCCCTGAGCCGAACGTTCTGACGGATATCTATCGCGAAGATATTAACCTGAGTGTCTGGCAATGCACGCTGACTCAGGCGCTTAATTCAGAAGTGACGAATTTACTCAGCAATACCAGTGAGTTGCAGCTGTCGATTGCGGCGACTCCCGAGCAAACGATAGGTGAATTACACGCCGCCTCGGCGTTGCTTGTTGATAAGCCCGCGCTGACTGAGCACCTGGCGATGCTGGTGGATATGTTTTGTACTTTGTTTGAGCTAAAGCGCGCCGGACTCAGGCTCACGATACTCAATAAAGCCATGTGTCCTAAGTTCCATGTCGATCACATACCTTGTAGGTTGGTGAGTACGCTGGGTGGTGTGGCCTCTCAGTGGTTGCCTCACGACACAGTCGATCGCAGCAAGCTTGGTGCCGGTAGCAAAGGTAAAGAGGACCAGGAATCCGGAATCTACGCATCTGAATCCGACATTCAGCAACTTAATACAGGTGATGTTGCGCTATTGAAAGGATCAGGCTGGCTTGGCAATGAAGAGGGCGCCCTGGTGCACCGTTCACCTGCCCCCGCAGCGGGAGAAGCGCGCTTGTTGCTCACGCTGGATTTTATTGACTGAGTGGTAAAGTCACAGTGTGTTACTATTTGACTGCACTGGGTTATCGTCAGATGACTATCAGGTCATGAGTGTTTGTAAGTTGGCAGGAGAGCAATGTAAGTATGGAACCAATCCTTGTACTGGTTGGCTTTTTGGGTGCGGGTAAAACCACGCTGTTAAAACGTCTGCTGCTTGAGGCTCAGCAAGCCGACTGGGACCCCTATGTGATCCTGAATGATTATGAACATGCCGAGCTGGATGCCAGGCAACTGGCCGAACAGCTCAGCGAAGGGGCGTTAAAACCGCTCGATGGCAGCTGTATTTGTTGCAGCGGCATCACGGCGCTGCGCGACAGCATTAATCGTATTCCACAGCGCAAGCGAGGGATCACCTTGATTGAAGCGAATGGCACATCCGATGCCTGTCGTTTAATGGGGTTTCTTGGTGTGGGGCTGGACGAACGCTTCAAGCCCCCGGTACAGATCGCGGTGGTCGATGCCAAAAGCTGGCAGTGCCGAGGTGAGCACAATGCGCTGGAAGCCAATCAGGTGCAGGTCTCTTCGCTCATTGTGCTCACACATACCACCGGCTTATCCGACGCGCGCATACAGAGTGTTAAGGATGAACTTCACCAGGTGAACCCAAACGCGACAATTCAGGGGGTCAATGAGCTTGCGCTTTGGCAGCTGCCGGAGCTGTCACCTGTGTCGGGTAATGTCGATGCATTCGAGCATCAAAAATCACACTGGGCGTCCTGCTCTGTGGCGTTACCTGCTTTACCTGATGAAACCTGCATTGAGGCTTTGTGTGCGCGAATACCCGAGAGCATTTTGCGCGTGAAAGGCTGTACTCGTATTGGCACAAGTTCTGATTATACTTACTTTGAGCGATGTCCGGATAGGGCTGTGTCGATACGGCCGTTTAAGGGCGAGCCGGTTACGGGGAGTAAATTGCTGGTCGTCGGACCGGGGAGTGACCCAGGCAAACTGGATGAGCTTGTCACACAGGTTTTGGCCGCACATTGATTGTAAAGGCGGCCTTGCAGGGTGGAATTAGTGGCAACGCCCGGTCTGACACAGATTAAAGTTTTTATAATGGCTGATCACCAGCAACACGCTGCCCAAAATGGTCAACAGCTTTTCCCCTTCCTCTGCCATTAAGTCATGGGCAAAAAATGCGGCGAAGAATAACACGCCGATGCCTGCGGTGCCGTAGCCCAAAATACGCCACTGGTTGTGCTTTTTACACCCCAGAAATAATGCGCTGCTGCTGGTCACCAGCACACCAACAAGTAACCAGCGATGAAATGCCTCATCTGAAAAGAAGGTCGCACCGAACGCTGGCAGCAGGGCAACCAGCAGGGGCACAAACAAGCAATGAACGACGCACATCGCAGACAAGCCGATGGCGTATTTATCTAACCTTTCAGACAGGTTTCTCATGGTTTCCTCACCTTGATGATTAACGCAAGCGCTTGCGCAGGCTGATCATACGAGCCGCTGAGCGCCTTGAATAAACTGTTATATTATATCATTTGCGGGGTGTTGAATAGCTTGGCGGAGATGAAAGCACCACGGGAGTCGGGGCTGAGGCCAGCTACATCGCGGCCACAGCAAGCAACACACTCACCACAGCAAATAATATCCATGACCAGTGCCTTCCCTTTGATAGACCCAAAGCCAGTAAACTGTGTAGCGCAAATGTCAGTGCGGTGATGTGCAGCAGCGTAGCCGAGGTGGATCCAGGTGATGCCAGCGCAATCAAAAGTGCGGCAAACCCCAGCCAGGCAATGGAAGTCAGGTGCCAGGCAAATCGCAGCGTTCGGATGGTAAAATCGCTACTGCCAAATAGTTTGGGCAGGTTATCTCGCTTAAACAGCCGCATCAGAATAAAGCGCTCACCGAGGTAAGAATGCGCCAGCGAAACTAAAACGAGCAATGTGGCGGCGAGGTAAAGCAGTAAAGCCATAATAACATCCAGGTGTTGTCAGGTCGTGAAGTGGTTTTATTTGTACCTTAATTGTTCTACTGTGACCAGAGGAGTGTAACCAGAAAAGGCGTTTGATAGGCAGTATGCTCCCAACTTCCTTGTCAGGCTGTAATTCGAGTTAACTACAGCTAATGGAGTCACCACTGCTGTTATAACAGGTCTCAGTTTGCTGAATTATATGTCGGCACATATAGGCGACGTTGTTTTCCATGCAGTTAAAGTAAGTGCCGTAAATGCCAGAATTCCCGACATTATAATCAACCCGCCACTCATAGTAAGAATACGGCAGAGTCGATTGGTCGCTCAGCCAGCGCGCAAAGACGGCACCGGATACAATGTCGTATAACGGAGTCGGGCGGACACCCAGGCTACGCCAGCCATTGTTATAGCCAGAGTATTCACCAGACATTTCAACTACCGCGTTGGCCGCCTCGTAATACGGGTTATTGAAGTTACTTCTGTTATCCACCTTAGACAACAGACCCTGGTAGTCTTTGACCCAGGTGGTGCCTTCACAGCTGTTCAGAAATACCATGCCCTTGTCATCGCCTTTACCACAGGTGCCCTGAGGCGCAGCGTCGGCAGTCCAGATGAAGTCGGCACTTTTTCCGCCATGAATTTTTGCTTCATAGCCACTCGAAGAAGTGATGATCACATCATTGTCTTTACCGCCTTCCTGGTTGGAGTTTTCGCCATTGGTAAAGAGAATATCGTCACCATTGTTACCCCAGGCTTTGTGCCAGCGCAGGCTGTTTGGATTACCATCGCCATTTTCGAACAAGGCATCGTTACCATTGCCGCCATGTAAGCGATCTTCGCGGCCGCCATTGCCGGTCAGGTAGTCATTGCCATCTTCGCCATATAGGGTGTCATGACCGTTGTCGCCGCTGAGTACATCATGACCCGCGCCGCCGTAGAGTTTATCGTTGCCATCGCGATTGCTGTTACAGTTACTCTGCTCATAAATATAGCCATTGTTAGCATTGGCCAGTCGACAGCCACCGCCCAGATAGTCGTTGTCATTGCCTCCGTAAAGTACATCGGTCCCCTGACCACCCATCAGCAAGTCGCCGCCATCATCACCCCATAAGGTGTCGTCATTGTAGTCACCAAACAACTTGTCATGGTGGCTGCCGCCCTTGAGCTGATCATTTCCCCAGCCGCCGTGCAGTGTGTCGCTGCCATCTTCACCGAACAGCTGGTCATTACCACTGTTGCCCTTTAAGGTATCGTTGCCCCGGCCACCATAGAGCCGATCGTTCTGATTACCCGAGATCAGGGTGTCGTTACCATATTGCCCGTACAGGGTTTGTGATACCGCAATGCTGCTGGCATTGAACGAATCGGCCCCATTGCCCAGGCGCGCTTCAAGCGCACTGATCTGGCTCATAAAGAAGGTCTCACAGCTGCTACTGTTACCCACTTTACGGGTTACGGTCAGGGTATCGCCTGATTTACTGAGGGTGAACTGTTCGCTGTGGCGTGAGCCCTTAACTTTTAATGTTTCGCCGTCCAGGTAAGCAGAAGCGCCGCCCGCCAGCCCGCTACAGGCTGCCATTGCCTGCCCCGAGGCACCCAGCGCAACCGCCAGACAGAGCGCATTTAACTTGGTGTTCATTATGAAATCCTTAGATTTTTTGTTTTGAATAGTTCCGATGATAGGGTAGCTGAGAAGTTTGCAGGGATTATGGAGTGCCAATACTGCCCAGGGGATAACTGGTATGAAAAGTTATCTTTCCCACTGGCTGAACGTGTCTTAAACAGAAATTTAGACTATTGAAAAATAATCAAAAATCAGACAAGTTATACAAGATTAACTGGAAAGGAAGAGGAAGGAACGAGTGATATTACAATCAACCATGAAATATACCCTGTGTGCCATGCTAACAGCACTGGCTGGTCATAGCTTTGCGGCGCCAGACAGATTACTTGCCAATGATGGCAAGGCGGAAGACTATTTTGGCTATGGTGCAGCGATTGACGGCAACACGGTTGTGGTGGGCGCGCACAAAGCGGATATCAATGGGGTTGAAGATGGTGGCGTGGGCTATGTCTACGTATTAGGGGAGAAGGGCTGGCAGCAACAAGCTAAGCTGGTTGCAAAGCCTCTGTCTGCTGATGACACGCTGGGTGGTAAGGTGGTCTTAAAGAACGACATTGCCATGCTCGGCGGTATGAGACGAGATGACAAAGGCAAAGACGCCGGTGCGGTGGTGGCCTTTGCGCGAAAAGCAGACACATGGACACAAACTGAGATTTTTACCGCGCCAGATGCCAAACCGGGCGATGCTTTTGGTCAGAGTGTGGCATTTACCGATAAAGTGCTGGTGATCGGCGCCCCACGTAACGATGCAAAGGCGAACGATGCCGGTGCTGCGTATATTTATACCCGCTCTGGTGATACCTGGCGGTATCAGAGCAAAATCATGGCCAGTGATGGCGCGGCAGGCGATCTGTTTGGCATCGACGTCGCGGTTGATGGCAATACCATAGTCGTTGGCGCTGACTTGCATGACAAAACGGCAGAAAACGCCGGAGCTGTATACATTTACGTGCAAGACGGGGAGCAATGGCATCAGCAGGCCAAGTTGATGGCGTCTGATGGTGGTGACACAGATATCTTTGGCGTCAGGGTCGCAATTTCAGGAGATACGGCGCTGATTTCTGCGAGGCGGGATGACGTAGAGGGTCTGGGCGTGGATGCCGGCTCTGCCTATATTTTTGAGCGCAACGGCACACGCTGGACCGAGGCGCAAAAACTCACTTCTCCTGATGGCGCAGCCGATGATCGCTTTGGCCGCGGCGTGGCACTCAGTGGTGATACGGCGATTATCAGCGCGATGAACCATGACGCACAAGGCAAAGACACCGGCGCATTATATGTCTATAAAAAGCGCGCCGATGGCTGGCACTATTCATCCAAAGTGGTTGCTAACAATGCGCAGCCAGGCGATCAACTCGGCTGGAATGTCGGCCTCTCCGACGGTAAAGCTGTGATAGCCACTCCACATCATGACGCTAGCGGTAAAGAGTCCGGTGCGGTCTACGTTCAGGATCTGAATCAGTACAGCGCATTTCATATTGAAAACCGTATTTCTGTTGCGGAGAAAGGAAAAGTGAAGTCTTCGCAGTAATTAAACTCAATACAAACAGACGTTAGAGTGGGTTATGTTCTGAACAGAAGTCGTAATCTGACGTCTGGCCAATTGCGTCAGTCGTTACAGGTAAGATTCCTACGCCTTTACCATAACACCTCTCTATTTTGGATATGGCACTTCGCTCAATATAATACGGTCCTAACCCAAACTTTTTATTCAACGGCTCGAAAATCAAGACATCTTTTGTTGCTGAGAGTTTACCATCAGAGCGGGCGACGCCATTTTGTATTGTTGCAAGTGAAACGCTTGTTGGAGTTTTATTCATGACTTTCCTTTTAATGAATAAGTGTTTTTTATTACGAGTGGTTTTGATAACTCAGCTATTAAAAAGCTATGGGGGTTTTAACAAGCAGAGGTGAATATCCGCCTCTGCTTGTCTGTGCTTGCGTCCCTTCAGTGCTGGGTACTATATGCCTTTTGATTGGCAGCGTCTTTTTTCAACTGAATTGTGCCAGATAACGAAAACGCCAGTATTAACCCCATTAAAATAGTTGTGACGACTTTCGCTACCCATGGATCTTGCACCGCGAACGCTGCTGCGTAACTAAACGTGAGTATGTTCGCGAACAGAGCTGTAAGGTGAATTCTAAAGCTTGTTGTTTTTTCTTTTAATCTTGCAATGTTGAACGTGCAGGAGATTAAAAATGCGATAACCATTCCCGGGTTACTCATCTGCTCTGGAGTAAGTTTAAAATTAAGGCTTATAAATACCACAGCGCCATAAGCCACTGCGATTACGATAACAATGTAATTTAATAATAACTCTATCTTTGACTGCATACTTAACCTCTGATTTGTTGGTGTGGTTTTGTATGTTAAGCTCGTGCCAGGCGCTTTTCGGTGATACTGGCCAGTATGGACCGTTTATTTTTATCTTTTTGATTTATCTGTTTTTTATTTTTCTTTGCAAGGTGCAAAGAGGCCAGATTGGACGTGTTTTTGAATACAAGGGAGTCTTGATGTTCAGTTTTAGTAATATCGTTGCCTTGGGCTGTATTCAAGCCTGTATTCAATCCTTGTATCTCTTGAGGTTTTCTGGCCCGGGCAGAATGCTTGCTGCTTTTATACTGCTAATTTCAACCAACATGTGTGTTGGCTTCTATGTAGACAGTGGTCTTTTTGAACCTGATATGTTGCTCATAACGATGTGGGAGCGCTTAAACAGTTATTTGTTGTTGGGCCCCATTTTTATGGCGTTTGTTATGACAATGACAAATTCAGCGCATCGGTTTGATGAAAAAGATGTAATTCACTTATTACCTTTTCTTGTGTGGGTCGGGTATTTCGGTTCAATCTCATTGTATGAGCAAAGTGATTTTCTGGCTGAGCAAGCTTTTAACTTACAAACAGTATCAAGCAGATCCTTTTCTGAGCGGTTTTCCATGATATCTCTGTTAACCGCAGGGCACTTTTGTCTTTATCTGGCCTATGGTAGCTGGCAAATTTTTATGTTTTGGTGGCAACAACGCGGTAGCAGTATTTTTCGCCAGTTGTGTTGGTTGCTTACCGTTACTGTGATTTGTTACCTGATGATGGCGAGTGTTTTTATCGTCTCAGTGACAGCAGTCATTATGGAACTTGAAAAATCAGATAAGCTGATTGCGTTGAGTTATCTGTCTACTGTGGTGGGCATATTTTCTATCAGTTATTTGTTGATTTGCTATGGGAGGCCTGCTGGCTTTAATCGTGCACTCGTAAAGGAGGGCATAACTGATAAAGACTCTACAGAGCAAATCAAACCTGAAGTATCAACACAACAGAAAGGCCTTTTGATGTTGGTCGAGCAAGAACTCAGGACGAACAAACTTCATTTACACCCTGATTTCAGCCAAATTCAACTGGCAGAAAAACTGAATATAAGCAGGCACCAGCTTTCTGATGTGTTGGCTCTGCATACTTCAGGCGGGTTCTATGAGCTGGTAAACCAATTAAGGGTGGATGCGGTGATTGAGGAACTGGGAAAAAGACCTAAAAGTGACAGGTTAATTAATATTGCCTACGATTGCGGATTTAATTCAAAATCTAGTTTTAACCAGGTGTTTAAAAAGTATACCGGAAAAACGCCGAGTCAGTACCGTGATATGGTTAAAACCAGTAAGGCAGAATCTCGCTAAGAGGAAAATGTGCATAAAGCACCGTTGCGTTCCATTCATTCATTCATTCATGGCTGTCGTGTAGGGCTAATTTTTCTCCATCGTTTCACAGCCGTTAAAAAACGCGAGCTGATGTATCAGACTCGCGCTTTTACTTTACTGACTAACGCTGAGCATTATCTCATCGTCACAAACTCTTCAGATCCCGTCGGGTGGATAGCTACAACCGAATCAAAGTCGGCTTTGGTTGCGCCCATCTTCATGGCAACACCAAAGCCCTGGATCATTTCATCAACCGCGAAGCCGATGCCGTGCAGGCCAACGATTTTTTCGTCCTCACCAGCACACACCAGTTTCATTTTACAAGGCTGGCGGTGCTGGGTCACAGCTGTATACATGGCCGCAAAGGTTGAGGTGTAGACCTTGATGTTGTCTTCACCGTACTGCGCAACAGCTTCTGGTTCGGTCAGGCCGATAGTGCCGATGGGCGGGTGACTGAAGACCACAGTCGGGACCAGGTTATAGTCCATTTTAGCGTCAGGCATTTCCGGGTTAAACAGGCGCTCGGCCAGCATACGACCGGCTTTCACTGCCACCGGCGTCAGTTCAATGCCGCCTTCCATGATGTCACCCAGGGCATAAATGCCAGACACTGAGGTGTTCTGGTATTCGTCTACTTTTACGTAGCCGCCGTTTGTGATGGCCACATCGGTGGCAGCCAGGTTGATTTTATCAGTCACTGGTTCACGACCAATGGCCCAGATCACTTGCTCAACTGTATGTGACTCGCCGTTTTCCAGGTGTAAAGTGACGCTGCCGTCGTCGTTCTTGCTCAGCGACTTAGGGGTGCTGTGGGTGTGCAGGGTTGGCCCTTCTTTGTCCATTACCTCGGTGAGGGTGTCAATCAGGATAGGGTCAAAGTTGCGCAGCGGGGCATGTTTACGTACGAACAGGTGTGTGTCTGTACCCAGGCTGTGTAATACGCCCGCCAGCTCAACGGCAATATAGCCTGCGCCAATCACGGCCACGCTCTTAGGCTGTGCCTTAAGCTCAAAGAAGTCATTAGAATCAATGCCCAGCTCTGCGCCCGGAATATTCGGAATAGACGGGCGACCGCCTACGGCGATACAGATGTGGTCGGCGGTGTAGTGTTCGCCATTGACTTCAACCGTATTGTTATCAACGAATTTGGCAAAGCCATTGATCACAGTGACACCATTGCTGGCCAGGTATTTGTTATAACCCTGGTGGATGCGGCCAATGTAGGCTTCGCGGCTTTCAACCAGTTTGCCCCAGTCAAAGTCTTTCACCTCTACATCAAAGCCATAATCCGGTGCATATAGTTTAATGGCTTCGGCCACTTGTGCGCCATGCCACATGACTTTTTTGGGCACGCAGCCCACGTTTACACAGGTGCCACCCATGTGCTTAGCTTCGATAAGGGCGACTTTTGCGCCACGCATTGCTGCTCGGTTGGCCGAGGCAATACCACCACTTCCGCCACCAATGGCGATATAATCAAAATGTTGTGCCATGCTTTAATCTCTATAAATGCTGATAAATGGCCCTAGCTTAACACTATATCTGCCGGGGCAAAGTCTGGTGGGATGAATTTTTCCGATGATAGCCATCGCTTTTTCCGATGGCATGGTGATGTTGCACGTGAACAGAGAGTGTGACGCCTTAGGATGGCCCTGATTAATTTTTCTGGATTGACCGGGGAGCCTTGTTTTTTGTCAGGAAACACCCCAAATACATGAGATAAGCAAAGATCTACTGAGAGGCGTTATGACTAACCCGTTAATTGGCATGGAAGGCTTGCCACCGTTTTCACAAATTAAACCAGAACATGTTGTAGAGGCACTTAAGCAGGCAATCGTGCACTGTCGTGACACCATAGAGGGGGTGCTCAAAAACGATTCATATAGCTGGGAAAACCTGGTCTTGCCGCTCGAAGAGGCCGATGACAAACTATCTCGTATGTGGTCGCCGGTGTCGCACATGCACTCGGTTGTCAACAACGATGCTTTGCGTCAGGCCTATGATGCCTGTCTGCCGTTGATCTCAGATTACAGCACCTATGCCGGACAGCATCAGGGACTCTACGAAGCCTATAAATCTCTGAAAGAGTCCGACAGCTTTGCAGCGCTGAGCACGGCACAGCAAAAAACCATCAACAATGCACTGCGCGACTTTCAGTTGTCGGGCATTGCCCTGGCCCCTGAGCAGCAAAAGCGTTACGGCGAGATCAGTGCTCGATTATCTGAGCTGGCAGCCAAGTTTGGTAACAATGTGATGGACGCCACTCAAGCCTGGACCAAGCATGTGACTGATAAAGCCGAATTGTCTGGCTTACCTGAATCAGCATTGGCACTGGCGGCACACACGGCGCAAAGTAAAGAACTGGAAGGTTGGGTATTTACCTTGGATATTCCGTCATACCTGCCAGTAATGACCTATGCGGACAACCGATCGCTGCGAGAAGACATGTACCGTGCTTTTGTGACGCGTGCGTCAGATCAGGGCCCGAATGCCGGAGAGTTCGATAACTCAGAGATCATGCGTGAAGAGCTGGCTTTGCGTTATGAACTGGCGCAGTTGCTGGGCTTTGACAGTTATGCAGATAAATCACTGGCCACTAAAATGGCGCAGTCACCTGAGCAAGTATTTGCCTTTTTAAATGACCTGGCGGTGCATGCCAAGCCACAGGCAGAGAAAGAGCTGGCCGAGCTTAAAGCATTTGCAGAAAAAGAGCATGGTGCCAATGAGTTGGCGGCGTGGGACTACGGTTATTATGGCGAAAAGCTAAAACAGGCCAAATATGCCATCTCTGATGAGCTATTACGTCCTTACTTCCCGGCAGATACCGTACTCAAAGGCTTGTTTGAAACCGTTAACCGTCTGTTCGGTATTAAAGTCACAGAGGTTCAGGATTTCGATACTTATCATCCGGATGTGCGTTTTTTCGCTATTCATGATGCACAAGATACTTTGCGCGGCCATTTCTATCTGGACCTGTATGCCCGCGAACATAAGCGCGGCGGCGCCTGGATGGACGACTGCATGGGCCGTAAGGTACGTGCCAGCGGTGAGTTGCAAACACCGGTTGCTTATCTGGTGTGTAACTTCAACAAAGCGGTAGGCGATAAACCAGCGTTGTTCACGCACTACGAAGTCACGACGTTATTCCATGAGTTTGGTCATGGTATTCACCATATGCTGACTCAGGTCGATGCTGCACCGGTTGCAGGTATCAACGGGGTTGCCTGGGACGCGGTAGAATTGCCAAGCCAGTTCCTGGAAAACTGGTGCTATGAGGAAGAGGCGCTGGCCTTTATTTCTGGCCACCATGAGACTGGCGAGCCGTTACCTAAAGCATTGCTCGACAAACTGCTGGCAGCGAAAAACTTCCAGTCCGCGATGCAGATGCTGCGTCAGCTGGAGTTCTCTTTGTTTGATTTCCATATTCACAGCGATTTTGATGCAGATAAACCGTGTCAGATCCAGCAAACACTGAACGCCGTTCGCGAAAAAACAGCGGTTGTAAAAGCGCCGGAGTTTAATCGCTTCCAGCACAGCTTTAGCCATATTTTTGCTGGTGGTTACAGCGCAGGTTACTACTCCTATAAGTGGGCAGAAGTACTCTCAGCGGATGCATTCTCCCGGTTTGAAGAAGAGGGGATTTTCAATCGCCAGACTGGTGCGGACTTTATGCAGCATATTCTGGAGAAGGGCGGCTCAGAGGAGCCAATGGCTTTGTTTACCCGTTTCCGTGGTCGTGAGCCAAGTGTAGACGCACTGCTGCGTCACAGTGGTATCGAAAAAGCGGCATAATCGCCCTTATGCTGGTGGCGTTTTGAACATCTGTTCCCCGCGTGCCACCAGCGCCGACTCAAAAACACCACATAAGTACTTTGTGTGGTGTTTTCCATTCGCAAATTAGACAGTTCACGCTATGCTGTTCTAAAGAACAAACCTTGTAGGGAATGCTGCATGAGCAATCTAGTACTGGCCATTGACGACGATAAACTGGTACATCACATTGTTGAACAATCTTTACTGCACAGCTGCAAAGTCATCCATGCCTACAGTGGCGAAGAAGGGCTGGAAATGGCAGCACAGCAGCGCCCGGATATTATTTTACTCGATATTGAAATGCCTGGTCCTTCGGGGTTTGAGGTGTGTGAGCGACTCAAAGCCAACCCTCAGTTGTGTGATATCCCGGTGATGTTCTTATCTTCCAAAAGTGCTACCTCTGAGCGCATGCGAGGCTATAACGCCGGTGGTGCCGACTACATTGTCAAACCTTTCGACAGCGATGAAATGCTGGCCCGTATTAAAGTACTCGATGAGTATCGCCGCCAGTCACTTAAGCTGAAGCAGGATGTTCAGAAAGCGCAAATCACGGCCGAAATTGCTATGTCGGATTCGGGTGATATGGGCCGCATTATGCGGTATGTTGGCCAGTCTTATCATGCCCATGACCTGAATACGCTGTCGGAGTATTTCTTTGAGTTTTTTGTGCCTTTGCAGCTGCAAGTTGCCGTCGCATTTTGGTACCACGACAGTGAAGTGTTTTATTCTCAGGAAGGTGCTATTCAGCCTTTGGAGCAGGAGCTGCTCGAAAAACACCGTGATGGCGACCGGTTTGTCGATTTTGGCCGTCGTACCATTATTAACTATCCCAAAGTCTCACTGCTGATCAAAAACATGCCAACCGATGATGTGGGCTTGTACGGACGTTACAAAGATCTGCTGCCGCATATACTGGAAGCCACCAATGCCAAAATCAAAGATATGGAGGTCAGCGAAGTCGCCCTCACTAAAGTGGAGCAAATTGGTCTGGCATTTGAAGAGCTGAGCGATCAGCTGGGTGAGGTGGCCACGGCGTATAATGACAAACTAAGCCAGTTTTCTGACTATGTGAGTGACGGACAGGGCAATGGCAAACAAGCCGAAGTAAAGCAGTTGTATGAGCACTTTTCACTGATCAATGACGACTTTTCGATTATCCGCTACAAGCTGGGAGAAATCACAGAAGTACGCCATGAACTGATCCAGAGCCTTAACCAGATGGCCAAACCCTGGAGCGAGGAAGATGTGCCCGCCCAGACCGACATTGAACTGTTCTAATCAGTTCAGGCACAGACACAAAGATTTCATAACCGGGATGATCCAGATATAATCTCTGCGTTACTATTTGCGGAGCCTGCTGTTGATCATCCACACCCCTTTTGCCGAAAACCGACCTTATCTTGAGCGTATAGAGCAGCAGTTTGCGCTGCACGACTGGCAGCAGGCCAATCCCAATTTTCGTCTGACTTATGATGAAGCGGGTTTGCAGTTGCTAAAATTGGATGAGCCAAAGCTCGGTGGTATAAAGGTAGACTTTGTCACCGGCGCCAGTGCACATCGTCGTAAGTTTGGCGGTGGTAAAGGGCAGGCCATTGCTAAGGCGGTGGGGCTGAATAAAGGTGCAACCCCAGTGGTACTTGATGCAACCGCTGGGCTGGGACGCGATGCGTTTGTGCTGGCTGCGTTGGGGTGTGAAGTGATATTGCACGAACGCCATCCGGTGGTGGCTGCCTTGCTGTTTGACGGTCTGGAGCGCGCCTATCAGGATAGTGAAATCGGCAGCTGGATGCAGCAAAATATGCGGATGATCTTTGGCTCCAGCCATGACTTGTTAGCGCAAAGTGCGTTAAACCCGGACGTTGTTTATCTGGACCCCATGTTTCCGCATCGTGAGAAATCAGCTCAGGTTAAAAAAGAAATGCGGGTGTTCCAGTCCCTGGTAGGGGGAGATGATGACGCCGATGCTTTATTGCCATTCGCTTATGCACTGACCACCAAGCGGGTTGTGGTTAAACGCCCGGATTATGCGCCTTTCCTAAACGAGCAAAAACCCAGTATGCAGATAGAGACCAAAAAGAATCGTTTTGATGTCTATGTCAAAGCCGCGATGAAGTAGCGCTATTTACGCGCCACTTTCGTGTCTTTCAGTTGCCCCGCATTGGATGCGGGCACTGCTTAACGGCCACACGGAGAGTCAGTCTTTTACTCATTGATTGCACTTTCCTTCAGTTGTTTATTGCAATGAGTGCAGCCACCAACATATGAATATGTAAACTACTCAATGGCCGCACGGTAAGTGCTTTTTGCTCACTTCCTGCAACCCTCTCAGTCATCCCGCACTTGATGCGGGAACTATTTAACGGCAACACGGCAAGTGTGTTGTAGCTCTTCAACAGCAATCTCCCTCAGTCATTATGCATTGAATGCGGGAACTATTTAACGTTAACACGGGGAGTCGGCCTTTCGCTCATTGATTGCAATCAGCCCGGTCACCCGGGTGTTAGCCGGACAACCTTTTGCTTATGTGTGGCTAAAAAAACGAGCTGAAAATAGAAGAAGCTACCCCCCGTTTTGTGCTAAAAATGGACTTTTAAAGCAAAAGTAGAGTTTGAAATTGACCATTCTGAGCAGGCTGTCATCTGTATGAAGTAAAGTTCCTGTAAAAGGTAGAGAGTTCTCCTACGCCAAAAGTATGTTTTTAAAATCGCCTGGCTACTTTCTGAGCAATCTACATCAAATTGTCATAAAACATTAATAGTCTACGCCCGAATTTGAATCAATATGGCTGTAGTATCTATGCGTGTTTCTACCTTTACCCGGCTGCTTGCCGTGTTACTGGCCCTGGCCAGTATCGTGCTTGCTGCCACTTTGTTTTGGGCCAGTCAGGTCTTTAGTGAATTAGACAAACAAAACAACGCCTATGTTACGCTGAAAAACACCATACTGATCGATTTAGCCGGTACAATCGAAGACTATCTGAGCAGTGGCGACAGCCAGGAGCTCAGTAAAGCCAGCGGACAAATAGCGCAACTTAAACAACAGCAATTGACAGCGTTGCCTTCAACCCTCGCCAGCGATATGACCAGTCAGCTTGATGCACTCGATGCGGACATCAATGGCAAGTATCGCGCGTTGGGCAAGCTGTCGGGCAATGAAATGGCATTACTGGACAATGCCATCAGGCAGATGTCAGGCTCGGCGTCATCATTAATGAGTTATACCGCCAAAGCCCCTGAACATCCGCTTGCACCGCGTTACTATGCACTGGCTTCAGACTATTATGGTGAAGTGACCAACCTGAGCATTTACACCTACCAGCTCGTGATCCATTTTGAACAGCAAACACGTCAGAACCTGATGAACAGTGTGCGTCGTCTTCAGGAGCTGGCGCAACAAATCGATCGCCTTGGCAATCTGGGCGTAATGAGTGAAATTGATGAAGATGAGCTGTTTTTGGGCGCGGAAGCTGAAGATTTGGCTTTAGAGATTAAGGCCGAGCTGATCAGCTGGCCTAAGCGGTTTAGTCGCGATCTGGAAAATACCCTGGCCCAGGCCGAGCAGCGTCAGCAGGGTATGGCGCAGTTAAGAGGTGATATTAAGGATATTTCGGCACTGGTGCTGAGTGCTGAAGTGGCACTACAAGCCGAGCAGAATTCACTGAAGAAAAACGTGTTTACTATCTTTGGCGTGGCGATCGGCTTGCTGGTACTGTTGGCCATTGCTGTTTACATCGTCCAGTTTAGCCAGGTATTGACGCCACTGCGTCAGTTACGTAATGGCTTTGCGTTCCTGATAGAGAGCAATGAGTTGAAAAACATCGACAGTCAGAATGCCAATACCGAAATCGGTGAAATCGCCAGTTACTTTAACCAACTGATTGAACGTCAGCGCGGTGAAGCTGAGGAGCGCGAACAAATGCTGGCGGTGATCAATGACTTTATGCAGGATATGAACACCAACCTGGCCAGTATCAGCGAACTGGCTGAGACCACCTCAACACAAGTAGAGCAGAACCAGGACCAGCTGGATGAGATTAAAGCGCTGGGTCTGGAAGCCAGCGAAATCAACCAACAGGTATCAGATAATGCGGGTGAAACCTTCTCTGCGATGAAACAAAGTGTCGGTTACGCTGAATCGATGCTAAGCGCAAGTTCCAGCACACAACAACGGGTAGAGCAAGGCTTGTCCAGCCTTAATGAGCTACTCAATGGCGTTGCCGATGTGGGCAAAGTGATCGAAATGATCCGCACCATTGCAGAACAAACCAATTTGCTGGCACTGAACGCCGCCATTGAATCAGCGCGTGCGGGTGAGCATGGGCGCGGGTTTGCTGTGGTGGCCGATGAGGTGCGTAAGCTGGCGCAACAAACGCAGGATTCACTCTCTGACATCAATGAACAACTGAATATTCTCAGTGATAACTCAAGCAAAGTGTCTTCACAGATCAGCGCACTGGCTGATGAAGCACAGCAACAGACAGAGCATGCTCAGGAGTTAAAGGGCAACTCTGAAGGCGTCGCAGAGCGCGCGCAAAGTGCCAGTCAGGTCGCTGAACATGCCATGGAACTGGCGCAGCAGCAAAGTACATTGGTTGATAACTTCAGTAGCGCAATGGCCACGATGAAGCAGCAGGTGAATGGCTCTAACCAGCAGGTACGTGACATTCAGCACAGCCTGCAAGAGCAAATGGCCAAGATCCGTGAGAGTATCGGGATTCGATAACCGTTGCGGTCATTGAGTTAACTTATCTGCTCGCCTGACGTGTTAAGCGAGCAGAGGCTCTGGCTGTTCTTTTCTGGTAAGTCGTCGGATCTTTGCTAATACTTGCCAATGCATGATGGAAAAGTAAGGACAGCACACAATGAATTGGCTAGCCAAAGCGCTGACTGCGGGCATGCTCTCCGTGAGCGTCGGGTCAGGCTTGATTGCCTGTACTGACAGCACCCAGCAGGGCGATCCGGACTTCACACCCCAAAATACTGAACGGCGTTTCTCAGCAGATAACAGCCCATTGGTGTTGTTTGATGAGGCACACCATAACTTTCTGACTATGCATGGCCGCTATCGTGCCTTCACTCAGGTATTGCAAAGTGATGGCTATACTGTGAAAGCCAGCAGTCAGCCATTCAGCACAGCACACTTAAACCAGGCCGATATTCTTGTGATAGCCAATGCGCTGGACCGTCACCGCACAGACTGGAGCCCCCCCTTTGGTAAGGCGTTTACAGCGCAAGAGGTGAGCGCCGTTATCGGCTGGATAGAGCAGGGCGGATCGCTGTTTTTAGTGGCGGATCATACGCCGTTTCCCCGCGTGATCGATAACCTGACAACAGCACTGGGCGTTGAATTCAGTCATGGTCATGTGGGTGAAGCGCAGTTTAGTACCGCTGATAATACCCTCGCACAACACGTCATCACACTAGCCGTGGTGCCCGCACTGAGAACTTTGCCCGGCGCGGTGTCTATGACCGGGTTTGGCGTTACCAGTGCGGTTGGCGGGGCTGCATCAGCCGCGGTAGAGCAATCAACAGGTCAAATCGAGCGGGTGCGTTCTTTTGGCGGGTCGGCATTCAAAGTACCACTAGGTGCTGTTTCGTTACTGACGCTTGGCTCAGGGAAGATAGCGGTGACACCAGAGATCCCCTTTCAGATCACAGCCGACAGTCCTCGTGTGGATGTCGCTGGCTGGAGCCAGGGCGCCGTATTCGAGCTTGGGAAAGGCCGCGTTGCGGTATTTGCAGAAGGCATGATGTTCTCATCTCAGGTTGATAGCAAAACTGGTAAAAAATATGGTCTGACTTCTGCCGGTGCTGAGTACAATGAGGGGTTTTTGCTGAATGTCATGAGCTGGCTGGCCCGCGCTGAGTAAACCAGAACACCCTCATGCCTAACTTTGCTACGCTAATTTGTGCGCTTATTTTGCAGCGACTATCTTTAACTAAGGTGGTCGTATAACACCGTAAACAGTGAATATTGCAAAGCAGGAGCCACAATGAGCGACGGTAATTTAACGGAGAACTTTGAACATAAACTCAATCTGCGCAGCCTGGAGGCAGGTGACTACGCAGATCTTAAAGAAGTCATGGCCATTGTTTACCCTGACTTAGGCGGGGCACCTTCAGAAAAGCAGTTTAAGGCTCAGCTCTCTAGTTTTCCCGAAGGCCAGATCTGTATTGAGGATCATGGTAAAGTCGTCGCAGCTGCGTTCTCATTGATTGTGGATTACGACAAGTTTGGCGATCATCACACCTATGAGGAGATCACCGGCGATGCCTATCTGACCACCCATGACCCACTCGGCGACGTGTTGTACGGCGCAGAAGTCTTTGTGCATCCCGATTATCAGGGGATGCGCCTGGGGCGGCGGTTATATGAAGCCAGAAAAGAGCTCTGCCAGAGTCTCAATCTTAAGTCGATTGTGGCAGGCGGCCGTATTCCCAACTATCAGCACCATGCCAGTGAGATGTCACCACAGAAATATATTGAACTGGTCAAAAAGAAAGAAATTTACGACCCCATTTTGAGCTTTCAACTGTCCAACGATTTTGAGGTTAAACGGGTGCTTAATAAATACCTCCCCGAAGACAAAGAATCGAAAGGCTACGCCACTTTACTGGAATGGACCAATCTTTACTACGAACGCAATGAAGTGCCGCTGTTTGGTGCGGTGAAGAAGTCGGCCCGGGTCGGCTGTGTGCAGTGGCAAATGCGGCCATTGCATTCTGTGGAAGAGCTGACACAGCATGTGGAGTTTTTTATCGATGCACTGGCTGATTACCAATGTGATCTGGCGTTGTTACCTGAGCTGTTTAATGCGCCCCTGATGGGTATTGAAGCACACGAAAATTCACTGGATTCAATCAAAGCGCTGGCTGAGTTCTCGACAGAAGTGGTGGAGGCTATTTCGCATCTGGCAGTGAGTTATAACATCAATATCATCGCCGGCTCCATTCCCGTGATTGAAGACAAAGCCCTCTACAATGTGTCCTATTTCTGCCGTCGTGATGGCACCATTGAATCGCAAACCAAGATCCACCCGACTCCCTATGAAAAAAGTGCCTGGATCATGCAAGGTGGCGACAGTCTGAACGTGTTTGACACCGATTTTGGCAAAATTGGCATCCTCATTTGTTATGACGTGGAATTCCCTGAACTGGGGCGGTTACTCTCAGAGCAGGGCATGCAGATCTTGTTTGTCCCATTCTGGACAGATACCAAAAATGCTTATTTGCGGGTACGCTGTTGTGCCCAAGCCCGCGCCATAGAGAACGAATGCTATGTGGTGACGGCAGGCAGTGTGGGTAACTTACCTAAGGTCGATGGCGCAGATATCCAGTACGCTCAGTCTGCGGTGTTCTCGCCCTCAGATTTTGCATTTCCTCACGATGCCACTATGGCCGAAACCACCCCCAACACAGAGATGACTCTGATAGTCGATTTGGATCTGGAGAAGTTACACGAGTTGCGTCACGAGGGCTCCGTCAGAAACTATCTGGACAGAAGGCGAGACCTGTATCGAATTAACTGGCTGGGCGAACAAAAAGTTAAGTGATTGGGATAGGCGCATGTGGTGAACATGCGCTGAGACTATGGCTGCTCAGAAGAGCTACCCAGCACCTGAGTGCTGGGTTTGTATACCCGCTACTCTGACTCCAGGCCCTCGATATCAATACCAAATTGGGTGCTGGTCACCCCTGCCAGGCCCTCGATATGGGCTTTAAAGGCATTCAGCTCTGTACCAGGTTGTGCTGCGAAGATGGCACGATTGGCCCGGACATAAACCAGTTCCAGGTTATGTGCCGCAGCAAATTCCTGTGCATTGATGAGCGGCTCCAGCTCTGCAACCACTTCACCAGTTAAAATGTAGGTGGTGCCGGTTTTCGCATCTGTGATTGCTACACCTGTTAGCAGGTGCTCACTGGCAGACAAATAACTTTTTCCATTGAGCGTCACGCTATGGCTGAGTGTCGCACTGAGCGGTTGTGCTTCATACACTTCGTTACTGGATGCACTGGCAGTTGAAATTCCGCAGGCAAGTAATGCGGTGGTGAGTAAGTATTTTTTCATGTCAGTACTCCTTATTTACGACCGATGAAGCGAATGTCCCACGACTTCAGCAGGCCATTGTCTGAATTGTTTCTGTGCACCATGTTGACGTTGGGTGCACCAGCTGCACGCGGGTCGAAAACATAGAATTCGTCCTGAGCTGCTGTATCGATGACACGCAGGGTCCATTCACCTTGTGCCTGCTCACCATAGAAGTGATGTGTCAGCATTTGTGTATTTTCCATGCCGTTTTGTCCCAGGATGGTGCCTGTGCGTGGTGTCATGATCACACTGCGTGTACCTGATGGAGAAATCAGTTCAATGGCTAAATCTCTTGTGCTGGTGTGGTCGATGTTAACACGTACCTGAATGGCATCGACTGTCATCACTTCTGTTGACTGATAAGTGCTTGATACACCGTTGATATCGCCATCTGGAATAGCACTGTTGGCTGTCACTGCAAAGCGTTCAGTTTGTGTGAACTGACCCAGTTGTTGGTCATAGAAGCGCGCCATGTTGACGGCTGCATCCACGTCTACTGCACCGAAGCCATAGAAGTTATGGAAGGCATAGCCTGCGGCGTTGGTTTGCCAGGCGTCAATGGCCTGATAGCTGACCGTGTCACCTTGCGCAGTTTCAAACGACAGTGCCACACCGGCGTTATCCGGATCGATTTGTCTGGCGGTGCTGGCCAGTATGTGACGCACATCTTGCCAGCTCAATGCCGGGTTGGCAGACATGATCAGGGCAATGGCACCCGCGGCACTTGGGGCTGCCGAAGACGTCCCGTTGAAGCGCGCGCCATAATCACAGTTCGGATCCAATGGATGGCCACCATGTAAGTCATTGCGACCATAAGCCGGGTTGTAGCCAGCATCACAGCCGGTCAGATCGGTCGTGACCATTGCCGGGGTATAGACACCATATTGACCGCCCGTGGCTGATACGAATACTGCTGAACCAACGGTGGAGTATGAAGACAATTGGCCATCGGCGTTGTAGGCCGACACAACCATATTCCAAAATGAGGTATCCATTTGCTCCAGGTTGACGTTCTGTAAAGGCAGGCCATGGTTGTTGTTTTCAAAGCGCAGATAGCCGGAGCCAAAACGAGGATCTGTAAAAGTTTGTCTGGCGTAGCCATTACCCGCAGATTTGACGAACAGGGCACCACGTCCACCATGGGTGGTACGAGTGATCTCTTCCTGGGCATCTTCATAGGTTTTCAGCCAGGGATCGACTGTGTAGTCAAAGCTGTCTGGTGCAGACATAGTGCGGCCATAGCTTTGGTTAAAAATTCTTGGAAAATCAAAAGAGTGTTTATTATAGCCATCTGAGTACATGCCGTGCGATTGTAACCAGTTGGCGGTATTGTAGTTGCCTGATGAGATCAGATTAAAGCCCACAATACCGGCGCGTGGTGCGATGCCTCGTCCACCAATGCCGTTAAAGGCACTGGCAGCAATGATCCCGGCAACCGACGTGCCGTGACGATCTGTGGGGCCACCAGGGACCAGATCCGGTGTATCAGTGGTAAAGTTCCATGAACCAGGGCGCACGTTGTCGCGCAGATCCGGGTGGGTTAGCTCTACGGCGCCATCGATCACCGCGGCTGTCACACCTGTGCCCAAAATGCCCAGCGCATGGGTCAGTGACAAGTTCATGTCTTCACCGGCTTTACCACCTCTGTCAGAGAATGCTGCCTGACCTGTATTTTGCAAATGCCACTGATGAGAGACCAGCGGATCGCCAGGCATTAGTGGATAGTCGTTAGCCGAGACGGCTAAGCTGTGGGTAGCAGCAATACAGGCTGCCAGTATTGTGAGCTTAGTTCTTATCATAAATTAGTTTCTTCTTATTTACATTTGTACCTGTTGTTTTGTGTACCCTATATTGTCACATTTGAAAATGCAAGGTTATTCATGTTGTTAGTGGGTTAACTTTTGTGGTGCTGTTTAGACTGTGTTTGATATAAATAATGCGTTAATTTTCTGCACAGAAAGGTTTTATTGCTTTATCAGGAGTATGCATCGCTAACCAATGCTTTAGGATTCGTGTGTTACTTCCTACTTTATTCTCGATATTTTTGAGATAAGACATTTTTCCATGCCGGGAAGTCCACTGTATTTAGGGCAGTTGCCGGCTTTAAGCACAGCATCGATGTAAAAAGTTAAAATGATCCGAAGATATGACTAACGCAGAGGGAGGTGTTTGTGGCTTTCGGCTTTAGGACGATGAATGAAAACAAAAGAAGCCGCTAAGCGGCTTCTTTTTGGTAGTTAATCCTGAGCCAGATACCCGACTCAGGCTAAAAACTTACAGGCTTTCGATTTTGGCTTTTTGCTCAAGCAGCTTGGCTTTGGCGTCGCTGTACTCGGCCAGTTTGGCTTTTTCTTTATCAAGTACTGCCGCAGGAGCGTTGTTGACGAACTTCTCGTTTGCCAGCTTTTTCTCAACCTGTGCCAGGCCTTTTTCTGCCTTTTCCAGCTGTTTGGCGATACGGGCCATTTCGGCTTCGACATCAATCAGACCTGCCATAGGGATCATGATCTCAAGGTCACCAATAAAGGCGGTAGCGGATGCCGGGGCCTCGTCTTTGCTTGCCAATACCTTGATGTCTTCCAGTTTAGCCAGTGAGCTCAGGAATGCCTGGTTGTCGTCAAGACGGCGTTGATCCTGCTCAGATACGTTGGCCAGTAACACGCTAAGCGGTTTACTTGGACTGATGTCCATCTCACCGCGAATGTTACGGATAGCCAGAATGAACTGTTTAACCCACTCCAGGTCTTCCATTGCTTGTGTATCTACCTGTTCGGCATCAAACTGCGGGAAGCGCTGCAACATGATGGTGTTTGCTTCGATACCAGCCAGTGGTGCAACACGCTGCCAGATAGTTTCTGTGATGTAAGGCATCAGCGGGTGCATCAGACGAAGCAGGCCTTCCAGAACCGTGATCAGGGTGTGACGTGTACCACGTTGCTGGGCTTCGTTGCCCTTGAACAGAATTGGCTTCGTCAGCTCCAGGTACCAGTCACAGAACTGGTTCCAGGTGAACTCGTAGATGGTGTTCGCAGCCAGGTCAAAGCGGTAGTTGTCCAGGTGTTCAGTGAAGGTTTTCACTGTGTTCTGGAACTGACCCAAAATCCAGCGATCCGCCAGAGACACCTGCATTTCGCCACCATTGAAACCACAATCCTGCTCTTCGGTGTTCATCAGCACGTAACGGCTGGCGTTCCACAGCTTGTTACAGAAGTTACGATACCCTTCCAGGCGGTTCATATCCCAGTTGATATCACGACCGGTTGAGGCCATAGCAGCCAGGGTAAAGCGCAGCGCATCGGTGCCGTGTGCTTCAATGCCATCAGCAAAAGTCTTACGCGTGTTTTTTTCAATCTTTGCGGCCAGCTGCGGCTGCATCATGTTGCCGGTACGCTTCTGAACCAGGCTTTCCAGATCAATACCATCGATCATGTCCAGCGGGTCCAGTACATTACCTTTTGACTTAGACATCTTGTCGCCATTTTCGTCACGGATCAGACCGGTCACGTAAACGGTTTTAAATGGCACCTGAGGTTTGCCTTGGTCGTCTTTCACAAAGTGCAGTGTCATCATGATCATACGGGCAACCCAGAAGAAAATGATGTCGAAACCAGTCACCAGCGTGTCTGACGGGTGGAACATCTTCAGGTCGTCAGTATTTTCTGGCCAGCCTTGGGTTGAGAAGGTCCACAGCGCAGAAGAGAACCAGGTATCCAGTACATCATCATCCTGGCTCAGAACGACATCGTCTGCCAGGTTGTTGTCGCGGCGTACTTCGGCTTCATCGCGACCAACGTAAACATTGCCTTCGTTGTCATACCAGGCCGGGATACGGTGTCCCCACCATAGCTGACGAGAAATACACCAGTCCTGAATATCGCGCATCCAGGAGAAGTACATGTTTTCGTACTGTTTAGGCACGAACTGAATGTCACCGTCTTCTACGGCTTTGATTGCCGGCTCAGCCAGTGGCGCAACGCGTACATACCATTGGTCAGTCAGCAGTGGCTCAATGACCACACCAGAGCGGTCGCCGTAAGGAACCGTCAGGCTGTGGTCGTCGATTTTTTCCAGTAGGCCAGCTTGTTCAAACTCATCAACAATCAGTTTGCGGGCATCGAAACGGTCAAGGCCATGGAAGCGCTCAGGTAATGGTGCATCCAGCTCCAGTGGCTTACCATCAAAAGTGAAGGTTTCGCCTTCACTCAAAATCGCCGCATCTTTGTTGAAGACGTTGATCATGGGCAGCTGATGACGCTTACCGACTTCGTTATCGTTGAAGTCGTGCGCTGGTGTGATCTTCACACAGCCTGTGCCTTTTTCCATGTCTGCGTGTTCGTCGGCAACGATTGGGATACGACGATTGACGATTGGCAATAAGATTTCTTTGCCGATCAGGTCCTGATAACGCTCATCATCCGGGTTGACTGCCACACCGGTGTCGCCCAGCATGGTTTCCGGACGCGTTGTTGCCACTACAATGTAGTCTTTGCCGTCTTTGGTTTTAACACCATCAGCCAGCGGGTAACGCAGGTTCCACATGTGGCCCTGCTTGTCTTTGTTTTCTACTTCCAGATCAGAAATCGCGGTGTGCAGTTTCGGATCCCAGTTAACCAGGCGCTTACCGCGGTAGATCAGATCGTCTTTATATAAACGAACAAAGACTTCTTTAACTGCTTCGGACAGGCCGTCGTCCATAGTAAAGCGCTCACGATCCCAGTCTACCGATGCACCCAGGCGACGAAGCTGCTTGGTGATGGTGCCACCTGACTCGTTTTTCCACTGCCAGATACGGTTGATAAACTCTTCGCGGCCCAGGTCGTGACGGGTTTTGCTTTCTTCAGCGGCCAGTTTACGCTCAACAACCATTTGGGTTGCGATACCAGCGTGGTCTGTTCCCACCTGCCATAAAGTATTTTTGCCCTGCATACGCTGGTAGCGGATCAGGGTGTCCATGATGGTGTCCTGGAAGGCGTGGCCCATGTGCAGGCTACCCGTGACATTCGGTGGTGGGATCATGATCGAATAGGCATCGCCCTGACCTGATGGCTTAAAGTAGCCATTCTCTTCCCAGCCTTGGTACAAAGACTGTTCGATATCTTGCGGATTATAGGTTTTATCCATTACACAGAACCTTAAAAAATACTTTAGTTGTCAATTTCTTTGGTTGAAATTTCAGCGCCGAGCTGACGCAGTTGCATGAACCGCTGGCGTGCCGCGTGTTTGGCATTGCTTTCAACCGGCACAAAATCGTAGATCTTGTCGAATCGGCGCACAAAATCCGGCAGCTGTTGTGCCAGATTAATTAAAATGGTGCGTCTGCCAACTGGTGGCATCTGGCCGATCTCGACCGGTGCGCCCCCTTTGGGGCCTTCGCCTTGCAGGTTGTGAGGCACAAAACTGTCGGCCTCAAAACACCACAAGTGCTCGTCAACCGCATGGGCATCTTCAACGCTGTCTACGTAAATAAAGACACGTTGTCCGGCGCGGTACAGCTTTGCGGCGCTGCGTGCGGCGAGATCAAAATGAGCCGGCACTGGCTTGCCCGGCTCATTGTCCTGCTTTAATACAAAAAAGCGTGCGTTGATGGTCATGACATGTGGTTTTCTAGCTAGCGAAACGCCCTGTCACAAGGGGAAAGCCTTTAAATGACACGGCGTTCAAAATAAAGCCGCATTCTGACACAGAATACGGCTATCATCAATCAACGTGGTGCGCGACATCGGCTGTCACAGCATGAATTAGTCCTGAGGTTGCTCAGTCACGTCCACGCGGTTAAGCAGGTATTGCATTAACATAGGGACCGGGCGACCGGTTGCACCTTTATTGGCACCACTGCGCCAAGCTGTCCCTGCGATGTCCAGGTGTGCCCAGTTGTACTTCTTGGTGAATTTAGACAAGAAGCAGGCTGCGGTAATCGTCCCGGCAGGGCGACCACCCAGGTTGGTGAAGTCGGCAAACGGGCTTTTCAGCTGTTCCTGATAATCATCCCATAGTGGCAGTTGCCACGCGCGGTCGCCACTTTGCTCAGACGCTTTAAGTAAGTCATGTGCCAGCGGGTTGTGGTTCGACAACAAACCGGTTGCATGATGACCCAGGGCGATAATACAGGCACCGGTCAGGGTTGCCACGTCAACGACCACTTCTGGTTCAAACGCTTCAACATAGGTTAATGCATCACACAGGACCAGTCGGCCTTCTGCATCGGTATTGAGTACTTCCACCGTCTGGCCAGACATAGTGGTCAGGATGTCACCCGGGCGATAAGCATTGCTGCTCGGCATGTTTTCACAGCCAGCCAGCACGCCGATGACGTTCAGAGGCAGTTGCATTTGCACGACGGCACGCATCAGACCCAGTACACCGGCGGCGCCACCCATGTCGTATTTCATCTCGTCCATGCCTTCGCCTGGCTTAATAGAAATACCGCCTGAATCAAACGTTAGGCCTTTACCGACGAACACGATAGGCGCTTGCTTTTGTGGAGCGCCGTTATAATGGATCACCGACATCACGGATTCATTGTCACTACCGCGACCAACTGCCAGATATGAGTGCATACCCAGCTCTTCCATTTCCTTTTCGCCAACTAGATTAACCGTGACGTTGTCGAATTCATCGGCTAATGCCTGAGCCTGCTCACCTAAGTAGCGAGGATTGCAAATGTTTGGCGGCATGTTTGCCACGTCTTTACATAAAGTGGCACCGGCTGCGATGGCCAGTCCATGCTCGATGGCGCTCTCACCAATCGGCAATTCACGGCGTGTTGGTACGTTGAAAACAATTTTACGTAGTGGACGACGTGCTTCGCTCTTTTTGCTTTTCAGCTGGTTAAAGGTGTATAGGCTGTCCTGAGTGGTTTCGACGGCCTGGCGAACTTTCCAGTAAGTATCGCGTCCTTTAACGTGCTGTTCAGTCAGAAAGCAAACGGCTTCCATTGAACCTGTGTCATTTAAGGTGCTGATGGTTTTGGCGATGATCTGTTTGTATTGTTTGTCGTCTAGCTCACGCTCTTTACCACAGCCCACAAGTAGCACACGTTCACTCAATACGTTTGGTACATGGTGAAGTAAAAGCACCTGGCCGGGTTTACCTTCTAGGTCTCCGCGGCGCAGCAGATTAGAAATATACCCTTCGCTGATTTTATCCAGCTGCTCCCCTACGGGTGAAAGGCGGCGTGGTTCGTATACGCCGACAACAATACACGCACTGCGTTGTTTTTCTGGGCTACCACTTTTTACGCTGAATTCCATTGCGACTCCTGAGTCAATGTGCTGTCTTTTTTGAACTTTTTATGCCTCAGCCACTCCATTTCTAGGTGCTGAACTAAAAAACGGCTAACTGACGCGTGCATTTGGCGCTTTAGCCTGTTGCTTTAGTAGGATATTTGGATCCGATGGCATATAATAAAGTGATTAAAATAACCAGTTTACTCAAAATTTCCTACTATTCCAGTGAAATGAGACGTTTTATAGGGGCGGACATTGCTTATTTTTCGATATCTGACTGCTGAGATATTAAAATCTCAGGTCGCCGTTTTTATGACCCTTATGACCATCTTCATCTCGCAGAAGTTTGTCCGGATATTGGCTGAGGCCTCAGGTGGCAGCATTCCGGGAAAACTTGTTATGTCTTTTCTGGCCCTAAACTTACCTAAGCTGGCGGTATATATCCTGCCATTAAGCTTATTTTTGGGCATTATCCTCGCCTATAGCCGGATCTATGCTGACAGCGAAATGACGGTGCTTAAAGCGTGCGGCGTCAGTGAATGGTATGTCGTGCGCGTGACTTTGGTATCCAGTTTTGTGATTGCGTTGATGGCTGCAGTGCTGAGCTTATATCTGGCGCCCTGGGCAGGTGAAAAAGAAAATCAGCTGCGCGAACAAGCCAATGCAGAATCCGGGCTCAGTCAGATCCGGGCCGGGCGCTTCCAGCAAACGGGCAATGAAAAGGCGGTGGTATTTGTCCACAACACCAGTGATCAGGGCAAAGAGCTAAATCGAGTGTTTGTTGCTCAGTTACCCGATCGCGATTCAAATCAGGCTGCACGTATCGTGTTTGCTCAGAATGGCCGGGTTGTTGAAGAGGGAACTGGTGAGCAGCAGCTGGTGCTCAGTGAGGGTAAACGATTCGAAACCGACGGTTTCAGTCAGGCTCTGAACAAAACTGAGTTTAGCAGCTACCAGGTGCAGATCCGTGAGCAGGAAATTGAACAGCGACGTCGTAAGCTTGAAGACTTGCCCTCGTCCAGCCTGCTGCAAATGGGCACACCCGAGGCCATTGCCCAGTTCCAGCTACGTTTATCTGTGCCAATTTCTATTATTTTGCTGACCTTACTGGCGGTTCCGCTGAGTGTGGTGAACCCCAGACAGGGTAAGTTTGCCAAACTGGTTCCGGCGATTTGTATCTATCTGGGTTACTTTATCATGCTCAATGCGGGTAAATATCTGGTCGCCGAAGGTAAGGTACCAACCTCGGTTGGCTTGTGGTGGATCCACTTGTGTGTGTTATTTATTGGTGCTTACCTGATAGCCAAAGGGCGGCCTTTTGGTGTTTGGGTGCGCGCTATGCTGTTAAAACGGGAGCCACAGCAATGATGAAAACCCTGGATTGGTATCTCGGGCGCAGCATTTTACAAACCACAGGCTTTGCCTTGTTGGTGTTTGTGGGGATCAATACCTTAATTAAATTTATTGAGCAGTTACGCTCTGTGGGTCGTGGCACCTATGATGTCATGGATGCGTTGTTGTTCACGCTGTACAGCATGCCCAGTGATATTGTGGTGTTCTTTCCAATGGCGGCTCTGATTGGTGGCCTGACCGGGCTTGGGGCTTTGGCTTCGAGCAGCGAATTAGTGGTGATGCAGGCTGCGGGGATGTCGCGATTACAGATCATTGGGTCGGTGATGAAATCGGCAATTGTGCTGGCATTATGCATGATGGCATTGGGTGAGTGGGGCGCGCCACAGGCCGAAAAAACGGCTAAACAACTGCGTAATCAGGCAATTAATGGTGGTGAGGTGTTTGAGGCGCAGCAGGGCGTGTGGGCCAAAGATGGCAGTAATTTTATTAATATTGCTAACATCGAAAAATCCGGCAATCTGCAAAATATCAATATTTATCATTTCGATGATGATCTTAACCTGCTGAAAATCACCCGCGCTAAGTCCGGTACTGCAACTGATGATGGTTGGCAGCTTAAAGCCATTGAGGAAGTGACCATTGAAGAGCAACAGATCACTACGCAATACGCTCAGACACTTAATTATGCATCACAGCTGACGCTGGACCGACTGGACGTGGCTTCGGTAGAACCAGACGCATTGTCTTTCTCTGGGTTGTGGTCGTATTTGCAGTATCTGAAGCAAAATGAGCAGGACACCAGTAACTATGAACTGGCGCTGTGGCGCAAAGTGATGCAACCGGTCACGATTGCAGTAATGCTGCTGGTAGCTCTGTCTTTTATCTTTGGGCCACTACGTTCTGTGAGCATGGGCGCGCGTATTATCATGGGGGTGATCACCGGGCTTATCTTCCACCTGAGCAACGAAATTTTCGGTCCAATCGTTATGGTGTATCAGATCCCGCCGGTCGTAGGGGCTGTGATGCCTAGCGTCTTATTTACCGCAACGGCGTTTTATCTTCTTAACCGCCAACGCGGGTAAGAAAGAGGATGAAAACAAAAAAGCCTGACTGAGTCAGGCTTTTTTGTTGCAATGCTATGACCTTCTTAATCCAGGCTGTCGTAAATGCGTTTGTTCTCTTCTTTGCTCAGCACCACGACTTCAGTGCCACAAATCATATCTTGCAGAGCGCGTTTGTGTTTAAAGTCGACCAATACCAGCAGGTTACCTAGCCCCAGCAATGCGCATAAGGCCCGTGCACAGGCTCTTGGCCAGCCGAGTAGCTCACCATCTGGCGTTTGTACTTTCAGTCGCCAGGCGCGCATGCCGATGGTTTGGCCGCTTTTAACCCAAAAGTAAGCAAAAAACAGCACAGATACAGCAATCAGCACAAATCCGCGGAAAAATGACAACAGAGGAGAGGCTTGGATCAGCGCTGACACGTCTTCATGGTTTCCTTGTGAGATCCAGCCCAAAGAGATAAAGCCTTCAATTATCAATAAAAAAACCACCATAGAGAGCATTGCAAATGCAATCACAACCAGACCATCATAGATCAGAGATGCAAGACGACGGGTTAAGCCCGCACGGGGAAACGAAGCCATTTAGTTCACTCATTAAAGCCGAAATATGACTTATTCTACCTGATTTTTAATCTAACACTAAAAAACCCGACTAGTTTTAAGCGACTGTTCATTTACCAAGCACTTAAACGACGTTTTGTAAAAAATGCTTGCTACCCTCCCGCCAATTTGTATAATGCTGGGCATAGAGACGAAGGCATATAAAACAAAGCCTAAGCTCAAAGTGGTTTTTCTTTATTTTCTCTTGGTTAGAAGATTAAAGAAAAATTATGCCAGTGTGATGGAATTGGTAGACATGACGGATTCAAAATCCGTTGCCTTCGGGCGTGGCGGTTCAAGTCCGCCCACTGGTACCACTTTTTATAACCCAGCTTTTTAGCTGGGTTTTTTTATACCTGAATTTTGATGTTTAGCCGAGTGTGGTGTCGAGCTTGAGCCCCACGCCGGGCGTGGCACTAATGCAAGTTAAGAGTCCGCCCACTGGACCCACTTTTTATAACCCAGCTTTTTAGCTGGGTTTTTTTATACCTGAATTTTGATGTTTAGCCGAGTGTGGTGTCGAACTTGAGCCCCACGCCGGGCGTGGCACTGATGCAAGTTAAGAGTCCGCCCACAGGACCCACTTTTTATAACCCAGCTTTTTAGCTGGGTTTTTTATAGCTGAGATTCAAAGAACCATGCTGAAGTTCGAAGCAGTGTTTGGACTTGAGCGTATGGTGGGTTAATTCAATCTCCTCTTTGCTCGCTGAACGTGTACCTTAGCCAGCAGTTACCAATGCTGTTTTCACTCAGATCATTATGTCAGCAAGGTGAGCTTAAACCTTTATCTGAGGCGGGCTCAAATCCAATAATCGGCGATTTTCGAGAAAATGATAAATTTTTTCCAGTATTGAACGTCTAGTAAGATCAGAGCAAAGCGGTTTTTGGCCTGTGACGTTTTAATATCGCAACGCGCGCTGGCTATCAGGTGCAATCCCGACAACTTTTAAAGAGGCTCAGGGATTGTTAAAATACACCTCCAGTTGCCGGTTTTATCAGTACCCAACAATTAAAAACCGCCCTATTGACCCTTATACTTCAACAATAGAGAGATAAAATGAGAACTTTAATTGTATTACTTATGGCTGCTGTTTTTTCAACAACGGTACAAGCGAGTGATGAATCGGGCGAAAAATCTATTCAACACCTTAAAGTGGCAGACGTGACTTCCATCGAAGATGCAAGAAAGATTTTCATTGAAAAAACCTCAGAAATTAGAAGCAAACGAGATCTGGACGAAGCTGAGTTACAGCAGATCCACGTGATCACGTATACGCTTGAGAAAAGCGTTGAATTTTTCACATTTAACCTTATCGGCGACAACAAAAAGCTCGCAGATGATCTTGCGGTTGTGGTAGAAAACATCCACCTTAATTCAGAAAGAAACCGTAAAGAGCAGACTAAAAAGCACCTTAATCAGTATTTTGTGTTAGCAGACAGACTGATTGCGAGTTTTTAATTTAGCACGCTGAGCACGCCTTTCTATACTGACGAGGCCGGGTGAACCTGGCCCCGTTGTCCTCCCCACAGCTCCACAACGTATATTCATCGCAAGCGCAAATTAAGCAGGCTGGCGGATTGGGCCTATAGCGTCCTGGCAGCCGTGTCCGGCCAATTGGCGTTTACATTATTGATACATATAAGGTGTTCAGGCCGGCCCTTTTGTTCCATTGATTGGTTTTGCGCAATAACTGCGTTCGACTATGCTTATCTTCAGGGTGAACAAGGGGGTTTCCATGGCCTTGATAGAGCTTATTTATGTCAGTACTGTAACGGCACCTCTGTCTGATGAGCAGTTGGTTGAGTTAAATCGTTTTTGCAAATCGACTAATCAGCTCAATGGCATTTCCGGCATGTTACTTTATGATGGACATCACTTCATGCAAGTGATTGAAGGTGAAAGAGATCATGTTGAGCGTTTGTATAAGAATATTCAACAAGACCCAAGGCATACCGAAGTGGTCGCGTTGATCATTAACGACCTGCCAAAGCGTAACTTTTCGCGTTGGTCCATGGGGGTGATTGATCTCTCCAAACATCCGAGTTATCGCAAGGTAAAAACGACACGGCCACATCGGCGGCTACCGCTCAGTTATAAGCTACTTAAGTCATTTCGTGATCAAGAAATGGAGTTTGAAGAGCGGGTCAGAAAATCCTTTGGCTAGTCAGTGGCAGGCTCAGAATGCTCTCCATTTTCATCTAAGCTCAAACTTCAGTGCGTAGTAAAGCCTAATCAAGAGCAAGTAAGTTAGCGATTTCGGCCAACAAAGCGCTCTACATTGGCAAAAAGCCGATTACACTTCTCAAGCTGACTTTGATATTCAGATGTCTCTGTACTTAATAATTCAAGGCTCTCTTTTTCCTGGCGGTATTCATTCACCATTCTTTCAAGTTTTTCTTCAAAACTTACTTTTCGTCCTTTACTCGCTGTCTTTTTTGATGATTTTCGCATGCTACTCTCAATTTGATAGATGGGTTTTATGAGAAATACGGGCCTGTCAAATTGATAATGCTGTAATAACGATTAACTTTGTATGCCGGTTTTCTATATGGGGGGTTCAGAAATAGGTAAAAACTTTTTGATTTATTTTTCTGGGGGTCAATAAAGAGATATGCGTCTTACACACCATATCTCTTTATTATTAGATTAAGCTGCGGTGACGTTGGCAGCTTGTGGGCCTTTGGCACCCTGTTCTGAATTGAAAGCAACTTTTTGTCCTTCAACCAGAGTCTTAAAACCATCACCTTCAATTGCGCGGAAGTGTACAAAAACATCTGTGCCGCCATTGTCTGGTGTGATAAAGCCAAAGCCTTTAGATTCGTTAAACCATTTTACTGAACCAGTTGTTTTATTAGACATATATACCTCGATATAATCGAAAAAATTTAAATTGAAGCTACTAAATCTGTAATGAAGGAAAAGATATCGCAGGGTAAATATGACGAAGTAAATCGAAAAGAAACTGGGAAAGCTTGTACTAAATATTCATTAATAGCTCAGCTGTTTGAGCTGTCACTTACTATACAGCATATTGGGTGAATAGATAGCTATTTATTTTATTTCTTTATTTAAAAATGCTCAGCACTGTAGACTATTACAATATGCTGAGCCTTTTTATCAACTTAAGTTAGGCTTCTTGTTTAGGGTTGGGTAGTAACAAATTAAGCACAATGCCCAAAATGGCGCAAAGGCTTACCCCTTGTAGACTAAACTCTGTACCACCCAGTTGCATTCCACCAATACCAAATACCAATATCAGTGCAATGATGCTGAGGTTACGGGGGGCACTGAGGTCGGTTTCTGATTTCACTAAAGTGTTTAAACCGACGACCGCGATTGAGCCAAATAACAGCGTCATGATCCCACCCATCACCGGCGTTGGAATGGTTTGCAAGCCAGCGCCCATCTTACCGACAAATGCCAGCACGATGGCTATCACCGCTGTCCAGGTCATTACCTGAGGGCTGAAGTTGCGGGTCAGCATAACGGCACCGGTTACTTCTGAGTAGGTGGTATTGGGTGGGCCGCCAAACAAAGAAGCTGTTGAGGTTGCCAGGCCATCTCCCAGCAAAGTGCGGTGCAGGCCGGGTTTTTCGAGGTAATCTTTACCTGTGACGTTACTGATCGCCATCATATCGCCGATATGTTCAATGGCCGGGGCAATAGCCACAGGCACCATGAACAGGATGGCCGGCCAGTAAAACTCTGGCCAGACAAAGGCAGGGACGGCCAGCCAGCTGGCATTGTGCACCGCATCAAATTGTACGATGCCAAATGCCAGAGATAAGCCGTAACCTGTGATGATACCCGCCAGAATGGGGATCAGGCGGAAAATCCCTTTGGCTGTCACTGCCACGATTAAGGTGACTATCAGTGAGGACAATGAAATGATCAATGCCTGATCGTAGGCAACCAGCTGAGCACTGCCGTCACCACTTTTACCCATGGCCATGTTCACCGCAACAGGTGCAAGGGCCAGTCCGATGACCATAATGACCGGGCCAACCACCACGGGGGGTAAGATCTTATGCAGTATATCGGCACCTTTAAAGCGTACCAGCAAGCTCAGCAGGATATAGGCAAACCCGGCTGCCATGAGCCCACCCATAGTGGCGGGGATCCCCCACACCTGCACGCTGGCAATGATTGGGGCGATAAACGCAAAGGAAGACGCCAGAAAGACCGGCACTTGTCCGCGGGTGACAAACTGAAACACCAAAGTACCGAGGCCTGCTGTAAACAGCGCGACATTGGGGTCCAGGCCAGTCAGCAGAGGCACCAGCACGAGTGCTCCAAAGGCAACAAAGAGCATCTGAGCACCGCTCAGTATGGTCTTGAGCGATGTCAGAGAATTAAGGGAGGTGTTGGACATTCAGGGCGTCCTACACAGTGCCAAAAATTTTGTCACCGGCGTCGCCCAGCCCTGGCACTATGTAACCTTTTTCATTCAGGTGACTGTCCAACGAGGCGGTAAAAATCTCGACATCAGGGTGTGCTGCCAGAGTTTTTTCCACCCCTTCAGGCGCGGCGACCAGCACAATCACTTTGATCTCTTTACAGCCCGCTTTCTTTAACATGTCGATTGTGGCAATCATTGAGCCACCGGTGGCCAGCATAGGGTCAATCACCAGGCCCATGCGCTCTTCAATGTTACCAACGAGCTTTTCAAAGTAGGGCACAGGCTCAAGTGTTTCTTCGTTGCGTTGCAGCCCGACCACACTGACCTTAGCACTTGGTATCAACTGCATCACGCCTTCCATCATCCCCAGTCCTGCGCGCAGGATAGGCACAACGGTGATTTTCTTGCCTTTGATGTGCTGCACGGTGAGGTCATCACCCTGCCAGCCTTTGATGGTAATATCTTCTAATGGGATGTCTTTGGTTGCCTCATAGGTCAGCAAAGTGCCCACTTCCTGACATAACTCGCGAAAGCTTTTTGTGCTGATCCCGTGCTCGCGCATCAGGCCAAGTTTATGCTGTACAAGTGGGTGTTTGATTACATGAATACTCATTGAAAAGATACTCCAAATAAAATTTAACGCTATTTTAGCTTAGCTATTTGAGAATTACCCTGAGATAACGCAAATAATTTATTCAATGAGTTAGGTGTAGTTTACAGCACTTAATGTAGATAGCTTAAAAGCTTAGTGTGCTGGCAGAGGCAGCTGTATGGCCTGAGCAGCGGCGGGTAGTGTGAGGTGAATAACGCGTCGTTCCGACAACCGGTGGCGTTGTTGTAAGTAACCAAAATGCTTGCGCATTAGGCGGGTTTGCAATCCATTCCTTTGCGCACGTTCCAGTGCTCGGGTGAGAATGGAAATATGGGCTTTGTTTTGTGGGTGCAGATAAAAATGAAAATCCAGCGGGTAGCTGAGTACCAGATTAGGCTCGATGATCAAACCATCGCTCAGTGGGTAATCATCTATTTCATTGATGCCTCGCGAGAAGTAATCAAACCCCCGATTGCCGCCTGTGAGCATACGCACTATCGTGCCGTGGTCGCTGGCACTTTCAATATAAGGCAGCTGATTGGCCTGCCAGATCTGCGTGTCATACCAGCCGGGCGCAAAAACGCCGACTAATTTACTGTCCCGAAAAGAGTCCAGTGATTGCACGGCATCAAAGCGTGCCTGGGTTCTCTGATGGATCAATAGCAGTCTTTTGCCAATCAAACTTTGTGTCAGTGGCACATTAATTTTGTGAAATGTGGCATCGCGTTGCGGTGTTGCCAGCCGCATTATCATGGTGATTTGGCCACTGTTTAGTAATCTGGATTCACGTTTATATAAAGGGTTAGGGGTCATGGTGAGTGTCAGGTTATAGCCAAGGTCTGCCAGCGAGACATGCAGCAGCTCACTGATGTACTTTTGCAGCTTAACCTGGCGGACAGGGAGGGTGATATGAAGTTCCGGGGGCGTCGCGTCTTTGCTGATTTGCTGTGCCCTGACGGGCGAGAAAAGCTGCACAACGACAAGTAAAAAAAGAAGGCTTTGTACTATCCACACAAATTGACTACCCAACCACACAAACTGACTACCCAAAAACCACCGTCACAATTAGTATAGGCAATTTATCGCTATTATTATGCGATGCTTTTCTTTTTTTATTGTTTATGTGAGAATCTGACCCGTTACCCTGAGGGCCTTATGAATAAATTCACCGCAACATTACTGATGATACTCGCTTTGTTTGCCTTTGTTGTGCAAGGCATGGCGAATGCTGTGGTGGCGTGTGAAGCACATATGCAGGGCCACGACATGCCAGGGACCATGATGACACATCAGCATGCGTCAATGGACAATCACCTTATGTCGCACAGTGAGTCAAATATGATGAGCCATTCGCAGCACGAAATGGATTGCTGCGACGATGACAGTGAGTGTGTATGTCTGACTCATGCTTGCGGTAGCGCCCAACTGTTGCCTGTGGCTGAATTCTCTTTGGCAACAGACCTTAGTTATACGGCTGCTTTGTGGCAGGAAAACCAACCCCCGGTTGCTGTCGCTCGATCTCTTTATCGTCCCCCCATTTTTGCCTGACCCAGGTGAAGTGCGTCTGAAATTCGGCATCTGAGCCTGTTTATCCAACTTCTTTTGATGATTTCACTGCATTTTGCAGTGTGATGTTTACATTGATTCTGACCCGAACAAGCCATATCGAGCTGCTGTGGGCCAGAAGGAGACGGAGGCAAGTGTGTCTTTTATTACCAAAAAATATTTCCTATTTCTAAGTGCCTGTTTGTTTTGGTTGCTGAGCCCGAGTAGTGACGCTCAGATCAGCCCGAAGCAGGCTTTAACTGTGTATAAAACGCCAACCTGTGGCTGTTGTAAAAAATGGCTGTCGCACCTGCTTGAGCAAGGTGTAAACACACAAGGGCAGGAACTGGCATCGCTCAGTGCAATTAAGTCACAGTATGGGATAGCTGCGCGTTATCGTTCATGCCACACCGCTGTCAGTCACGATGGCTGGGTATTTGAAGGGCATGTCCCGGCCAGGTTTATTCAACAATTTTTAGCCAATCCCCAGAAGGACGCTATCGGTCTTTCTGTGCCAGCGATGCCGCTGGGATCGCCGGGTATGGAGGTGGGCGGCCGCTTCATGCCCTATCAGGTTCTGCTTTTGATGAAAGACGGCAGTCACCAGATCTATGCGCAGGTGAATACCTATAAGGAGCAGTTTTGATGCAACCTCTTATTATCCAGGTAGCCAGTTTGGCACTGTTGAGTGCACTGACATTGAGTGTCACTGCCGTACAGGCGTCAGAACGACTGTCATTGCAAAAAGCAATTGAGCTGGCAACGAAACAGGATCCGATATTACAAAAGCAGCATTACCAGCAACGCGCAACACAAGCGCAAAGCGTTGCTGCCGGTACCTTGCCGGACCCCAAAGTGGCTTTATCTATGATGAATCTGCCTGTAGATGGCTGGCAGCATGACCGTGAAGCAATGACGCAGCTCAAAGTGGGCGTGAGTCAGCAGTTTGGTCGGGGTGACGAGCTGGCATTGAAACGTCAGCAGCTGATGATTGCCAGTAGCAAATATGCCTTGCTGCGAGCCGACCGTACTGCGCAGATCCGCGCTCAGGTGAGTCAATTATGGCTCGATACGTACCTGGCAGAACGCATCATCGCTTTGATTGAGCAGGACAAAGTACTTTTTGAGCAACTGGTTGATGTGAGTAAGGCCAGCTATGCCAATGCCGTGGGGCGTACCCGTCAGCAGGATGTGATCCGCGCTCAGCTGGAGCTGGTGCAGTTGGATGACCGTCTCAATGTCGAATATCAAAAACGCGACGCCGCACGTGCTCAGCTAATGTCCTGGCTACAAAGCGGCCAGATACAAACGGCCTGGTCTGATACCCGCTTAGCAGAGGGGCTTCCATCACTTCAGGTTGCGGTTCCAACGTTGTTTGAACAAGGCAAGCCAGATATGCAGCGGTTGCTAAACCGGCTAACCAGTCACCCTGTGGTGCTGGCGCAGGACGTGCGTATTGAGGTCGCTGCAAAAGGCGTCGCGATTGCCCGTCAGCAATATAAACCGCAGTGGGGCGTGAACGCCAGTTATGGTCATCGCAGTGATATGCCTGATGGCAGCAGTCGGGCGGACTTTTTCTCAGTGGGAGTGAGCGTTGATGTGCCTTTGTTTACTGCTAATCGTCAGGACCAATGGCTGAGTGCCTCACAGGCTGATCAGGAAGCGATCAAAACGGACAAGCTGTTGCTGCTCAGAGACTTGTCAGGTCAGGTTGAAAAAGAAGCGAGCCAGCTGAGGCGCCTGTCTGAGCGTCAGGTTTTGTACCGGGAGCAACTGTTACAGCAAACCTACGAGCAAGCCGAAGCCGCTCTGACGGCCTACACCAATGACAGTGGCGATTTTGCCGAAGTGGTGCGCGCTCGGATCGCTCAGTTGAATGCCAGAGTGGCCGCAAAACAAATTGACGTAGATGCGCTGAAAGCCGTTGCTCGATTGAACTATTACCTCACGACTTACCAGCCAGGAGCTGCACATGAATAACACACTTAAACTCTTGCTGGCTGGACTATCTGGGGGCGCACTGAGCTATGTTGTGATGACGATGAGCACAGCTCCGTCTGGCACGCCGCAAGGCGAAGATAACAGTAAGCAGCCACTCTACTGGGTCGCACCAATGGATAGTAATTACCGCCGTGATAAGCCCGGTAAATCGCCGATGGGCATGGATTTGGTGCCTGTCTATGCAGAGAGTGAGACGCAAGAGGCCGGGGCGGTCACTATCTCACCTGAAGTGGTGAATAACCTGGGGGTGAGAACGGCTCTCGTGGAGACAGGTCCGCTGCATAGGATGATCTCGACAGTCGGTTACATACAATATGATGAAGATAAGCTGGTGCACATTCATCCGCGCGTTGATGGTTGGGTAGAAACCTTATACATCAAAGCCGCCGGAGAGCCGGTGGAGCAGGGGCAGCCTCTGTACTCGCTCTATTCACCGCAGCTGGTAAATGCTCAGGAAGAGTTTCTGATCGCCCTGAACCGCAACAATGCCGCGCTGATCAAAGCAGCACGGGAGCGTTTAATGGCATTGCAATTGTCGGCTGACTTTATTCGCAGTTTAGAAGCGCGGCGTCAGGTACGCCAGACCATTACTTTTTATGCCCGCCAGAGCGGTGTAGTCGCCGATCTGAAGATCCGTGAAGGTTTTTACGTTAACCCGGGCAATACCCTGATGAGCATTGCTCAGCTGGATCAGGTTTGGGTGGAAGCCGAAGTGTTCGAGCGGGATACTGCGCTGGTTAAGGCTGGCCAGCCGGTTGTGATGACACTGGATTATTTACCCGGTAAGCGTTGGCAGGGCAGCGTAGACTATGTTTATCCGACGTTGAATGAAACGACCCGAACGCTGCGGGTGCGGCTCAAGTTCGACAATGCTGCACGGGAGCTGAAACCCAATATGTTTGCTCAGGTGCAGATCCAGGCGGGCAGCAAAGCAGACACCATGTTGGTGCCGAGTGAGGCGGTGATCCGCACCGGTAAGCAGGACAGGGTGGTTGTTGCGCTGGGCGAGGGACGCTTTAAGTCCGTCGCAGTGACCCTGGGTCGGGTCGGTCTCGAACAGATTGAGATCCTGGAGGGGTTGCAACAGGATGATCGGGTCGTTACATCGGCTCAGTTTCTGATTGATTCAGAGTCCAGCAAAAGCTCTGATTTCAAGCGTATGAGTGCTGATGCAAAACCAACTCAGGTCTGGATGGCCGGTACGGTGAATCACTATGAGGCGCAGTCAAACGTGATCAATATTACCCATGATGCCGTGCCCGAGTGGGAATGGCCAGAAATGACCATGGACTTTCAGCTGGCTGATAAGCTCGATAGCAGTGCGCTTAAAACCGGACAGTCGCTGCATTTTGAGGTGACCAAAACGGATGCTGGGTATGAAATCACTACCATTCATATAATGGCTGAACCGACCTTACCAACGGCAACCGTGGGGGGCCACATCAAGGCAATAGACATCGCGTCTCGCATCGCCACTATCCATCGCGGTGCCATTGAAAAATGGGGTCGAGCAGCCGCCACGATGGACTTCGTCATAGCCGAGGATATCGACTTGAATGCGTTTAACGTTGGTGATCAGATAACCTTTACCTTTGAGGTGGGGGATGACTTTGTTGTAACCGAGATGCAGCACGGTGAGCAAGCCCCGGCTATGTCTGATCATGCACACCATTAAGCCAGGAGGACAATCATGATAGCAGCAGTCATAACCTGGTCTTTGCACAATCGTGTGCTGGTCCTGCTGAGTACTTTGATGCTGGTGGCAGGCGGTTTATTTGCCGTTAAGCAAACGCCGGTTGATGCCATTCCGGATCTGTCGGATGTGCAGGTGATCGTAAAAACCAGTTATCCGGGTCAATCGCCACAGGTGGTTCAGGATCAGGTGACTTTTCCGCTCACCACCGCCATGTTGTCGGTGCCCGGCGCAACCACAGTGCGGGGTTACTCCTTTTATGGTGATTCTTATGTGTATGTGATTTTCGATGACGACACCGATCTCTACTGGGCGCGCAGTCGGGTATTGGAATACCTTAGTCAGGCAGCCAACTTATTGCCATCAACTGCCAAGCCACAACTTGGGCCGGACGCGACCGGCGTAGGCTGGGTGTATATTTATGCCCTGACCGACCGCTCGGGTCAGCATGACATCAGTCAGCTGCGCAGCCTCCAGGACTGGTTTTTGAAATACGAGTTACAAACGGTGCCTGGGGTATCCGAAGTCGCGTCGGTGGGCGGCATGGTAAAGCAATATCAGGTACAAGTTGACCCGGATAAACTGCGTGCCTATGGGTTGCCTTTGAGCCATATTCAGCAGGCACTGCAGCGGGGCAACCAGGAAACCGGGGCGTCTGTGATTGAAATGGCGGAAGCCGAATATATGGTCACGGCTACCGGATACATTCGCTCCGTGACTGATATTGCTCAGATCCCTCTTGGCCTCAATGAACAAGGGACCGCACTGACCATGGGAGATGTGGCACAGATCACGCTCGGTCCGCAAATGCGCCGGGGCATTGCCGAACTCAATGGCGAAGGCGAAGTAGTCGGTGGCGTCGTGGTGATGCGCTTTGGCGAAAATGCTCAGCAAACCATTGCTGGCGTGAAGACCCGGCTCGCTGAGTTGCAAGCGTCCTTACCTGAGGGGGTTGAGGTCGTTACTGTGTATGATCGCAGTCAGCTGATTGAGCGGGCAGTGGATAATTTATGGCAGAAATTGCTTGAAGAGTTGCTGGTCGTAGCTGTGATTTGTGTGGCCTTCCTGTTCCATTTACGCTCTTCGCTGGTGGCCGTGATCACCTTACCGCTGGGGATATTGGTGGCCTTTATCGTGATGTACTTTCAGGGGATCAACGCCAACATCATGTCGCTTGGCGGGATTGCCATTGCCATTGGTGCGATGACGGATGGCGCCATTGTGATGATAGAAAACCTCCACAAGCATATGGAAAAGACCCCGTTAACCGATGACAATCGCTGGCAAATAGTGGCAAAAGCGGCGACTGAAGTCGGGCCTGCCTTGTTCTTCAGCTTGCTTATCATCACCGTATCGTTCTTGCCGGTGTTTATTCTTGAGGCGCAGGAGGGGCGCATGTTTGCACCTTTGGCGTATACCAAAACCTATGCCATGGCAGCTGCGGCCGGACTGGCCATTACTCTGGTGCCGGTGCTGATGGGTTATTTCATCCGGGGGAAAGTCACACCTGAGCGCAAAAACCCGCTTAACCGCTTGCTGATTGCCGCGTATATGCCGTTGCTTCGTCAGGTTATGCGTTTTCCTAAAACCACTTTGTTAGCGGCAGTGGCGCTGACCGTGGCAGGGTTCTACCCGCTGAATAAAATTGGCAGCGAGTTTATTCCGCCGCTGGATGAGGGCGACCTCATGTATATGCCAACCACGTATCCGGGTATTTCTATCGGCAAAGCGCGTGAGCTGTTACAGCAAACAGATAAGCTTATTGCCACGGTGCCGGAAGTGGAGAATGTATTTGGTAAAGTCGGGCGTGCTGAGTCGGCCACCGATCCGGCGCCATTGACTATGATTGAGACCTTTATTCAGCTTAAGCCACGTAGCGAATGGCGAGCGGGGATGACGACCGACAAGCTTAAAGCAGAGCTGGACCGCCTGGTAAAACTGCCTGGTGTCAGCAATGCCTGGGTGATGCCAATCAAAACCCGTATCGACATGCTGGCAACGGGGATCAAAACGCCGGTGGGGGTCAAGATTGCAGGTCCGGATCTGGCTGTGATTGAATCACTGGGCCAGCGTCTTGAAAGCATTCTTAAAACAGTGCCTGGCACCGCTTCGGTGTATTCAGAGCGCGTTGCTGGTGGGCGCTATATCAAAGTGGATATTCGTCGCGAGCAGGCTAGCCGCTTTGGACTTAATATTGCTGACGTACAGCAGGTTGTGGCCACCGCAATTGGCGGCATGAATGTCACACAAACTGTGGAAGGACAAGAGCGATATCCGGTTAATCTGCGCTATCCACAGGATTACCGCAGCTCGCCTGAACAGCTGGCTCGTTTGCCTATCGTGACGCCCATAGGGCAGCGGATCGCCCTTGGTGATGTCGCGGATGTGTACGTAGAAAGCGGTGCGCCGGGGATCAAAAGTGAAAATGCCAGGATCAATGGCTGGACCTTTGTTGATATCGATGGGGTTGACTTGGGCAGTTATGTTGAACAGGCACGCAGTGTGGTCGCCGAGGAACTGGATTTACCAGCCGGGTACTCACTGAACTGGGCTGGCCAGTATGAGTATATGATCCGCGCACAGGAAAAGCTCAGCTATGTACTGCCGCTGACATTAGCGATCATCATGTTGCTCTTGTACCTCAATTTCCGTCGATTTGGAGAGGTAGCGTTGATCCTGCTGACTTTGCCCATGGCTACCATCGGGGGCTTGTGGTTAATGTACTTGCAAGGCTTTAACTTCTCCGTTGCCGTTGGTGTCGGCTTTATTGCACTGGCCGGTGTCGCGGTTGAAATAGGGGTGATCATGCTGGTATATCTGGAACAAGCTTTTAAAGACTTACAAAGTGAGGCGCAATCACGCCAGGCGCCTGTCAGTGAGTCGCAGTATATCGACGCTTTGCTGCAAGGGGCTGCGCTGCGGGTTCGACCTGTGATGATGACAGTATCGACGATCATTATCGGCTTACTGCCCATCTTATATGGTACGGGCACGGGGTCTGAAATTATGAGCCGGATTGCCGCGCCTATGGTGGGTGGCATGTTGAGTGCGTTGGTGTTAGCGTTATTGGTATTGCCTGTGTGCTATAGCCTGATGAAAAAGCCGGCGTTGCGACAGTTCAACGCGCACATGCAACAGCATAATTAACTGCATTAAGTTGGGAAAGTCAGCCCATTGTTGACCTGAGTGGCTGCCACAAAAGCATCAAAGGCGCTGAGTTTCCCTAACAATGCCACCTTAGTCGCGTGCCATTCTCTGCGCTGATAACCGCCAATCTCTTGCCAGCTGGCCATCTCATCGGCGCTTGGATAATAAATCGTGGCACCATTTCTGAGCAGGCCGCGCTGGCAGTACAGTGCAGCCTGACGGGCCATAGATAAATGCTGCACAAAGGTTTTTTCTGCCCCTTCCCAGACGGCAATACGCAGCTTGCGCGGTAAGGATTTAAGCCACCTTTGATTGATCACTGACACCCAGCCATCCTGAACTGAATTGATTAAAGAGACGGCCCCGATATGTTGATTCAGGCCATTGGGTCCGTCATATAAGCCTGTCACAGATGGGTCGAGGGCATCAAAGCGTTTGTTGGCGGCCAGCATCGCCGCTTTGTGCCAGGCGACTTGGACGGGAGTGGTACCACACAGCTGATAAAATTGTCTCAGCACCTGGCTGACGGGCACGCGAAAAACCACATCAATGATATCACTGGGTGTTTTCAGCAGCTTGCCATACTGACGGGTGGAGGTCAGTGTTCTGGCGCCTGGTAAATGATACAGCAGGATCGCGACATCGCCCTGGGCGCGGATCTGCTCGGTCACCTGCTGCTGCCACAAATCGGAAGTGATCAGATTCAGGTAAGCCTGAGATTCAGCGGCCCAAAATGGAATGTTCAAGATATCCAGTTTAGGCACTATGGGAGAGAGATTAGACACACTCAGCAGCGCCCCCTGGATCACGCCTCGCGAAACTTGTACCGCCAGGTCATGACCGACCCCCTGGCTGCCTTTATCGCGGATTTCGACACAAATCTTACCGTTAGAAAAGTCTTCAATGTTGTGTTTGAGTTGCTGATGCATATGAGGTGATGAGAGCCAGAGTTCGCTGTTATAGGGCGAAGCAAATATCAGTTTGTAGCGAGCGCCAGTACAGGTTTGAGGTTGTGCTATTACTGTTTGTGGCCACGCACTGACTAGCGGTAGTAGTGCGGTGCTTTGGCGTATAAAGGTACGTCGACCTGGGGATGGTGGACTTTCGGGTTTACTCAAGTTGCTCATACCTTCACTTATGGTAACGACAGCCCAGACAACATCAGATTTGCATAAGCCACAGTCTTAAAGTCTAGACGGCATTGCAATAAATGGAAAACCGGGCTGTGGACAATAAGTTTGAGGTGTATATTAAGTGGGTACATATGAAACCAAAAAGGGGAATGAGGCAAAGTCGCTGGCTGGGCTCGCCGAACCCGCCGATGTTGTCTAAGCTTAGGAAGAACGGGGCAAGTCGGGAACTTATTTGTGCAGCTAAAACAGTCACTTTTGTTATTTAAAGTGGCCGCAGTTGGTGCGGCGGTGATCATTGCGACGGTGAGTTGGTTTCTTTATCGGGAGCTGGACCACAGCAAGCAGCTCAATGATCATCTGTTCAAATTACAAACCCAGATCCAGCGCTTGTTGGATCAGGAAGAGCGGTTTGTGATTGAAAGACAAAAAGCCTCACTGCTGTCCATTGATGATTATCGCTATGCATACCGCGATAGCTTTAACGAGTTAGTTGCGTTACTGGTCACCGATCATCAGCATCTTGAGCTGATGTTTAAACTGGATGAGCAGGTTAACCGCTTTGCTGAGTTGTATGAACAGTTGGCCTCCATGCAGGCATTATTGGGTTACGACAAAGACGATGGCGTTTATGGTGAGTTCCGCAGTAAAGCGCATGCCCTGCAGGCACTGGCCAAAGAAGCACAAGATCCGCAATTAGAAATTCTGCTGCTGGAGCTGAGGCGGCGGGAAAAAGATTTTTTGCTGAGGCTGGACAGAAGCTACCTGAATCAGCATGGTGATTTGATCCAGCAAGCCAAGAACCGCATCCGGGCGCAATTTCCGGCGCGTGCTGATGCCTATTTAATGACGCTTGAGCAATATCAGAACGGCTTCATCGTTTATACCAATGTGTTGCAAAAGCAGGGGCTGGACCACAACCAGGGAGTGCGTGGTGAGCTGGGCGAGTTGAAGTTGGCTATTCGCGGCCACTTTACCATAGTGGCCAAGCAACTCTTCAGCGCTTATCAGGAAGAGCAGCAACAGCTGATCCTGATCAGCTTATTATCGATCGTGTTAAGCAGTGGTTTTAGCTTGTTACTGCTGTACTATCTCAATAGCCGGGTGTCCGAGCAGGTGATGGCGATCGGTCGGGTACTGGTCAGAGTGGCTAAGCATGAAGACTTTTCTTTGCGGGTTAATCTGAATAGCGAAGACGAAATTGCCCAGATTGGTCACCACCTGGACGAGCTGCTGGACTTTATTGAGACACTGATGGCACGACTCAGCGCGGCTCAGCAGCGGCTGATCGAAGAGGCTAAAATGGCCAGTCTGAGTAACATGGTGAGTGGCTTTGCCCATGAGCTGAATACACCGCTGGGTATTGCCATTACCAGCCAGTCGCATCTCAAAGAACAGGTGGAGAGCATGCGCCGTGATCTGGACAGTGGGCAGCTGAAAAAACAGACCCTGACCAACCTCATCGGAGAGGCCGAATCGGCGTTGTTTTTGCTCGAAAATAACTTACACCGCACGGCATCTCTGATTGATGACTTCAAAAAAGTATCGGCGCAGCAGCATTATGATACGGAAATGGAGTTTGATCTGAAAACCCTGGTAGAAGGCGTGTTTGATTGCTATCGCAGTGATTTATCGGAGGATGAATACAAAATTGAGGTCGAAATACCGGATAACCTGATCCTCAGTAGTTACCCCAATGTGTTCAATCAGATTATCAGTTACAGTCTGAATAACAGTATTTTGCACGGCAAACACCCAGACAGACCGTTGACCATCATTGTGTCGGCGCACATAGTGAATGACTATGTGCATTTTTATTTTAAAGACGACGGGCAGGGCATAGACAAAGAACTGCTGCCTGTGATCTTTGAGCCCTTTGTGACGTCGAAACGACATTCGGGCGGGACCGGGCTGGGTCTCAGTATTATTTATAACCTGGTGACGCAAAAGCTGGGCGGGGAGATTAAAATACAAAGCCCCGCACATGGCGGGGCTTGTTTACACATCATTCTGGCGAACACACAATTTAAGCTGGTGTCGCCAGAGTAACGGGTCATCGGGGCAGGTTACGCTTTTTTGCTGGCAACCCACTCGTTGACGAACTGCTCCAGTACATTCAGTGGTACCGGGCCGTTTTTCAGTACTACGTCGTGGAACTGACGGATATCGAACTTATCGCCCAGTTCTTTTCTGGCCGCTTCACGAAGTTCAACAATTTTCAGCATACCAATCTTATAGGCTGTTGCCTGAGATGGGATCACGATGTGACGTTCTACCATTTTAACTGCGTCTGATTTCGCGTTTGGCGTGTTGTTCACGTAGTAATCAATCCCTTCCTGGCGAGTCCACTTCATTGCGTGGATACCTGTGTCTACCACCAGGCGGCAGGCACGCCACAGTTCCATGGCCAGTCGACCGAAGTCAGAATACGGGTCTTCATACAGGCCCATTTCTTTTGGTACCAGCTCAGAGTATAGTCCCCAGCCTTCAGTGTAAGCGGTGTAGCGACCGAACTTACGGAACTTAGGCATGTTTTCCAGTTCCATCGCAATGGCGATTTGCATGTGGTGACCAGGTACACCTTCGTGGTAAGCCAGCGCTTCCATCTGATAGGTTGGCATGGCTTCCATGTCATACAAGTTTGCGTAGTAGATACCCGGGCGTGAACCGTCCGGAGAAGGCTGTTGATAGAAAGCTTTACCCGCTGATTTTTCACGGAAGGCTTCAACGCGCTTAACGATCATGTCGGCCTTAGGCTTCACGATGAACAGCTCGTCCAGGCGATCTTTCATGTTGTCGATCATCGCCGTGGCATCGGCCAGGTATTTGGCTTTCCCTTCTTCACTATTTGGCAGGTAGAACTGCTTGTCGGTGCGCATGAATTCCATAAAGGCTTTCAGATCGCCCTTGAAGCCAACTTTTTCTTTGATTTCACGCATTTCATCATGGATACGTGCAACCTCAGACAAGCCGATTTTGTGGATCTCTGCGGCAGTTAAGTCTGTGGTCGTAGTACGTGCCAGTGCGTTGTTGAAGTATTTCTCACCATCAGGGAACTTCCAGGCACCGTCACGGGTGTCAGCGCGCTTTTCAAGTTGTTGCAGGTAACTGATCAGTTTGCTGTAAGCTGGCTTCACGGCTGCTTTTAATGCGTCAGTTGCTTCAGCGATCAGCGCTTGCTTTTCGTTGTCTGCAATTTCCAGCTTTTCTACTTTGCGTTTAAAGTCAGCCAGTAAGGTTGAATCTTCACCGTCAACAAACGGGGCACCCTTAATGATGTTTTTGCTTGAATCAATGACATGTGGGAAAACAAACTTAGGCGCGATGATCCCTTTGTCAGCGCGAACTTCAAGGTTTACGATCAACTGCTCAAAGACAGCAGGAATGCCGTTCAGGCGTGAAATATACGCTTTGGCGTCTTTTACGTCTGTGATCTGATGTTGGTTGATCAAAAATGCCGGTAGCATTGAGTGCGTACCATACATCTGGTTAACTGGGTAGTTGTGGAAGCGCCATTGGAAGTCGGCGATTTCATTTTCAAGGTTTTGCTTGAACAGGTCGTAGCTGACCTGAGTTTGGCCATCCAGTTTGCTGCGATCAATGGCTTGCAGGGCAACCAGGTCTTTCTTCGTTAGCTCCAGATCTTCGAGCCGACGCGCTTCTGAGTCATCGTCCCATTTGTCATAGTCTTGTTTGATGCCCAGGTAAGTTTGATAAACCGGGCTGCGCATTACGCCGCGCATGAAGACTTCATCGAAAAAGGCATTGGCCTTCTCGACTTCACTCTGGACTACTTGTTGTGTTGTTTCCGCTTTAGCGGAGTTGGTTGGTTGCTCTGCTGTTTGCTGACAACCAGATAGAAGCGCTGCTGCCACGGCTGCGGCAAGGAGTGTCATTTTACGCATGGGTTACCTTTTTTATTTTATTCCATTGGATTCGGGTGTTGGTGCAATGTTACCAACAAAACTGTATCGCGAAAGATGTCTTTCATCTATTGGGCGAATTCACCTGTTCAATCTTATCCTATGAACAGGTATCAGACGAACAATTCTAGCAGGTCATTCAAATATCTGTGGCCCTTAATTGTTACCAACCATGAATCTCCCTGGTCAATCAACAACCCTTGTTCAAGTGCCCGGTTAATCGCGGGCTCAATATCGCTGAGTGTTAAGCCGGTATAATCGCAAAAATCCTGTTTAGCACAAGGCGCATGTAAGCGGAAACAATTCATAAAAAACTCAAATGGCCGATCGGCTGGCTCTACCTGCCAGCTGTCGTATAAATACGACTTGCTAAGATCCATGTAGCCACGGGGGTGCTTAACTTTTACGGTACGCAGTATCTGGTTACTATTGGGTTGAGTGATTTTGCCATGTGCACCACAGCCAATCCCCAGATAGTCGCCGAATTGCCAGTAATTCAGGTTATGCTTACACTGATAACCAGCTTTAGCATAGCCTGAGATCTCGTATTGCTGATAGCCATGTTTGGCCAACAAAGCTTGCCCTTGCTCCTGAATATCCCACAAAATTTCGTCCTGTGGCAGCTTAGGTGGCTTAGACGCAAACTGTGTGTTTGGCTCAATTGTGAGTTGATACCAAGATAAATGCGGGGGATTGAGGTCAATGACTTGCTGCAGGTCGCTCAAGGCGTCAGCAACGGATTGGTTTGGTAAGCCGTGCATCAAGTCCATATTAAAGCTATTAAGACCCGCGTCGTGCGCTTCTAAGGCGGCGTGGCGAGCTTCCTGCTCGCCATGAATGCGCCCCAGTGCTTTGAGCTTATCCGCCTGCAGGCTTTGTACACCGATTGAGATACGGTTGATACCGGCTGCAACATAGTGTTTAAAGCGGTCGGTTTCTACCGTCCCAGGATTCGCTTCAAGTGTGATCTCTATGTCATCACTAAAGCCAATCAGTGCTTCGATTTCGCCCAACAGGTGGGTGTATGCTTCGCCACTGAGCAGGCTGGGCGTGCCCCCGCCAATAAAAATGCTATGCAGTTTGCGCCCCTGTACAAGGTGCAGGTCGGCACGTAAATCTGCGAGCAGATGCTGAATATATTCCTGTTCAGGGATCTCGCCTTTCTGGCCATGACTGTTAAAGTCGCAATATGGGCATTTTTGCACGCACCAGGGGACGTGAATGTATAAACTTAACGGAGGGAGATTCACAGCTGGCCTTCAAAGTGTGCCAGCAGCTGCTGCAATGCCTGGCCGCGATGGCTAAGGGCATTTTTCTGCGCTTTGCCCAATTGTGCTGAAGTGCATTGAGCTGCTTCAACCCAGAATACGGGGTCGTAGCCAAAGCCTTGTAAACCTTGCTGATCTTCAGTGATGCGACCTTCCCAGCTGGCCTGGCAAATGACCGGGGTAGGATCATCGGCATGGCGCATATAGACGAGTACGCACCAGAAGCGTGCTGTGCGCAGTGTTTCGCCGCTCATCGCCGCAAGCAATTTTTCGATGTTATCCTGATCGCTGGCATCCGCACCGGCATAACGGGCAGAATACACACCCGGTGCCCCTTGCAGGGCATCGACTTCCAGACCCGAGTCATCCGCAATGGCGGGTAATCCTGTGACTTTAGCGGCGTGACGCGCTTTGATGATGGCATTTTCTACAAAAGTAGTGCCCGTTTCTGCCACTTCGCTCACGTTGAACTGGCTTTGTGGCAGGATTTCGATATTCAGGTCTTTAAGCATGCTGCCAAGCTCGGCTACTTTACCCTGATTGCCGGTGGCAAGAACAATTTGTCTGGTCATATTAATCTACATAAAACTTTTGCTGAAATTTAAGCACGTGTCGGGTATTCCCCTGACGGATTGTGACTTCAAAGCGATAGGTGTCTTCGTGGTCAACATCCATCTGCGCCAGGTAATAAACGGCGTCACCTTCCACCACTTCTTTAAAAGTCAAAGTGGTTTTATTGCCTATCAGGTTGCGCGCCTGGCCTGTTAAGGTGGCGCGTTGTGCGGTGTTGTTGGCATCATCAGCCAGCACTGAAATGTTGATAATGGCCTTGCTGTTGCTACGGGTTAAACCATAAGCACTGGCAATGTTAGGCTGAATAAAGGTCGACGGAAAGGCGATGTAATGGACCTGCCAGTCACCCAGTTGTTTATATTGCCCACCTTGTTCATTGGTGGCATGCGCTGGTTGTGCTAATAGTAGCACGGCCAGTATTGAAATCAGTGTAAATAAGGTTTTCATTGTGACGACTCCGAGTGCTTAACGTAGCAGATCCATCATTAAAATTTGTAAGAACTGCATACCAATCAGAACGACCAGGATCGATAAATCCAGACCACCCAGTGGCGGAATTATTTTACGAATTGGACGTAGCATAGGTTCAGTGAGCTGATCAAAGACCGCAGCGATTGGGTTGTAGCCCTGAGCCACCCAGCTGAGAATAGCGCGGATAACTAACACCCAGAATACTAATGAAAAGGCTTCTTTGGCCACGGTTAACGCACCATCAATAGCAGCACCCATTGGGTCCCAGTATCCGCCCAGCATAAGCATCAATACGGACACCTTGGCAAAACCAACCAACAGCGCTACAACCAAAGACGCCAGATCTAAACCGCCCAGTCCGGGAATAAGCTTACGGAGCGGGTTCACGGCAAACGATGTTGCTTTAATTACGGCCTGGCTCAGCGGGTTATAAAAATCTGCTTTGACCAATTGCAGCCAAAAACGCAACAGTACGACCATCAAAAACAGGTCAAAAATAATCCCTACCAAAAAATGCATGGCGTTCATTGTATGTCCTCTAGATTTGTTGTTCCATTTCCTCGGCCCGCGCAATGCAGGCGTCCATGGCATCGGCCACGGTTTGCGGTAACTGGTTTGCTTTCAAATGTTCAACAGCTTCGTGGGTCGTGCCGCCTTTTGAGGTGACGTTAGCACGTAATTGCGCAATGCTGATGTCTTGCTGAGACAGGGCCATTTCTGCGGCACCCAGTGCGGTTTGCTGCACTAGTGCGCGTGCCTGCTCTGGTGAAAAGCCCAGTGCAATGGCTTTTTCTTCAATGGCTTCCATAAACAGGAAGAAATAGGCGGGTGAGGAGCCCGTAACGGCAATGACATCGTTGATTTGTGATTCTTGCTCCAGCCAGATGGCAATGCCCGTTGATGAAAAGACCTGTTCGATATAGGCTTTTTCCTCATCGTTGATATCCGCGGCAAACAGACCCGAAACACCACGTCCCAGTAAGGACGGAGTATTGGGCATACAACGCACCAGTTTGACATCTTCTGCCAGCATTTCGCGCAGGCGCTTAACGGTTATCCCTGCAGCGACAGAAACAAATAGTTTGTTGCTGAGATCCAGTCCACCATCCACAAACGTCTGGCATAGTTCGGCCATCATTTGCGGCTTCACAGACAGTACCACGACATCGGCTTGCTCAACCGCTTTGAGATTATCCTGTTCGGTACGCACCCCGAAATCGGCGTGAGCCTTAGCCAGCTTGTCAGCGTTGCGGTTGGTTGCAATGATACTGTGTGGGGCAAATCCGTTTTTGATCATGCCACCAATGATGGCATAGCTCATATTACCAGTGCCGATAAATGCGATCGTTTTATTAGCCATTAGGAGTGTGTCACCTTATTGTCGTTTACCAAAAATATCCGTGCCGATACGCACCATGGTCGCGCCACCTTGAATGGCCATTTCCAGATCGCCACTCATACCCATCGACAAGGTATCCAGCTGTTGATATTGAGCCTTTAGTTTATCAAAGCAAGCCTTCATTTGGCTAAAATATTGCAATTGCTGTTGTACGTCCTCAGTTTGCGCTGTAATTGTCATCAACCCACGCAGTTCAAGCTGACGCGCGCCATCAATGTATGCGGCCAATTCGTCCAGTTCATCCAGCGCGCATCCGGATTTTTGTTCGTCGTTACTGATATTCACCTGAATTAACACTTTGATCGGCATCAGGTTAGTAGGTCTTTGTTCATTCAAACGACGTGCAATTTTCAGGCGGTCGACACTTTGCACCCAGGAGAAATGTTCGGCGATCTGGCGCGACTTATTAGATTGGATGGGGCCGATGAAATGCCATTCAATGTCTTTTTGCTGTTGAAAGTGGCGAACTTTATCGACGGCTTCCTGGACATAGGATTCACCAAATAAGCGCTGACCTGCCGCATAGGCTTGTTCAATGAGTTCGACAGGTTTGGTTTTCGATACGGCCAGTAATGCGACCTCGTGGTCTGTGGCACACTTTTGCTGTGCTTTTGCTATGCGATCATAGGCGTTGTTCAGCCGTTCTGCTATTGTAACCATATTATTATTTGCTCGTTGTGGAGTCTGAAATGGATATTACTGAATTATTGGCCTTTAGTGTGCAACACAAAGCATCGGATTTACACCTTTCATCGGGAGTTTCACCGATGATCCGGGTTGATGGCGATGTGCGTCGGGTAAACATTCCTGCACTGGAAGCGAAGGACGTTAACAGCCTCGTTTACGATATTATGAATGATAACCAGCGTAAGGACTATGAGCAAAATCTTGAGGTAGATTTCTCATTTGAAGTGCCTAACCTGGCTCGTTTTCGTGTTAATGCTTTTAACGCCAGCCGTGGTCCGGCGGCGGTGTTCAGGACCATTCCCAGCTCAGTGCTGACTCTGGAAGACCTGGGCGCACCGGAGATTTTCCGGAAGATTTCGGATTGCCCGCGTGGTTTGGTACTGGTTACGGGCCCAACCGGGTCGGGTAAATCGACGACGCTGGCTGCCATGGTGGATTACATCAACAGTAACAAGCATCATCACATTCTGACTATTGAAGACCCCATTGAATTTGTTCACGATAACAAATTAAGCCTGATCAATCAGCGTGAAGTGCATCGTGACACACACAGTTTTAACGCCGCGTTGCGCAGTGCGTTGCGTGAAGACCCGGATGTCATTCTGGTCGGTGAATTGCGTGATTTGGAAACCATCCGATTGGCCATGACTGCGGCTGAAACAGGTCACCTGGTGTTTGGTACTTTGCACACCACCTCGGCGCCTAAAACCATTGACCGTATCATTGACGTTTTCCCGGGTGAGGAAAAAGACATGGTGCGTTCTATGTTATCTGAGTCCCTGCAAGCCGTTATTTCACAAACGCTGGTGAAAAAAGTGGGCGGTGGTCGGGTCGCTGCACATGAGATCATGATGGGGATCCCGGCTATTCGTAACCTCATTCGCGAAGATAAAATTGCGCAAATGTACTCGTCTATACAAACCGGTGCGATGCACGGTATGCAGACCATGGACCAGTGTCTGACTAACCTGGTTAACCGCGGCCTGATCACCAATCAGGATGCCCAGGCGAAAGCCCATGATAAGAGCCAGTTTGGCACCACCTATTAATCCCGGGAGGCTATGATGGAGCTTGTACATTATCTGCAAACGATGAAAGACAAAGGGGCATCGGATCTGTTTGTATCCGCCGGTCTGCCCGTGAGCGCCAAAATCGATGGTGAGCTGCGTGCACTGGATGATGACCAATTGGATGCTGAGGCGGCATTGGCCATGGTCGAATCAGCCATGAGCGAGAAACAAAAACAGCAGTTTCATGGTGAGAAAGAGTGCAATTTTGCGGTGGCCAATGAAATAGGTCGTTTCCGGGTTTCTGCTTTTTGGCAACGCGATTGCGCCGGTATGGTGATCCGGCGCATTGTCACGGATATTCCTGAGGTGACTGACTTAGGCCTGCCTTCGGTGCTGACTGATGTGATCATGTCTAAGCGTGGCCTGGTGCTATTTGTCGGCGGTACCGGCACCGGTAAGTCGACGTCTCTGGCAGCCTTACTGGGCTATCGCAATCGTAATCAACGCGGTCATATACTGACTATCGAAGATCCCATTGAATTTGTGCATCAGCACCGCAAGAGCATTATTACTCAGCGTGAAGTCGGGCTGGATACGGAGAGCTTTGAGTCGGCACTGAAAAGCTCGCTGCGTCAGGCGCCGGATGTGATTCTGATTGGTGAGATACGCTCTCGTGAGACCATGGAATATGCGTTGAGTTTTGCTGAAACCGGCCACCTGTGTGTTGCAACGTTACACGCCAATAATGCCAACCAGGCCATCGACCGTATTATGCACCTGGTACCAAAAGAGAAGCACGATAAGCTAAAGTACGACTTGGCGCTTAACCTCAGGGCCATTGTCGCGCAACAACTGGTTCCATCAGCAAAAGGGGAAGGGCGTGTAGCGGCCATTGAGGTGTTGCTCAATTCACCTATGGTGGCTGAGCTGATTAAGAAAGGTGACATTGGCTCAATTAAAGAAACTATGTCTAAGTCGAAGGAAATGGGGATGCAAACCTTTGACCAGGCGCTGTTCGATTTGTATAAGCAGCAAAGGATCAACTACGCGGATGCCCTGCATCATGCTGATTCACCGAATGACCTGCGCCTGATGATTAAACTGCAAAACAATGAGCAAAAAGGAGCGGGCTTCTTGCAAGGGGTGACCGTTGACGGCCTGGACGATAAAAAGCGCTGATTGGGCCAGGCACGGGGCCATATTGGCCCTGTGTTGCTTAGCCGCTTTATTTCCGGCAACGGCGAGTGAACGTGTTGCTGAGCAATCTGCCGCTCACAATGTGGTGGATATGTATATCCGCGATGACGTGTATGCCGATTATCTGCGCTTTTTGAATGGCCGCGCCCCGCTCGAAGTTTCCCAGTTTTCGGGCAATTATGTGCGCAGAGACGTTGTTGATATGGTGTTGGTGCAACAGGCGCTGGCACTGGGCGGATTTAAAAAGTCATTCATCTATCGGCCGGGCAATGTGAGCTTTCGCCATTCTAATTTGCTGGAGCAGGGTAAGTTGCTGCTCAGTTTTGATAGTTATTGGTTGGATGATGCGAAGGCAAAAGTGGATAAACTGTTTATCAGCGATGCAGTGATCCGCCGGGGGGAGTATTTTGCCGGGATTTTTTATGCCCCCGAGAATTTGGCAGTGGCACGGATCACTCAGTTAAACGAATTACGTGAGTTGAGTGCCGTGTCTACCAGTCGCTGGCGAACAGACTGGCAAACCTTGAACAACCTGGGCCTTAAGCATTTGATGAATGAGCCTGTCTGGGCGTCACAAGCACAAATGGTTAATCGCCAGTGGGTGGATTTTATGTTGATGCCGTTAATGCCAAGCCTGAATAATGAGTTCAGGCTGGATGATATTCTTTTGGTGGCCCATCCCAATTTAGTGGTGCAGTTTGATGGTAGCCGCCACTTTGTGGTGTCGCGGCTTCACCCTGACGGAGAGCGTGCATTTAAGGCACTGCAAAGTGGCTTAAAGCAACTCAGGTCACAAGGTCGGATCCGTCAGGCCTATCAGCAGGCCGGATTTATCCCTGATCTGCAACGCTATCGGGTACTTAACCCCATTGCGCCTCAAAAAAACTCTCCAGAATGATTATGGCTGACATGCCATCAATCTTGTCTTTTGCCAGCGAGCGATAACCCCCTTGTTCAAACAGCCGGGCTTTGGCATCTGCCGTGGTCAGGCGCTCATCCTGAGTCTCGACAGGTAAGCGAAACTGGTTGTGCAGCCGGTTGGCAAACTTTTTAGCGCGAAAGGTCAGATCCTGATTAGTGCCATCCATATTTAATGGCAAACCAACAACCAGCAGATCGGGTTTCCACTGTTCGATATACGGGGCGATATCCTGCCAGTCGGGAATTCCGTCACGGGCTTTGACTGCCCCCAGACTGCTGGCGGTGCCTGTTATTTCCTGACCGACTGCCAGGCCGATGCTTCGGGTACCAAAATCAAAGCCTATGACCGTACGCTGTCCGGGTGCTGTTTTATCGTTATTACTCATGGTGTATTCTCAAGTGCATACAGCTTGTCGCCAACAAATGTAAGGGCGACAGGCTATTAACTGGGGTGGTCTGTTTTAGGCGTGTCCCGCCTCGGTGCTCAGTTGCCCGGCATCGATACCGAGCATTTCGACTGCTTTTTCCCAGCGTTTTTCTGGGGGCGTATTAAAAATAATGGCCGGATCGGCTTCAATGATCAGCCAGGAGTTTTCCAGGATCTCTTTTTCCAGCTGTCCCTGTTCCCACCCTGAATAGCCCAGAGTAATGATAAAGGCATCCGGACAGTTATGTGAGGTCAGTGAGGCCAGCACATCTTTGGAAGTGGTGATCATCATGTCTGAACTGAGTTCCCGGCTAGACGCGTAACCGGGTTTGGGTGTATGTAATACAAAGCCGCGGTCAGTATGTACTGGTCCACCGGCAAACACAGACTGGCTTGCCGCGTTACTGGATTTATCGTTATCAATTTCTATCTGATCAAGCAGTTCACCCACAGTCACGTTAATGGGGTGATTGACGACCAGGCCCATTGCGCCTTCTTCGTTGTGCTCACAAATATAGGTGACTGTGTGCTTAAAGAAGGGATCTTGCAAATTTGGCATAGCGACCAAAAAATGATTTGCGAGTGATTGCATAGCGAGACCCCCTTTTAATTACCCTTTAGTATGGTCGAGTTTTGCTGCAATGGCATCAAAAAACTTATCCATAATCGAAATATCATACGCCGCCTCAATTTCTTTAACACAGGTTGGCGCTGTGACATTAATCTCGGTGAGCTTGTCACCAATGATGTCCAGACCGACAAAAATCAGCCCTTTTTCTTTCAGGACAGGGGCAACCGCTTCTGCAATTTTTCGGTCGCTATCGCTGATAGGACGTGCTTCGCCACGACCGCCTGCGGCGAGGTTACCACGCGTTTCGCCCCCTTGTGGGATGCGGGCAAGGCAGTAGGGCATGACTTCTCCGTCGACCACCAGAACGCGTTTGTCGCCGTCTTTAATGGCTGGCACGTAATTTTGCGCCATCGCAAAGCGACTGCCATGTTCGGTGAGGGTTTCACAGATCACGCCTATGTTCGGGTCATCATGACGTACCCGGAAAATCGAGGCGCCACCCATGCCATCCAGCGGCTTAAGAATGATATCTCCGTGTTTGGTCAAAAACTCACGGATCTGAGATGCAGAGCGTGTCACTAAGGTATCTGGTGTATGCTCGCTGAACCAGGCGGTAAATAGCTTTTCATTGGCATCGCGCAGACTTTGCGGTTTGTTGATCACCAATGTACCGGCTTGTTCAGCGCGCTCCAGCATGTAGGTCGCGTAAATGTATTCGGTATCAAACGGGGGATCTTTGCGCATTAAAATTACGTCCAGATCGCTCAGTGCGATATCATCTTTGTCTGCCAGTTCATACCAGTGCTGTTCATCGTCAAACACGGTAGCCTTAGCGGCGGTTGCCCGGGCTTCACCCTGATACAAATACAGATCCTGCATTTCCATGTAGTAAAGCTCATAACCACGTGCCTGTGCTGCCAGCATCATGGCGAAGCCAGTATCTTTTTTGATATTAAAGCCACTGATTGGATCTGAGATGATCCCGAGTTTCGCTGCCATTGGGGTTACCTTATGTAAAGTTAATCAATTCAACTGCTAAGTGTCTGATTAGGATATAAGGGCGAAACTGACTTTTTAAAGGGCCAGGTCGCCGAACTCAAGCTGTAATGCGCTGAGTACGGTCAGCGCTGCGGTTTCTGTGCGCAATACGCGCGGGCCGAGGCGAATATCGATGAAGCCTTGCTGGGCTGTGGCAGCCATTTCTTCGTCGGTAAAGCCGCCTTCAGGACCAACTAGGAAACGGATACCATGCTCAGGGGCAGGCAGGGTTTTAATGGAGTGTTCGGCTCTGGGGTGCAGTGTCAGCTTTAAAGCGTCACTCGCCTGTGCCAGCCAGTCATCAATTGAAATCGGCGGATGAATGGTGGTTATGGTATTTCGTCCAGACTGTTCCGCGGCTGCGATGGCGATTTTCTGCCATTGCTGATGTTTCTTTGCCAACCGTTCGCCACTGAGTTTAACACCGCAGCGGGTAGTGAATAAGGGGGTGATCTCAGTGATCCCCAACTCCACTGATTTCTGAATGGTAAAGTCCATTTTGTCGCCGCGAGAAATGCCCTGACCGAGATGAATGGACAGTGGTGACTCAACGTGCTTATCAATGAATTGCTCAGGCATTACCCGAACTTTCTTTTTACTGACTTCGCTGATGGTTGCCAGATACTCGCCGCCCTGGCCATTGAACAAGCTGAGTTTGTCACCTTCACCCATACGCAGTACACGGGCAACGTGCCCGGCGGCATCATCGCCAAGGTCAATTGCTTCGCCAATAACAAGGTCGGAAGGCTGGTAAATATGAGGTATGCGCATGGTGGACTATTCCGCTGTTAAATAGCCGTAATGGTAAGGGGTTATGTACAGTGAGTCCAGCACCTATTCGGCTTTGTCCGTATGATGTTGGCTGAAGTCGAGCACGGAATCCTGGGTCGTCGCAGAGACGGTTGAGTGGCAGGTCAGGTGGTTGTTGTTAAAGGGATCACGAAGTGGATGATAGACGTATCCCCGGTCGCTTTGTTCAACCGTAATACGCTGACGGTGAAGCGAGTTAAAGATAAAACGCTGAGTCTCGTCGGCCAGATGATAGTCGAGTGCATAAATTAACACCCCTTTCACTTTGTGATGCTCATGCAGATAGGACGCCAGTTCCGAAACGCTGATTTCATTCGCAAAGTCACAGTAGCAATAGTCTTTGACTTGCTCCTGAAACATCATTTTCAGCATTTGCTTGGTATTGTCACCGGCAATCAGCAGCTCACTGGGCGCATCAGGATGTTGCGCCTTGAGGTGTGCAGCAAACTCTCTGCTGAATTCCCAGTTGCTGTCGACCAGCAAGAAGTTTTCTAGGTTTAAACGCACTAACAAGCCTGGTTACATTGAGAACATGTTAATAAGTAAATAGCCTATTGCGCAGAAAACAGCAAACTCCAGACAGGCAATACCGATATTATCCTGATGGTCGACTTCCAGCCCAATGTCCACTCTGGGCAACGCCAGCTGCAATAACAAATGGCTGATACCGTATAGTAACAGCCACATTACGCCACAGTGCATGACAATTACAAAGAGGTTTTCTACCACTTTGGCACCATGATAAGGGGCACTGTGCAGACCCGCATAAATGGCCAATGCCAGGCCAATGCTCTTACCCGCATAGCGGATCCCAATCGAGGTGTTAGCCAGATTGAAATTTTGCTGTAAGGATGCGCCCTGATTGTAGCGGGCAAAGCGCCATTCACGGATTTTACTGTCCAACGCGCACATTAACTGCACCACCAAAAAGCTGAGGGTGACCACCAGTAAGTTACCAAAGCCCTGAGGGTGGATCCAATGATACAGTCCGAGCACCAAAATGGTGTTGCCGACCAGCATGCCGGAGTCGACTACCGCAGCACAGACGTTCTGTTTTAGGATTGCCTGTTCCTCGTTGAAGCGATGGAGGATCCACTTGCGATGAATGTGCTGGCCAAAATAAATAAACACCAGGATCAGCAGCAGAATAATGCCGCTGCGCAATGATTCGGCCTGCAACACCATCATGCCGGTGTCATTGAAAACGTAAGCACAGCAGAACACCAGTACGGCCAGGTGTGTGGCATAGCTGATCCCCAATGCAAAGTTGTCTCGCTTGGCCAGTTCATCTTCCAGCATTTGTCTGGCGCTGAACTGCACGTACAAACGCAGCGCAATGGTGAACAGGCAAATAACAATAAAACTGACTAAGATGGCGAAAAAGTTGATATTGGCTAAAGACAAATAACTCATGCTAAGTGTATGGTGATGGCAATTAAGTTTACTATAACACCGCTTTTTGCAATTGCACTGGAGATTTTTCTATGGATTTCGGTGGCTTGCCCCAGGCTCTTGGGGAGCTGGCAGAGGAACGCTGTCAGGCACTGTTTGCCCAACACACAAGCAACCCAGCCGTGCTCAGGCTACTTGGATTGAGTGATTTTGCGTATCGTATATTGCAGCGTCATCCAGACTGGATTGAGTGGTTGCTGGATCACGAACAAATGCAACAAAGAGCCTGCCCGGCACCACTCACGGAACCGCTCGCGGAACTGGATGAAGCCAGCTGCTTCAGGCAACTGCGTGAATACCGTCAGCGCTACTGGCTTAAGCTGATGTGGCTTGACCTGGTGGAGGGGAATTCAATCGCTGACAGTATTGCCTACCAGTCACGGCTCAGTGAAACGCTGATCGATTGGGCAAACCGTTGGGCACAAGCCGGTGTTGCCAAAAGCAATGGTCAGGTGTGCGATGAACATCAAACGCCTGTGCCTATGCTGGTGTTGGGGATGGGTAAGTTGGGTGGTGGTGAACTGAATTTTTCTTCGGATATTGACCTGATTTTTACCTATCCGCTTGCCAAATCGACTGAAGGTGGACGCCGCAGTATTGAGGCACAGGTGTTTTATACAAAAGTGGCGCAAAAACTCATTGCTGCGCTCGATCAATGTACCGCCGATGGGCAAGTGTTTCGTGTTGATATGCGCCTGCGGCCTTTTGGCGACAGTGGCCCTTTGGTTATGAGCTTTGCTGCCATGGAAGATTACTATCAGGATCAGGGTAGGGAGTGGGAGCGCTATGCGATGCTCAAGGCGCGTCTGCTTGGTGAAGAAAACCCGTACTGGGATGAGTTTAAAACCCTGATCCGCCCTTTTGTGTTTCGTCGTTATATTGACTTCTCGGTGATTGAGTCCTTGCGCAAAATGAAGCACATGATTGCTCAGGAGGTTCGGCGTAAAGGGCTGACGAATAACATTAAGCTCGGCGCGGGCGGGATCCGCGAAGTGGAGTTTATTGTTCAGGCACTGCAAATGATCCGTGGCGGTCGCGAACCCCAATTGCAAACCCCATCACTATTGTCAGCATTAGAGCAGCTTCAGCACTTGTCCTTGATCCCACCGGAAGTCGGTGAAGTGCTGTCTCAGCAATATCTGTTACTGCGCCGTACAGAACAATATTTACAGGCGTTTGATGACTGTCAGACACAGACTCTGCCGGATGATGAGCTAGGTCAGCAGCGTTTGGCGGTACTGATGGAGTGCACTCAGTATAGCGACGTATTGGCTATGCTCGAGCAGGCCCAGGTTGCGGTACGGGCCGAGTTTACTCAGGTTATAGGGGAAGAGCCTGAGCTTGGCGAGGCGCTGGCACCGGAATATGTCTCTGCCTGGGAGCAACGCGATATCAGCTATCTGGAATCGCCGTTACCAGAGGCTGTCAGTGCAGCCTGGCAGCAGTCCCTGGAGCAATTTCACCTCGGATTGAGTAAAACGCAAATGGGCACGCGCGGCAGAGATGTGCTGGATAAACTGATGCCGGCTTTGCTCAGCGAAATAACCCGAGCCCCGGTGGCTGGAATACTCGACAGGGTGTTACAGGTGATCCTGAAAATCGCCTCGCGCACGGCTTACCTGGAATTACTGTTTGAAAATCGTGGGGCATTACAGCAATTGATTAAGCTATGTGCGCACAGTGTCTGGATAGCTGAGCAGGTAGCACGCTATCCAATCTTGCTCGATGAGTTGATCGATCCGGCGGTATTGTACCGGCCGCTGCCGCTGAGCGCCTATTATAGTGAAGTTCAGCAGTACTTTTTACGTATCGACAGTGAAGATCTCGAATTACAAATGGAAGCGCTGCGTCAGTTTAAGCAAACTCAGGCATTACGGATTGCCGCTGCAGATGCCACTGGGGTGCTGGATATCATGAAAGTCAGCGATCACCTGACTGCACTGTCCGAAGCCATTATCGCCAAAGCGGTGGATATCGCCTGGCAACAAATGGTGAGCCGTTATGGGGTACCCGAAGGGGCTGATGCAGAGCACAAAGGTTTTGCCGTGGTGGCCTATGGTAAAGCGGGTGGGCTGGAGCTGGGATACAACTCAGATCTCGATCTGGTGTTTGTGCATAATCGCGATGGTAACAGTGTCACCACCGGGGACAAATCGATTTCATCACGTCAGTTTTATTTGAAACTGGCGCAGCGCTTAATGCACCTGTTCAATACCCGTACTAATTCCGGCATTTTGTATGAACTGGACACCCGCTTGAGACCGGAAGGGAACTCGGGCCTGCTGGCGATTAACATCGAGAGTTTTTATCAATATCAGCAAGAGCAAGCCTGGACCTGGGAGCATCAGGCACTGGTGCGCTCGCGTATGGTGCTGGGCGAGCCCGAACTGGTCACGCGGTTTAATGAGATCCGCCACGAGATACTGTGTCAGCATCGCGATAACAGCACACTGAGCAAAGACATTGTTGAGATGCGCGAAAAGATGCGCGGGCATCTGGACAAGAGCACTGAGGTGGAGTTTGATTTAAAGCAGGGGGTTGGCGGGATGACGGACATCGAGTTTATTGCGCAGTACCTGGTGCTCAACTATGCGCATGCCCATCCGGAGCTGGCACGATTCCCCGATAATATTCGGATTTTTGAAATGGCCCATCATGCCGGAGTGATTGACAATGCCACCCAGTCGGCCCTGACTGAGGCATATTGTGAGTTCCGCGATCGTTATCACCTGCATAGCCTTAACGCAGGCGGTCGCGGTGTGGCCATGCATGAGGTGGCTGAGTGGGTCGATGCTGTGAAGGTCGCCTGGCAGCGCCTGTTGGGTTAATCGTAGCCGGAGAAGAGACTTTTCTCCGGCCAGAAAGCTTATTTGGTTAACCGACGGCAGTTTTCACGCACAAAGCGAGAGGGCTTTTGGGTGATGATGGCGGCGCGCTGGCGGTGACAAAAGAAAGTGAATACTTCAAACTCAAAATCATCGTTAATGGCGGTGCCGACCTGATACAGGGTCGAAACAAAGTTGGTATCGACACGGAAATTGTGTTTCACCACATAATCTTTGTCCAGGTACCAGAACAGCTCGATGTCTTCTTGTTTGGCATAGTTGGTCAGCACGCCACGCAGGGTATCGCCACTATCAAAGCGACGCGGTTGGATCTCTCCGGTCCAACGCTGTGGTGCTGGTTTGACTACCAGGCCACGCTGCGCAATTGCATCATCCAATGGGTAAGTCGGTTTGCCCAAGTCCAGTACGTATTTTTCACGCTCTGTATTGCGCTCATTAAAATTGCGTTTAAACCCTTCGTAAAACTGGGTAAATCCGCGTGCGGCGGCATTGGTAGTGTCACGAAATTCCATTGACGGGACATTGCCATACAAAAAGTAAAAGGCGGCCCACACCAACAACACGCCTAACGATAGGTGTTTGGTCCAGAACCACAGATTTGATAAGCGTTTTGAACGTTTTTTAGCCATACTGTCACGACACACTTTATGCTAACGGTTACTCATAATACGATGGCGCATTTTCATCCGGACGTGTTTTAAAGCGTCGGTGTAGCCACATGTATTGTTCCGGGGCCTCATTAATGGCCTGCTCCATACGCTGATTGACCCGGGTGACGTCGGTAAGCGGGTCGTCACTTGGGAAGTCAATTAGCGCAGGTTGGATTTCTATGTGGTATTTACCCTGCTCATCACGAACGCCATGTAAGCTTAATGTCTCACAATTTTTGCTTCCTGCAAAGAGCAGTGTTCCTGTTGTAGAGGCAGCGTCGGGCACGGCAAAGAAAGGCGCAAATTCGCAGCGATTGCGACCATAGTCTTGATCAGGCAGGTAGTAGCACATTTTTTTGTTTTTCAGCGCCTGTAATAAACCTTTGACATCGCGCTTGCCAATCAGGTACTCATTGGAGCGCAAGCGACCTTTGGTCATAAAGTACTCCATCAGTGGATTGTTGTGTGGGCGGTAAAAACCGATCCCCGGCTGTGCAATACCCAGCACTCTGCCCAGCATTTCCAGGTGTAGCATATGTGGGACTAGCAACAGAACACCTTTGCCATTGGCTTGTGCTTGCTCAACGTGTTCTATTCCCTTTATTGAGCCGACGACCCGATTTAGTCGCCATTGGGGCCACCACCAGGCCATTGAGGTTTCGAAGGTAGCGATACCCGTGTTTTCCATATTTTTCAGTACCATATCAGCACGCTGTTGCGCATCCATAGTAGGAAAACATAAGCGTAAATTGACATCCGCAATACGGCGACGCTTTTTTAACAGGCGGTGCACCAGGCGACCGAGCATTTTTCCCAGCCACAACTGAATACCTTGCGGTAGCCAGGATAGAGCATACAGAAAAAACACACTCAGCCAGGTTGGCCAGAATTTTGGGGCTAAAAATGCCAGCTTAAAGGTGGGGTTGTTAACCAAAGGTGCACTCTCTTTCAAACTTCAAACGGTTAGTTTAGCGATATCGGCTGAACAGCTCAAGAGAGTGATGATGAGCGCGGACCTGATGCGACCTATCTGGCAGGGTAAATCGCAGACAGAAAAAAACCGGCTTGCACCGGTTTTTTGCTCGAGCGAAATTTGGGTTAGCCTGCGACTAAGCCTTTGTTGATGGCCTCTAAATCGCTGCGATTCAGTGTACCAGCCGCTTGTTTCAGCTTCAGTGTTGATAACACATACTGATAACGCAAGTTAGCTAGATTACGCTTAGCGCTATATAGGTTACGGGTGCTTACCAGTACGTCAACAATAGTACGAGTACCTACTTCAAAGCCCGCTTCTGTCGCCTGTAATGCACTTTCTGCTGAGACAACCGCTTGCTCCAGTGCGCGATAGGTTGCTACGTCAGACATCACCTGGTTATATGAGGTGATCACCGAGCGTGTAACGTTACGCATAGAGGCTTCCAGATCTTCACTGGCTGCTACGTACAAGGCGCGTGCCTGGTCGGTTGCTGCGACTGTTTTGCCACCCGAATAGATGGGCACATTGAAACTCAGGCCGATGCTGGTGCCATCTGTACGAGGTGACAGTTCAGCGCCTTCCGTGTTACCCAAAGAGTCAGAATACGACGCTTGTAAACTCAGCGTTGGATAGTGACCTGCTTGCGCCAGGTCGATTTGATCCTGTGCAATATCCAGCGCCGATTTAGCGACCTGTAATGACAGGTTTTGTTCTTTAGCTAAGGTAATGAAGTCGTTGGACTGTCTGTTTGGCTTCACGGTAGAGAAGCTGTCAGTATTTAGCTTATCCAGTTTGGCATGGTACTTACCTGTGATGGTACGCAGGGTTTCGCGAGCCGTTTCAACGGTGTTTTGAGCAACAATTTCGTTGGCCACAGATTGGTCGAACTGAGCCTGAGCTTCGTGTACGTCTGTGATGGCGGTCAGACCTACTTCATAGCGTTGCTTGGTTTGCTCTAGCTGACGCTCGATGGCGCGTTTTTCAGCCTGTACAAATTCCAGGTTGTCCAGTGCACTCAGTACATCAAAGTAGCCTTGCGCAACACGCACAATCAGGTCTTGTTGCTGCTGCTCGTAGCTGGTCAGCGCCTGCATCGCCTGTTTCTCGGCAATGGTCAGATTCTGCCAAGTGGCCATACTAAAAATAGTCTGGTTCAGAGTGATACTACGCGTGATTGAATCACTCCAAGTATCCACTACGGTGTAGCCTGATGCATCGTTTTGACCGGGTAATGTAGACTCACCATCGTTATCGGTGTAGCTCATTGAAAAACCCAATGAAGGCAACAGATCGCCTAACGCGGAATCTTGGGCATATTTTTGTGCGTCGGCTTGGGCCTTAGCTTTTAATACCGTTGGATCGTTAGCGGTGGCAATTTCGTACACTTGCAACAGATCTTCTGCCTGTGAAGCTGTGCTGGACAGGGCGCAGGCAACACCGATAAACAGAGATAGAATGCTTTTTTTCATTGTTTGCTCAGTCCTTAGACAATTTTTCGTTGTCGGCATGTTACCTTGTTTTAGTCAATTCCCATATAAGGAAAATAGTAAATCGGTCAGAACAAGTGTAACAGAATATAATACTGTGCCACCTGAGACTTCTGGCAGGTAACGAGCAGTAAAATAAGATAAAATTCGAGAATACCTATGATGGGGGTTCAGGGTTAAAAATTAAACCCCGATCAAGAAAAAAATGAGATGAAACATGAAACCAATTGCACAATTTAATCATCAGGACGTCGCATTAGAAGCGCCTAAGCGGTGTTATGACGAATTCTTTAAAATTGACCTGTATAGCTTTAAACATGCGTTATTTGCCGGTGGTCAGTCCCAGACTATCCACCGTGAGATACTAGAGCGCGGTCATGCCGTGGCGGTGTTGCCTTATGACCCTGTGACGGATCAGGTATTACTTATCGAGCAGATCCGCATTGGAGCACTGGCAACTAAAGACTCTCCATGGTTACTCGAATGCATTGCAGGTATGGCTGAGGGCAGTCTGGATTATAAAGGGGTGGTGCGCAAAGAAGCGATGGAAGAAGCTGGACTTGAGTTAGATGAGCTGCATTACATGACATCTTACCTGTCCAGTCCGGGCGGCACGACGGAGCGTTTGTATTTGTACCTAGCTAAGGCTGATTTGAGCCAGGCGGGGGGCATTTATGGTTTACCAGAAGAAGGGGAAGACATCAAAGTGCATGTGATACCCTTTAGCGATGCTATGGCGAGACTGGAAAGTGAGGAAATTGATAACGCTGCCACTGTGATTAGTCTACAATGGTTGGCGTTACACAAACCCAAGATGTTGGCGCAGTGGCAATCTCAGCCGGTATAAAGTGAGGTCGTTTGATCAGCGGTTATGCAAAAAGAATACATCCAGTCTTTACCGAAATACATTACCCTGTGTGAGCGCAATTATTTGCGGGCACTGAAACTGCTGCCTGAAGAAACCGTCGGAAATAGTCGGGAGTTGCACCTTGGGGCCGCAAGTTATCAGATCCGCATTGATGGTATTGCTCGCTATACCACGGATATTGCGGTGGTTCAGAAACAACAGATCAGCGCCCATCTGGATGATTTTGTGTTGTCTGTGCGCCTTTACCACGATGCCAAAGTGGCAGAGGTGATCCATCACGATTTTCACCAGCGCATTAAGCCATCTTATCGCTACCCTAATCCGGATATGCATCATAAAGATGAAAAATACCAGCTCAATGCGTTTTTAGCGGACTGGCTGATGGCGTGTCTCGAAAGTGGCCGGATACCACTCAACTGGGATGTCAATAATGGCTTGGTTTGAACAACGTCATCAGTTTTACGGGGCAGAGTTACGTCTGGCACATATCACAGACAGCCACCTGTTTAGCAGCCGCGATGGATGCTATTTTGAAGTCAATACGGCGAAACACTTCATCAGGGTGCTCAATGCTTTGGCGCAGGAGCAACTGGATGGAGTGGTATTTGGCGGTGACTTAACTCAGGACCACAGTGCGGCCTCGTATGCATTATTCGCTGAGCTGGTGGCGCAATCGGCGCTTGAATGTCCGTTGTTTTGGGTACCGGGGAATCACGATGATCTGACTTTGCTGACACAGATCAGTGAAGGGCAGATCAGTGCTGCCAAGCTTTTACAATGTGAACTGGGTGATATTATGTTGCTCAATAGCAAGGGGCCAACGCCTGCAGGTTGGTGTGAGGCTGAACACCTGACGGAGTTGCAGCGACAATTAAGTGACGGTGATCACGCTGTTTTGACCTTTTGTCATCATCACCCACTGCCGATTGACGGTTATCTTGACAAGCATATGCTGGAAAATGGGCCTCAACTGCTGAATACGTTGGTCAACAGCCAACGTGTTGAGGCGCTTATTCATGGTCATGTACATAATGCGTATAGCCAGTCGTTTCGTTCTTTACCTGTCTACGCCACGCCGGCGACTTCTATCCAGTTCGCTAAGCATACAAGTGACTGGCAGCAGCACAACACAGGCCCTGCTTACCGCCTAGTTCACTGGACAGCACAGGGGTTGCATACTGAGGTCAAATGGCTCACAAACTAATTTATATTCATGGCTTTAATAGCTCAGAGCAGTCCTTCAAAGCGCAACAGTTAAGGCAGTGGCTTGCGCAGCAAGCGTTTCCCTGTTGCTATCTGACGCCGCGTTTGCACTACGATCCGGCGGTTGCTATTGTGCAGCTTGAGCAATTAATAGATGCAGACACCGCGCTGATCGGTAGCTCCCTGGGCGGGTATTACGCCACCTATCTGGCGCAGCAGCACGGTTTGCGCGCTGTGGTTGTGAACCCGGCGGTAAGACCATTTGAATTGTTGCATGATTATCTCGGTCCTCAGTATAATCCTTACCAACAACAGCATTACACGCTGACGCACCAGCATGTTGAAACTTTGCGTCAGCTCTACGTTGAGTCTCTGCACTCACCAGAAAATATTTTATTGCTACAACAAAGCGGCGATGAAGTGTTACCCTATCAAGAGGCGGTGAACTACTTCAGCGCCAGCCCCGGCCACATTGAATTTGGCGGGGACCATAGTTTTATGGGTTTTGAGCGTTACTTTGAGACCCTAGTCAGGTTTCTTAACATCACCAACACAAGCGAAGAAAATCAGATCCAATTATGAGTCAGCAGAATTATAATGCCGAAGCCATTGAGGTGTTGAATGGCCTGGAGCCGGTGAAACGCCGACCTGGCATGTATACCGACACCACACGACCGAACCACCTGGGTCAGGAAGTGATAGACAACAGTGTCGATGAAGCCCTGGCCGGTCATGCCAGTAAGATCGATGTGATCTTGCATGAAGATAACTCGCTGCAGGTGATCGACGATGGCCGCGGCATGCCCGTGGATATCCACCCTGAAGAAGGGATCCCGGGGGTCGAGCTGATCCTGACCAAACTGCACGCTGGTGGTAAATTCTCCAATAAAAACTATCAATTTTCCGGGGGTCTGCACGGGGTAGGTATCTCGGTAGTGAATGCCTTATCGACCCGGGTTGAGATCACGGTTAAGCGCGATGCTCAGGTGTATCAGATGGCCTTTGAGCACGGCGACAAAGTCGAAGATTTAGAAGTCACAGGCACAGTTGGGAAACGCAATACCGGCACTTCAGTCCAGTTTTGGCCTGACGCCAGCTATTTTGATTCTGCTAACTTCTCACTCAGCAAGCTCAATTATCTGCTGAAAGCCAAAGCGGTATTATGTCCTGGCCTGCGTATTCGTTTTATCAATAAACAAACCAAAGAAACGCAGGAGTGGTGCTACGAGTCGGGTCTGGAAGATTACTTAAAAGACAGTGCGAAAGGGTATGAGACCTTGCCGCAAAGCCCGTTTGTGGGCAGTTTCAGCGGTTCAACCGAAGGGGTTGACTGGGCATTACACTGGTTGCCTGAGGGCGGCGAGTCTATTACCGAAAGCTATGTGAACCTGATCCCAACTGCGCAAGGTGGAACACACGTCAACGGCCTGCGTCAGGGCCTGCTGGAAGCCATGCGTGAGTTTTGTGAATTCCGTAACCTGTTACCACGCGGCGTGAAATTGACTCCAGACGATGTGTGGGACAAGTGCAGCTATGTATTATCGGTGAAAATGCAGGATCCGCAATTTGCCGGTCAAACCAAAGAAAAACTATCATCACGCTCTTGCGCTACGTTTGTTTCGGGCATTGTAAAAGATGCCTTCAGTCTGTGGCTAAATGAGCACACAGACACCGCCGAAGCCCTGGCTGAGTTGTGTATCAGCAATGCGCAGAAACGTATGCGAGCAGCTAAAAAAGTGGTGCGTAAAAAGGTCACCAGTGGCCCGGCATTACCCGGTAAACTGACCGACTGTTCTGGCTCAGAAACCGAGCGCTCTGAGCTGTTTCTGGTGGAAGGGGACTCGGCGGGCGGTTCAGCCAAACAAGCGCGCGATCGTGAGTTTCAGGCCATCATGCCGTTGCGGGGTAAAATCCTGAATACCTGGGAAGTCGATTCCGGGCAGATTTTGGCTTCACAGGAAGTTCACGACATCTCTGTGGCTTTGGGCATAGACCCGGATTCCGAAGACCTGTCAGCGCTGCGCTACGGCAAAGTGTGTATTCTGGCCGATGCTGACTCCGACGGACTCCATATTGCCACCTTGTTGTGTGCCTTGTTTGTTAAGCACTTTCCAGAACTGGTACGTCGTGGTCATGTGTATGTGGCCATGCCACCGCTGTTCCGTATCGATGTTGGTAAAGAGGTGTTCTATGCGCTGGACGAAGATGAAAAGCGCGGCATATTAGATCGCATTGAAGCAGAGAAAAAGCGCGGTAAAGTCAATGTTCAGCGCTTTAAAGGATTGGGTGAAATGAACCCGATGCAGCTGCGCGAAACCACCATGGATCCAAATACCCGCCGTCTGGTGCAACTGACCCTGGATGAGCCCGAAGAGACGCTCGAAGTGATGGACATGCTACTGGCGAAGAAGCGTGCCGGCGACAGAAAGAGCTGGCTGGAACAACATGGTGATAAAGCAGAAGTCTAAGCTTGCTGCTAAGAATTGAATTCGGATGATTACGCCAACGCGATAACTCGTGTGCGGTACAACAAACAATAAGGTGTATCATGACAGATCCGCAAACCCTGTCCTTGCAGGGGATTGAACAACTGGCGATGGGCCGCTTCACAGAAGACGCCTATCTCAATTACTCCATGTATGTGATCATGGACCGGGCCTTGCCGCATATTGGCGACGGTCTTAAGCCAGTACAAAGGCGTATTGTGTATGCCATGAGTGAGCTGGGCCTGTCGGCCGCGGCTAAGTATAAAAAATCTGCCCGTACTGTGGGTGACGTGTTGGGTAAATACCACCCACACGGTGACAGTGCCTGTTACGAAGCCATGGTGTTAATGGCGCAGCCGTTCTCTTACCGTTATCCACTGATCGATGGTCAGGGTAACTGGGGTGCTGCTGACGACCCTAAATCGTTTGCGGCAATGCGTTACACTGAAGCGCGTTTGTCGAAGTTCTCAGAAGTGTTATTGAAAGAGCTTGGACAGGGCACAGTTGACTGGATCCCGAACTTTGACGGCACCATGAACGAGCCTATGGTGTTGCCGGCACGGTTGCCGCACATTCTGCTCAACGGTGTTACCGGGATTGCCGTGGGCATGGCCACAGACATTCCACCACACAATGTGCGCGAGCTGGCCGAAGCCTGCTGTACTTTGCTGGATAAGCCAAAAACCACTCTGGAAGAAGTACTGGAGATGGTCCAGGCGCCAGATTATCCGACCGAAGCTGAAATCATCACACCGAAAGCGGAGATCCAGAAGATTTACACCACTGGACGTGGTTCCATCAAAATGCGTGCGGTGTATGAAGAAGATCAGGGCGAAGTGGTGATCACTGCGCTGCCGCATCAGGTGTCTGGTGGCAAAGTGCTGGAGCAGATTGCAGCACAGATGACTGCCAAAAAGCTGCCCATGGTCGCCGATTTGCGCGATGAATCAGACCATGAAAACCCCACCCGTATTGTGGTGGTACCGCGTTCAAATCGCGTCAAAGTTGAGCCGCTGATGGCGCACCTGTTTGCCACCACAGATCTGGAAAAGAACTACCGGGTTAACCTCAACATGATTGGCCTGGATGGTCGTCCTCAGGTCAAAGATTTGCGCACTATCCTGGCCGAGTGGCTGGTGTTCCGTCGTGATACGGTGCGTCGTCGCTTGCAGCATCGCCTCGATAAGGTGCTGGCACGCTTGCATATTCTTGAAGGTTTAATGATTGCCTTTTTGAATATCGACGAAGTGATTGAGATCATTCGTACCGAAGACAAGCCAAAAGAAGAGTTAATGAACCGCTTTGGGCTGTCGGACAAACAGGCTGAAGCCATTTTAGACTTAAAGCTGCGTCACCTGGCGAAGCTTGAAGAAATGAAGATCCGCGGCGAGCAGGATGAACTGAGTGCTGAGCGTGACAAGTTGGAGCAGACACTGGGCTCAGAGCGCAGAATGTCGACGTTGCTGAAAAAAGAAATTCGTGAAGCCGCCGAGTTGTACGGCGATGAGCGTCGTTCACCAGTTGTTGAGCGCCTTGAAGCTAAAGCTCTAAGTGAGAAAGATCTGATCCCGTCGGAATCAGTCACTGTGGTGCTGTCTGAAAAAGGCTGGGCCCGGGTTGCTAAAGGTCACGACATTGATGCTGAAGGGCTTAATTATCGCGCCGGGGACAGCTATAAAGCGTCTGCGAAAGGTCGTAGTAATCAGCCTGCGGTGTTCCTCGACAGCTCCGGCCGGGCATTTGCTACCGATGCGCATAGCCTACCATCCGCTCGTAGCCAGGGGGAGCCGATGACAGGTCGCTTTAATCTGGCTGCGGGGACTAATTTTGAACATGTAGTGATGGGAGAAGAGCAGTCGCTCTACCTGATGGCGACTGATGGGGGTTATGGTTTTATTGCTGAGTTTAACGACCTGGTCAGTAAAAACAAAAACGGTAAGGCCCTGGTCAGCATCCCGAAAGGGGCAGAGCTGATGGCACCCATCACCGTAGGCGATGTGGCTACCGATCGTTGTATGGCGATCTCTAACGAAGGCCGGATGTTGATCTTCCCATTGCGCGACCTGCCCAAGTTGGCCAAAGGTAAAGGCAATAAGATCATCTCTATCCCGAGTGCCAAAGTGCAGGCCCGTGAGGAGTTTGTAAAAGTGCTTGCAGCAATACCTGATGGCTGTGCCGTGACCTTACATGCTGGTAAGCGAAAACTTACGCTTAAACCTGGCGATCTGGAGCACTACTATGGTGAACGAGGTCGTCGCGGTAATAAGTTGCCCAGAGGCTTGCAACGGGTCGATGGGTTTGAAATTGAATTCAATGGCCAGGATGCCACAGACTCGCAAGACAACGAGCAGTTATCAGACGAATCTTAATCTATTAGCAGGCATAATGCTTATTATGCCTGCTTGTTTCCTCTTTACTCACACTCGCTGACATTGACCTCATTACCCGATTTAGGATCCATCTTCACATACCCAGGTATTTCAAAGTCGTTGTCTCTTATTCTTTTTTGTTCGAAAGACTCTATTTAATACCAATTTCACTTAATACCTGGTCTATTTGAAGGAGCAAATATGACGCTAACAGCGTTAAAAATTTCTCATTTAGAACAACTAAATAGCAAAATTTTTGCCTAGTTATCGACTATATTTTCTCGCCTCAAAATAGAACACTTAATTAAGCAAATTGGTATAAGTGTTTGATTAAAATAGCTGTATGTTCAAAAATATTGCTGTGAACAGGACACAGTGAGGCGATTATGCAGAGGTTAAAGGCACCACTAAAATTGGTATGTCTGACCATGGCGGGCACTGTTTTGGCTGGGTGTAGCTACTTTTGGGATCATGATATCGAGCTAAAGGGCTGTTTTCCTGCGCTTGAATACCATATCTCAGCCGCAGATGAGCCCATTTACCGAGCATCATTCATTGATAGTCACAATTCACTGATTGCTGCAGGTTACGATTTCTATGTGGTCAATTATTATATGCCGTCATCTTATGCCGGAGAAAATGGGGAGTCACTGCGGCAAAAGGTGATACAGATGTCAGGCAACTACAACATGAATGGTGACATGGTTATATCTGTACCTAGCTGGGGTGAGAGGTATCTGGGTGGGAGTGCAATTGCCTTGAATTTCTCCATTGTCTATCAAGGAGAAAATGGCGTGTTTGATGCCTACACAATGGGAGACAAGGGTATCGCATTACCGCAAGGGCTCAGTGCGCACTGCAAGGAGAGGATTGCCGATGCATGCGAAGGGCGGCTCTGCCGGTTTTTAAAATATCTGGATATAGAGCCTTCGCGCCAAACGTTCAGGGGCCAGGTTTCTTAATACTCAGTGAAACGCTAAATACCTGGTTGTTGTGTTGGGCTTCAAAGCCCACATTAAATTTATCCATCAACGCGGTTACTAACTGCAGTCCCAGACCAAAGTTTTCATGAGTCGATGTTTCATCCGGCGTTTGCACCGTGGGATTGCAGAAACGGATCTGGGATGGGCTGATGCTAATCTGCCAGTATTTATCGGCCTCTGATGTTTGGCAATGATGGATCACATTGGTTAATAGATTCAATATAACCAGTTCTAAAACGGTCTCAGGGACTGGCAATTTGAGTGCATTGAGCGGATCTGGCTCATTAATTCGCACATCAATTTGATGCAGGGCTATCAGTGCCTGAGACTCCGATAGAACGGTGTCGAGTATATGGCGGACCTGTGTGGTATGTTGCTCTTCTGCATCTGATGTAAGCCACAGCAATGCACTGCTGATCCGGTGCATTCTCGCAATGGCCTTGTCGAGACGATGATATGACTTTAGTGAGGCTATTTCGGGTGTTGAGGCACTGATCAGCTCCATCGAGTGCGACATCACTTGCAAGGGCGTTCTTATCTCATGGGCCATACCTTGATTAAAGGCAATTTGCTGCTGCAACAGGTGTGTTTTTTGTTCCAGTGCAGTCACTAATTTTTTTGCAATGACTTGAATATCTTGTTCTTCAATGTCGCACAGTGCGGCTTTGAACTCATTGATGTGCAAGTGCTCAGAAGCAATGGCATGGTGGATTTTGCTAAATGGCTGCAGTGCTTTTGCAGAGAGCTTATTAGAAAACCAGTAGGTCAGAAGTAATGTGGGCAGCAACATCAACAATAAAATTACCAAAATATCATCGATGGCGCGGGATATGATCCCCAACTCTGAGCTATTGAGGAGCAGGACGCCAAGATCGGTTTTCATAAAATGAAAATGCTGATCACCCTGGTTAAATTCTCCAAAGTGCGCGTCAAACTCAAAGTATTTAAGCTGCTCACTGTCAGACAGAGTGAAGGTATCGGTCTGTGTGACTAAGGTCATGTTAGCGGGTAATGATCCACCTTGCTGGATCACGTGATAGGTCTGCTTAAGTTGATCTTTAAAAACGGCATCTTCCAAAGCAAAGACAATAAACAGGGTCATACCTGAAAAGAGCAAGAACAGCGTTAATGCGAGCCATAAGCTGTGTTGCCTGACACGTGAGAGTAAGGTGGGTTGACTTGATGAATTAAACAACATGATTCCTGGCCAGGGTAAATTTGTATCCGACTCCTTTGATCGTCTCGATAAAATCTTCATCGAAGTGAGCTTTGAGTTGTTTTCTCAGTTTGTATATGTGTGCTCTGAGCGGGTCGCTGTCTGGCGTTTCATCTGGCCATAAATGGGCATGGAGCGTTTGTGTCTTTACCACGCCTGGAGCCTGAGAAATAAGCAATTTTAATATCTCATAACCGATATTATGTAGCTGCAGACTTGTGTTCTGATAGGTGAGCAGCAATGTCTCCGGGTCGAGTGTCACGTTGTCAAAGGTAATGACATCGGTTGGCGTGGTTGGTGGCATTGATTTCATTAATCCAACGTCGATCCGGGCAGTCAGCTCGGCAAAAGAGAAGGGCTTTTTTAAGTAATCCCAGGCACCACTGGCAAAGCCTTGCAGGATGTCTTGCTCGTGGCTACGAGAAGACATCATGATCACCGGAATTTTGGCTAAATGCTGGCCCAGTGCGTTGTCTGACAACTGACGGCAGACATCGTAACCATTCACAAATGGTAAGTTGATATCTAACAAAACGAGTTGATAACGGTTTTGCTCTAGTAAAACGAGGGCTTGTTTACCTGTGTAGGCAAAGTCGAGTTCATGTCCTTTGGGTTCCAAGAACTCAGCAATGCCTTGTGCAATATCCATATCATCTTCAACTACCAGAATATGCGCCATGTTTAATTCACTTTATAACTCGGTATTAGCGTTTTGAGCACGCAAATGAGGTGCGTCAATAAGGGTATAAATGTGGGGGATTAACCACTTTTCGAGTGCCACCCAGCCATCTTCTACCTGCATCATCGCGACCACTTCAAGCTGAGATTTTGGGTCGCTCCAGAATATTGTACCGCCCATACCACCCCAAAAGAAGGTGCCTTCCTGACGAAGATCGTCGGTAGCTTCTTTAACTCCCACACCGTAACCAAAACCCACGCCTTTGTATACCCGTGGCATAAAGTGCGTGTCCAGCCCCTGCGTTTTCGAACTGAGCATAGTGTCAACCAAGTGCTCTGATAACAGGGTCTGGCCATTAAATTTCCCCTGATTCGAAAGCATAGAAACGAAGTTACTGTAATCTTGTGCAGTTGAGATAAGCCCGCCACCACCCGAAAGTAACACCGGTTTGTTTAAATAGTCGCTATCTGCGCCTTTTTCACTAAAGAGAATTTTGTCTTTGTTGAATACGTAGGCTTCTTCAAAGGTCGTCGCGTCATACTCATACATATCAACCAGCCGGTGCTCGCTGCCCTTTGGTACCGAGAAATGGGTGTCTTGCATGTTGAGTGGCTCAAAAAGATAACGTGTCAGATAGGTATCTAAAGGCAGGCCTGACACTTTTTCGATAATGGCACCTTGAATATCGCTGGCAATCGAATACTCAAAGCGTTCCCCCGGCGTAAACTTAAGGTCTATGCCAGACAGGTCATCAATCATCTCGTCCAGGGTATTGCCGCGGCTCAGTGGGTTAGCCAATAAGTAGCGAATATCAACCCAGCTTTTTAGCCCACCGCCATAACCAAATCCGGCGGTATGCGAGAGCAAGTGATGGATGGTGACCGTATGTGGTTGTCCATCAACTTCGAGCACATCCAGCTCAGGTAAAAATTTGCGAATATCATCCGTTAAAGTGATCTGACCTCTGTCTACTAACTGTAATAAAGCCACTGAAGTGATGGGTTTACTCATTGAAAAAATACGGAACAGCGCATCTTTTGTCATTGGTTTGGATTTCTTGACGTTTACTTTGCCGTACGCATTGTAATGTACCAGTTTATTTTGGTGTTTCACCATCAGCACTAAACCCGGTAAGTGGTGCTCTGCGAGTAAGTGCTCTATGTGTGTATCGAGCGTGTGTGAGGCCGTGTGCGCTGCGATTGGCGCCATGTTTTTGGTAACTGTTACGTCAGACGCTGTCACCGTATGTGATGCCAGGCTGAATAGGGCCGCGGAGATCAATGTTGTCAGTGCGCCTTGTTTTGGCTTGATAGTCTTTGTACGCATGGTGTTTCCTTGAATTGGGTGGTTGTTCGCTGTTGAGTCACAGATTAAATCAACCCAGGTAAACTCAATGTAAAACGGCTAACGTCACTGCGAGAAAATCATACATTTGCTTTGAGAGCCGCGTATGGGAAGGTAAGCCAGCGTTTGTTGAAGCTTATATGTTGATGAAAAACAAAGTATACAACTGAGTGGGGGCTTGAGAGATAAGGAGCTTTCTGGGCATATCCAGGCAACGCGCGGTAGTTATGGGTGGCACTGGCCTTTTCTTCGCGGATCAGGGCTATCAGGTTCAGTCCCTCGTGCATGCTCCTTGAAAGATGTGTATTTGAGCCCCGTCTGACCGTTGTTGATTTGAATATGTTTACTTTGCCGGTGTATCCATTAGCTCACTTAACCCTGTTTTAAGGTGTGATAGGAGCGCAGTGACTTTTTTCTGCGGGTATTTACGACCTGAGTAAAATGCATATAACACCAGATCTTCCGGCTCATGGTCTAACGTGAGCTCCACTAAAGTGCCTGCCTCCAGCTCTGTCTGGCACATATGTCGCGGTAAAATGGCAAAGCCCAGTCCCTGGATTGCGGCAGCTTTGGCCATGTGGCCACTATTCACTTTATAACTGGATTGCACATGCAAGGTTCTATTGTGTTTGAATCGCCACGGGGTGCCCTGTAGCGCGGTCAGGCTGGTAATACAGGGCACTTTACTGAGTGTATCCAGCGAATGCACATGTGCATGACGGTGCAGCAGCTCAGGTGCACCCACAACACAGCTGGGCAGATGCAGAAGGGCTTGCGCTACCCAGCCCGAGTCTTCCAGTGTGCCCCGGCCAAAGCGCACCACCAAATCTAATCCCTCCAGCATGCCTTCAGTGGGGTTTAATTGTGTATCACAACTGAGTTGTATATCAGGGTGTTGGTGGCAGAAATTGGCAATAAGCGTTGCCAGTACAGGCAAATCTGGCATGACCAGATTGAGGTGGCCAGACAACGCGTCATGGTGCTGAGACACCTCTGTCAGTGCATCATCCATTGTTTGAATGAGCGGCTTAAGTGTCAGATAAAGTTGTTTGCCTGCCGCTGTCGGGCGCATTTTTCGTGTTGTTCGCTCCAGCAGCCGGGTGTTTAAGTGTTGCTCCAGCTGGGCCACATGGCGGCTGATATTGGATGTGGGCAGCTGGCGATGTTGTGCAGCCTGCTTAAAGCTTAACTTTTCATAGACTGCGGCAAAGCTCAATAGCCACTGAATATCAGTCCTTTCGATCATTTACTATCTCATAAAATGGGATTTATAAAGCCATTTTATCATATTTATCCCATTTAGCTGCTTTGTCACACTGCACTCAAGATATTGAATGGAGTGAATAATGCAGAAAAAGCGAATTGCGATTATAGGGGCTGGCGTTGCTGGTATGGCACTGGCTCTGCTGGCAAGCAAACAAGGGCATGAGGTGCAGGTGTACGAGCGTGCAGCCGCGCACAGGGTGATGGGAGCTGGCGTCACGTTGTGGCCTAACGCGATGTTTGTGTTAGAGCAAATGGGGTTAGCATCGGACATCATTCGAGCCGGTGGAACACCCGAGTTTGTGTGTCAGTATGACCGCAGTGGCAACCGGCAAAATGCGCTGGATATTGATGAGCTAAATCGGCTCAGTGGTCACGCGACCGTGACCATATTGCGCCGTGATTTGATCCACGTATTGGGTGACGCACTAAGCGCGCAGGGGGTATCTATTGCATTTGCAACCACAGTGACTGAGCAGGATATAGATAAGCTCAGGCAGACATATGATTTAGTCGTTGGTGCTGATGGGAGAATGCATTCGGTGGCGCGTGAGGCGCTATTTACTTCGCCAGTTTCACCGTGCTACCAGGGATTTATCAATGTGATAGGGATCAGTCAGCTTGAGCCTGGCATCTTACCAAACAGTATTGGCGACTTCCGTTATCCTGGTGAACGTTTCGGCATTGTGCCCGTAAAGCCTCAAACGTGTTATTGGGCAGGGGCGTGGCGCACACCGCTCGATAAAAGTTGTAGTCAGCGCGACTGGCTGTGCGAGTTAAAGCAGCGATTTGGCGGATGGACTGAAGCGGTTCAATCTGTTTTGAGGCATGCTGAGCCGGGATCTGTCAGGGCTATTTTTGTGCATGATTTAGATCCACTTCCATACTGGCATAAAGGCAATGTCGTTGTAATAGGTGATGCGGCGCACGCTGCATTACCGACTTCAGGGCAAGGGGCGTGTCAGGCACTGGAAGATGCCTGGTTGTTGAGCTGCCTGATGTCACAGCAGCACGATCTCAGCGTGGTACTCGGCAGGTTTTATCAGCTGCGGATTGAAAAAGTGACAATGGCCCAGGTTGCTGGTCGGCAATTAGCGCAGCAGCTGTTTTCCGGACACCGTGAGGAATCGACTGCGCCGTCAGGCGTATCTCTTGCCCTGCTGAGCCAGTTATGGATGCAGGGGCTGAATGCATAGCATGGGGAATTGAATAGGCCTGCTGGTGTTGTAAGAGGGGGCTATCTTAAAGATGGTTATTCTGGCGGGTCACCGGGCACTTCTTTACGCTTACGCTGCTCTTGTTTCGCCTTTGCCACATTTTTAAATACGGGCGGTGGAATAGGAAACAAAGACAGCAATGGAAAGATTGCCATCACCAGATAAGCGGCTTTGGGCATCCCTTTGGCCCATTTCACTATCCTGATCAGACACCAGAGGCTGAGCACACTCATTGTGAGAATCAGCCCTGCTTTTAGTATTATCTGTATCAGGGTCAGGTCGTCGTTGTTCATCAGCGTTATTCCTTTTGCTTAATTAATCTTCTTAATAGGTACGCGCTGACTAAAAATCAAGCGGCTTGTATTGTACTGAGATTGTTCAGAAAATCTGATTATGGTGTTTTTATGGTACTAAATTAATCCATTGTTCTTATTTTTTTGTTGATTTTTTGTGTTTTGACGCGCATCATGGCCTCAGATTGCAAAGATAATAATGGAAGCACTCACTCCTAATGGAATAGGAAATCGCATCATACAGCGGAGGTAGATGTGTCATTACTTTGTGTTGTATTAGCCTGAATTTGGATGAACCGAACGAGTTTATTACCATGCTAAAAACATCACTTTCTTTGATTGCCCTGGTGGCGTCTTCTGTTTCTTACGCGAACACTTGTAGTGGCCAGCTATATGGCATTAATGCGGGTCGTGGCGATGTGGGGATTTTATTTGGTCTGAACGAACAAGATAACAGTGCCTATGCACAAACGCTGGCGGAATTTAGTGCATCAGCATTGGCTTATGACCCGGCCAGCAAACGTATGTATTATGTGTCAGCGCCCAGACCGTTTGAATATCAGGTTGACGTGAGTCACCTTAACCTCAGTGCAGAGCAGTTAACGCACCTTCCAATAGAGGGCAAGCGCTTTAAATATTTGCGCCTGGCATACTATGATTTTGCTACCGATACGCACACGCTGGTGGGCAGAACCTCTCAGGTGCTGAGTATGGTGTATGATCCCGAGCGCGATGCGCTGCTGGGCACCGATTTTAAAAAGCTCTATGAAATAAATAAAAACACGGGTGAAGCGACAGAGCTGGGTGCACTGGGCTCGCTCAAAGGCAAGTTTCGTGGCGACTTAGTGATCCAAAATGGCAACTGGTATTTGATCACCAGTCGCAGTGTTTATCAGATAGATAAAACCACCTTCGAGGCCACTAAACTGGCGAACCATAGCCTGACCGCAGCCACAGGGGCTGCGTTAAATCAGGCCGGTGAAGTGGTTGTCAGCCGTACCTTGATCAACGACTATGGGCATGTGAATCGCTCCAAGCTATACAAACTCAACCCTCAGTCGGGTAACACCTGTTTACTGGCTACGGTGCCCGTGCGGCTCAATGATTTGGCAGTCAATACCGATCAGGCTGTGGCTTGTTACACCACACCCAGTTGTGAAACTGATCCTGAACCGACCTTCACGGTCGAAGCAATCACGGATACGGTATCGGAAGGGGGGCAGCTCGAATATCAAGTAGCTTTAAGTAATGCCTATTATCAGGATGTGACGCTCGACGTCAGTGTGCTGGATGACACTACCTCTGCCGGCGATTACACCTCGCCATCTGCCAGCGTCACGATTGCTGCGGGCGAAACCAGTGCGACCATTAATATTGCCACCCTGGATGATGCCAACCATGAAGACAGCGAGGCGCTGACCTTAGTGGTTGAGGGGGCAACATACACCAGTGGTTCCGCGTCTGTGTCGGGCACCATAGAAGACAACGACCCGGCTTGTACGCCGGATAACTACACCCGTATTCATTATCAGTTTGTCAGCGAAAGCGCAGGCTACAATAATGACTGGGGTATCCGGGTGAATGGTAGCTATGTGAAATTGCTGGACGAATACGGTGGCGCAGGCAGTTATGATGTCATTGAAGGGGCCAGTTATGACTATGTGTTATCCATTAATGGCAATTCTAACCAGCTGACCACCAATTATCGTGTTTATGGAGATAAGCAGTACTGGGAAGATCAAAACGACCGCGACTATAACGACTTTATAGTGAAGGTTTGGACATCCAGTATTCAAAAAGGCTGTGACTGATAAGCTCAGGACTGCTTAGGGCAGTCCTGACAATCTTGAAAGGGGGTTATTCTCCTTGTATAAAAGCCCTATACTCCGAGCCCAGGTGCCGTAGCAATTGCTCACGTCGCACCTCGGTGTCATTGCCTTTCAAATAGCCTTTGATGGCATATCTTAGCGTCATAGGCTCTTTATCTTCCGGCCCGAGTATGTAATTTGCTAATGTTTCGTCACTTTGCGTGTAGCCCAGTGCAGCCAGGTTTGCAATACCATCCATAGCCGCGGCGCGAATACTCAATTCACGAGATTCGTAGGAAGGACCATGACTGTGATCAGAAGAGATTTTTGGTGCAAATGTGTAGTCTGGTTTGGAGATCGCAATCTCATATAGTTTGTCATTAGCCAGTGGGCTGTTCAGTTCACTCAATATATGCACCGCAGACCAGCGCCGCATCTGACCTTCAACTGTAAGTGCAGTATCATCATAGATTTTGAACAGTTCAGGCACAACGAGATGGGCGTTTTTGCGCAGGGTCTCCAGAGATTTAGCATACTGTTGATTTGCGTCTTCTCCCATACCAAATAAGTTGTTGAAGTGGGCCTCAATCATTTGCTCTAGTTGAACGCTGCTGTAATTTATTGCACTGAGTTGAGACTGAGGATTCAAGTCTTCTGCTTCAGCAACAAGCTCGGCAGGGATCAGGCTGAACAGATCGAACGGGTAATGTTGAATATGTACCCCTGCTTCTACCTGGATGCTTTTGGCTCTGAACTGACCGACCTGTAGCTTATTATCAGGCAAGGTTGTCAAAGTGAGGTTGGCATCTGGTGAAAACCACACGCCGTCAAAGGTGTGAGAGAGCTTGATGTCAGTTGAACCCAGATATATGACTGCCAGTGCGCCATGCGTGCGATTATCGATAACTGGCAGAGTCTCCAGGTCGCCATGAACGTAAAGTACGGTGTTGTTTGTGTTTTCAGGGTTGCTTTCTATTACAATTTTAGAGTTTTCACCTGCGTTGAGTGACATCAGGTGAAAAGCTCCGGGCGTTATATGCCAGCTGGAATTCGGCTTAATAGTCACATTTTGATAGCTGCCGGGTTTGCTGACCTGTTTCGCATTTTGCTTAGCGCCCGTTGCTGTCACATGGACATTGCTTTTCGGTGTGTTAATTTGCCAGTTTAATTCTTCAATGCTCATGTCCAGTGCTGCAAGTTGTCGCAGGTTTTCAGGGGAAGTCGGCAGCGGACTATTATAGTGTCTGGCATAGAACTGGGTGTTGCTCGGTGGTTTATGTGAAAAGCGCATTTCTTTAAATGCCAGTGCATGTTGCATGGCATGGCCTTCACCCGTTATATCGAGAGTTTCAAAGCTAACGACGGATCCCGGGACTTGGCGAATATTGCCCGATACCAGGTGTTCAATTGCACTCAACTGCAATGTGTTGGACAGTTCGATAGATCTTGATGCAGTCAGCGGGACATGCTTTAACGCCATGGCATTTAATTTGAACAGCGCCACCGAGCAAGTAATATTCGCCTCTGTTACTTCGCACGTTAAAGGTTTAAGTAAATCTTCAGCGGCGGTTTTACTGCTAGCGGTTGCGCAAAATGGCAGGCCTAATGCTGTGACCACAAACAGAAAATAGGAGTACTTCATACGATACCTTTTAAAGCCCCTTTGCAGGGGCTGAATGTTAAAACGAGCGTTATTTAGGGCCTGTCGCGACACAGATCCACGGAGGAGGTCCCATGTTATGTGGATTGTGACGGCATTCAACTTTAGTTGGTTGTTTACCATATTTATTCACAAAGCCAGATGTTGCTTGTGAGCGCACCGTTGATTCTACCCCGCCTGCTGCGGTGAAGGTTACTGTGTTTGATGGTTCTATAGGGCGACTTAAACCAGATGCCGTTGATTTATTGATGATTTCAGCATCTTTGTCTGCATGATACGATGGCGGTGTAACGAAGCGGCGATTGATTGTGTAGTTTGCCTGTTGCTCAGCACTGGCCCGCATTGCCGGGGTTGCATCGTTAGCATTGACCGCAAACCACCATAACCATAAAGCTTCATAAGTATTTGAGCCGTTATAGCTCCAGTTGGGGTCACAGCTTGAGCCGCTGCACGCACCGCCGGCGCTACCATGTGATTTGTCCATATGCCTGGCTTCGTGTACAAGTGTTGCAGCTCGTCCAATCACATCCTGATCGTACAGGGCTGGGCGGCTGATGCTCATTTCTGAACGTTTTACCCATTCCCAGCTGTAGAACTTTTTCTTCCACTTAAATCTGGCAAAGACACTCTCGTCACAAATTGAATGGGTGTTGTGAACGTCTTTTTGTGATTCGTGATAGGCCCAGCCTAAAATTGAGTTGTCACCTGATTTATCAGCGTTGTCCAGTAACCAGATACTGTTGAACAATCGTCCTTTCGGTGACGTGTAATCACACGCACTGCCGGCAAAGCTACTTTCATTGACTGCAAAATTTGAGCGATAAGTTGATTGCTTGTTGCTGTCACAAAATTTTCGACCAATTGCGGCTTCGAACCGGGCGTCCGTATCGCTTTTACTGTGTGAGCGGCCACACATTTCATAGCTGTCACTGCCAAAAGAGAGCGTTGCAACTTGTGCGGTAGCAGTACAATACCAGGGGAGTGGATAATTAGTTGAGCGGCAACTGGTGCGCACGTTGGACAGTGGGTTACCATTTGCTTGTCGCTCAAGTGCAGAAATTGCAGCGATTTTGCCTTGTTCTTGAGTGTGGCCATAGGAGCCGGAAGAAATTGTTTTAGCAGCGTTTGCGGCAAATGGGGCCACCGTAATTGCCGCTACCAGTAGGGTATGTTTCATTCATTTTCCTTATTGATTTTGTAGTGTCACAGAGAACCTGATTAGGGTACATTTTGTGGAATTTAAACACAATGTATTAATTCCAAAATTACATTAGTTTTATTCATGTATCTAAATGTAATAACTTGACGGCAATGTCATAAAGAAGTCGTGGTCTTGCCGTTCAGTCTGGATAGCACCGATTTGGCAGATGGACACCCAAAATAGCGAATCAAACAGGGTAAAGTGGTTTGAAGTTGTCAGGACAAGGTCTGGTATACCTAGATGTTGACATCGTCAAAGAGCAGTAATAGGTCTGTATCACCTATGTCTTCGTCCAGTTGAGAAAACAGAGTTGTAACTTGTCCTCTGTGATGAGTCTGGTGGTTAAAAAAGTGCATCAGCAGGCTACTTAGAGGTTTGCTGAAGCCGATACCTTTAGTATTGCGGTAAGTCAGGATGGTACCCAAATCGGACTCCTGCAGCTCATCAATAAAACACAAAATTTGTTTGTCGAGCCATTGACGATGTGTAGTCAGGTGCGAGAGGTCTTGAAAAAGGCACTGGGCCAGGCTGGTGGGATTGGGCTGTTCCAATATGGATTGCAGAGCGCTGGAGCCCGCCTGGTTTGAAGCAAACCGTTTTAGCCAGATAATGTCTGCCACCACAAGGTGGTTTAATGTGCCAAATATTGAGCCGAAAAAAGCGCCTCGCTCTTGTTTTAATGCCTCTTCGCTCAGGCGCGTAGCTGCCTGATAAATTTTTTGATTCATCCATTGGTTATAGTCGGCCAGCAGTCTGAACTGGGTTAGTTGGCTCATGAGTGTTTCCTTCAGTATATTTGAATAGAGTTATAAACCCGGTAAGTGGGGAAAACAAGCCTTTCTCAGATTCATCATCCTGTAAAAAAACTGCGCTAGCGCAAGCAATTTTTTTTCGACTCAGCTAAAATACTCGGTTATACGTTATTCTCAGCCGTGCTGATTGCTGTGGTGTCTGTAGCGGCACTTTAAAAACACAGGTTTGCGCGGTGTTCTTTGCTCAATGACACGGGGTTTGTATGTCTGACAAGTGCTATATCACGGCGCAACAATTACTTGAAGATTCATTTCGACTGGCCGCTCAGGTTTATGAAGATGGATTTCGTCCTGACTTTATTATCGGCATTTGGCGCGGTGGCGCGCCTATCGGGATTGCAGTTCAGGAATATTATGATTACAAAGGCATAGAAACCGATCATATCGCCGTGCGCACCTCGTCTTACTATGGCATTGGCAAGCAGTCGAAAGAGATCAAGGTACACGGCTTACACTATATTGTTGAAAACGCTAATGCGGGTGACTCGTTGCTGATTGTGGATGATGTGTTTGACTCGGGCCGCAGTATTTATGCACTACGTGAAAAACTCGAAGAGCTGATGCGTCTGAACCTGCCAAAAGACATTCGTGTCGCCTGTCCATATTACAAGCCGACCAATAAAAAAGTTCCTATGACGCCGGATTACTTTATTCACGAGTCGGACGAATGGCTGGTGTTCCCGCACGAATTATCAGGTTTAACGCCGGATGAGCTGATCGCTGGTAAATCAGATTTGGCCAATATCAAAGAGCTGTTTACCAAGTAAGCCGGGCCAACTGGTATCAAGAAAAAGCCGCACAGACACTGTTCTGTGCGGCTTTTTTGTGGCCACAGATCTGTTACACTCGCGCTATTGTGCTTTTTGAGATGATGACCGTTTTTATGACAACAGCCTCGCCCGATTATCAGGCTATTTTGCAACACGTTGCACAGCAGGTTCAGCCCTTGTCCCACCAGGGAAAGGTCGCTGATTATATTCCTGCGCTGGCTGAGCAGCCACTGGGGCAATTTGCCATTGCACTGCACACTGCCGACGGACAGACCTTCAGTGCCGGCCACTGTGATAGCCGTTTTACCATTCAATCTGTCTCTAAGGTCATGACCTTGACGCTGGCGTTACAGCGTTATGGGGATGAGTTGTGGCAGCGGGTGGGTAAAGAGCCGTCGGGCACCGCATTTAACTCCCTCACTCAGCTTGAGTTTGAAAATGGCACTCCCCGTAATCCCTTTATTAATGCCGGAGCCATTGTTACCTGTGATGCCTTGTTCAGCCGCCTGAGTGCGCCTATCCACACTATGCTGGAAAGTTACCGTAGTCATACAGCGAATCCAAAAGTGGCTATTAATAAGTTGGTAGCGCAATCCGAGTATGATCATCGTTATCGCAATGCCGCCATGGCCTACCTGATGAAATCATTTGGTAACTTTGACAATCAGGTGGAAGAGGTGCTGTGGTCGTATTTTAATTTTTGTGCCATTGAGCTCAATGTCTGCGAACTAGCACGGGCATTTTCTTATCTGTCAACGGGCGGAGTATGTCAGCAAAGTGGTCAGCAGGTGCTAAGTACACGTCAAACCCAGCAGCTTAATTCTTTGCTGTTTACCAGTGGTTTGTATGATGCTGCCGGAGACTTTGCTTATCGGGTGGGGATGCCGGGCAAATCCGGGGTGTCGGGCACCATCATTGCCGTCGCACCGGGTCGCTTTACGGTGGCGGTATGGTCACCGGGGCTCGATAAAGTCGGTAATTCCGTTGCGGGTATTGCGGCGCTTGAGTTACTGGCTGAAAAGCTGGGCACCGCATTATTTTAGGTGACAGTGAGACACAAAAAACGGGAGCCATGGCTCCCGTTTTTGCTTACTGGTCCCAGTAAGTTTGTTCGAGCGAGTCTTCGCGCTCTGGCAAGCCACGCGACAGGCGTGGTGAGTGCTGTACTAATACCTCATAGCTGGCGCGGTTAGCATATTTGCTGATCTGTGCCAGTGAAGAATAGGTAATGGCGTGCTGCTCATGTTTGGCTGAATTTGGCACGTTGAGCTTGTGATAGACGTTCGCCGACAGGTCGTGTAAGACTGCCGCCAATGCACAATCTCCGGCACCATTGGTATTTTTAATGGTATCCGGGCCACCCATGTAAGGGGCGGTATGGCTGTACGCCTTGATTGGCTGTTTACACGCACTGCGGCGCATTGCCCGGGAGAATTCATACTGGTTGAATTCAGGGATAGCGCCTGGCAGCAGCGGGTACTCGGTTTCGCGTTTCTTCTCATCATCCACGTAACCGGCCATAAACAGGCCCTTAGGTCCGGCTGTACAGATCACTAAATCAACCCAGTCCAGCGCTTTGTCAGCGGCCAGCAACGGGTCGTCAAAACCAGTGATGGCTTCGCCTTCTTCCTCATTCATGGCCAGAATGTCGACGTGTTTTTCAACGAACTCTGCCCACCAGGTCGGATCTTGCTCAATCAGGAACTTAGTGCCCAGTGTTAATACCACTGGCACACCGGCATCGTTGGCATATTTCACTGCCTGCATGGTGGCCTGAGTCATAGTTTCTTCACCTGAAGTACGCATCAGATAAGCACTGATCACTAATGCTGAGGCGTGTTCAATCAATGACTTGTCAATAGACTCAGGTTTAAGGTGGTTCATCATGCCGGCACTGATGGCGAAGGTCCGCTCGCCACTGTCGTCAATCAGTGTAAAGCAGCGGCCGATGGGACCCGGAACGGGTTGCAGATAATCGAGATCGACCCGGCTGGAGGTATTGCACAAAAACTTATAGGCATAACTGCCTATTTGGATGTTTTCGCTCATGACGCCCAGTAACACCGAGCGGCTATCAGCCAGCACTGAATAGTTGTGCATGGTGTTGCCAATGGTGCCGCCAGCAAATTCATAGTCAATCATGTCATCACGTTTCAGGCGATCGTAAAGCGCATTGGTGACATCATTGTCTATCACTTGAGACATACCGCGTTGCAACCCAAACTCATCCAGGAAGGCCTGATCGACCTTAGCTTCGATGTCTACTACAATTTGGTCTATCCCACAAATGTAGTTGCGTTTAAGTCGATCAACGACATGTAACTGGTTAATTATAGGGTCTTTATCTTCGACTGGAAAATAATGTTTATGTCTTCTGCGGCCCGGAAATTTCATGTTTTACCCGTGTGTGTTGAGCTCGTCAAATAAAAAAAGCGGCGAATTATAGCTTAAATTGATGTCATTGAGCCATGGCAATTTGCTAATTTTAGCAATATAACTGTCACAGTGCGCAGTTCGCGACAATACGCTAGAATATCCCCCATTTTGTACCCAGGAGCATTTAGGTGGACGAACAACAGCAAGATCTTTATTGGATGCAGCGTGCATTGGAGTATGCCGACAAGGCCGAGCAGGAAGATGAGATCCCGGTTGGTGCCGTTGTGGTAAAAGACGGTGAGCTGGTTGGCGCGGGCTGGAACCGCTCTATTTGTTGTCACGATCCGTCGGCCCATGCGGAAATGCTGGCGATCCGGGATGCAGGTCAGCGCATCGAAAATTATCGTCTGGTAGATTGCACTTTATATGTCACGCTGGAGCCATGTCCTATGTGTGCTGGCTTGCTGGTACATAGCCGAATTAAACGGGTGGTGTTTGGTGCCTCGGATGCGAAAACGGGGGCTGCGGGGTCAATCATGAATTTGCTGCAGGAGCCGAAACTGAATCACCAAGTTGAGGTGACCGGCGGGGTATTAGCCGAGCAATGTGGCGAGAAGTTATCAGCATTTTTTCGGCGTCGGCGCAAAGAGATCAAGGCGCAGAAAAAAGCCAGGCAAGCGGGGTCAAACGACCAAGCAGCTCAGGATTGAGCCGCTCTTTCGTCTGCCGCTATCTGGATCAGTGCATAGATGCGGCGGCGTAATAATATCTTACGGTTGATGTTGCGTAACATAATACGGCGACGATTTGGATTCGTGTTGCGCGTGTTACGTTTAAACTGATGAGTTCGACGTCTTCTTAGCATCGTAACCTCCATTTTTAGTGAGAGAACAACTACGCGCGACAGCTATAGCGTATTCGTGTGTCAACTTGATGACATACTCTGAATAGCGTACCGGATACTTACCATAGCGCCTTGTCGATCATTGGGTTGGTTGCTCTGAGTCTGTATTGACTTGAAGGGCCCCATTTTCGTCCAACCAGATCAGGGCGTCGTAGTACCGGCGAATATTATCTACATAGGTTACTGCCACATCGCCGCGCGCATATCCATATTTTGTCTCTCGATAGTAGCGCTTTTTAGTCAGCAGTGGTAGTCGTTTTTTCACCTCTGCCCAGCTAGTTGGATTGCCCCCCTGACGCATCGTGAGTTTGCGTGCATCATTCACGTGACCCCACCCAACGTTATACGCTGCAAGCGCAAACCAGGTTCTGTCTGGTGCACCGATCTGTTTGGGGATGCGATTAATGAGTTTTCGTAAGTAGCGGGCGCCACCGCGAATATTTTGTTCTGGTTTGAGTCTGTGCGTTACGCCAACTTGTTTGGCTGTGCGCTGTGTGAGCATCATGATCCCGCGTACACCGGTGGGCGATTTGGCTCTGGGATTCCACATCGATTCCTGATAGCTCAGTGCGGCGAGTAAGCGCCAGTCCAGCTGGTGCTGCTCAGCGTATTGCATAAACCAGTCCTGATATTTAGGCAGCGTGGTTTTACTCGCTTCGACAAAAGCCAGAGTGTTGACGTAATTAAAGCGCCTGACATGACCAAAGTACTTCTCTTCGAGTGCGGCCAGTTGCTGAGATTGTTGCATCTTGGCAAAAAATGGCGGCAGCAGTGCGTATAAAGAGTCGTCTTTTTCGTTGCGCAGCACCCAGGAAACCGGATCGGCCTGAGTGACGGAAAATGCAATGCTGACATTGGGGTGGTAACGTCGGAACAGGGCTAGCGAGTGCGAGTCGACAACTGTGTATTGTATGTCACCGTCGATGATCCCCTGCAATAGCTCTTCCTGATCCCGGTCATCGACTTCATGCCAGCTAAGCTCAGGGTACTGCTTTTGTGCCGCCTGCAAAGAGATCACATGATGGCTGTCCGCTAAAACGGTGACAGGCCCAGTTAACTGGGCAAAGTTGCGTGGTCGGGTATTGCCTTGTTTAAAGACCAATTTTTGGCTTATCTCCCGATAGCTGGGGCCAAAACGAAAATGGACAGCACGCTGAGGGTGGTAGCTAAGTCCCGCCGCAGCCATATCCAGATCGCCACTTTGCAGGCGTTCGAACAGTTTTTTCAGGCTGAAAAAAGGCACCATTTGCAACTCAACGCCGAGCTCATTGGCAAACTGCTCAGCCAGTTCGTACTCAAACCCCTGTTCACCACCAATGCCCTGATAAAAGGTCGCGGGTCCCACCAGGGTGCCAATGCGGATCACTTCCTGCGCTTTGATCTGTTGTAATTGAGTGGCGGGCATTTTTTCACAGCTGCTCATTAGCAATAAACAGCACAGTACCAGCACAGAGGAAAGCAAACGCATAAGTGACTTTTGGCTCCTTGGTCAAATGAGAGTGACAGACCGCTCCATGCTCGCAATTAACGGCGCTTTTGTGAAGGGGCTTTTTTTCGATAATTGCTAAATTTGAGTTAAATAAGGAGGGCAAATCGACTATAATAGCGGCCCAAAATATCGTTCAATCCTTAACCCCGGATGAAAATACCTATGTTGATCCTACGTGGTGCACCTGCACTTTCTGATTTCAAAGTTCAAAAAATCCTTAAAAGCTGTAACGATGCGCAATTACCAGTGACTGGTGTGTATGCTGAGTTCATGCATTTTGCTGATCTGACAGCGGAACTTTCTGAGTCTGAACTGGACAAGCTGAGCAAGCTTTTAAAGTACGGCCCGACCATTGCCGAACATGCGCCTGAAGGAACCCTGATTTTAGTCACACCGCGAATTGGTACGATTTCGCCTTGGGCATCGAAAGCCACTGACATCGCCAATAATTGTGGCTTGGATAAAGTACACCGCGTTGAGCGTGGTATTGCTTACTATGTCGAGGGCGCACTGAGTGCAGAGCAGATCGATGAGGTAGCCAAACTTTTACATGATCGCATGACAGAGTCAGTACACAGTTCACTGGAAGATGCCGGTCAGTTATTCCGCGTTGAAGAGCCTCGCCCAATGTCTTCAGTTGACATTCTTGGCGGTGGCCGTGAAGCACTTGCTACTGCAAACGTTGAACAAGGCTTTGCTCTGGCGGATGACGAAATTGATTACCTGGTAGAGAATTTCCAAAAACTAGGGCGTAACCCGAACGACATCGAGCTGTTCATGTTCGCACAGGCGAACTCTGAGCACTGTCGTCATAAAATTTTCAACGCCGATTGGACAATCGACGGTGAACAGCAGCCTAAGTCGCTGTTCAAAATGATCAAAAATACATACGAAACGCACCCTGAAAATGTACTGTCTGCGTATAAAGATAACGCTGCGGTAATGAAAGGATCAAAAGCGGGTCGTTTCTTCCCAAATAAAGACGGTGAGTACAGCTACAATCAGGAAAACATTGAAATCCTGATGAAGGTTGAAACCCACAACCACCCAACCGCGATTGCCCCTTTCTCTGGTGCATCAACGGGCTCTGGTGGTGAAATTCGCGACGAAGGTGCGACAGGCCGTGGTTCTAAGCCAAAAGCGGGCCTGGTCGGTTTTACGGTATCTAACTTGCGAATCCCTGGCTTCGAGCAGCCGTGGGAAAGCAACTTCGGCAAACCCGGTCGCATTGTTAATGCACTCGATATCATGATCGATGGTCCTCTGGGTGGCGCGGCGTTCAATAACGAATTTGGTCGTCCTAATCTGCTTGGTTACTTCCGTACTTACGAAGAAAAAGTGAACAGCCACAATGGTGAAGAAGTACGTGGTTACCACAAGCCAATCATGCTGGCAGGGGGTCTGGGTAACATCCGTACTGAGCACGTACAAAAAGGTGAAATCCCTGTCGGTGCTAAGCTAGTTGCACTGGGTGGTCCGGCGATGAACATCGGTCTGGGTGGTGGTGCTGCATCATCAATGGCATCTGGCCAGTCAAATGAAGAACTGGATTTTGCGTCTGTACAGCGTGAAAACCCAGAAATGGAACGTCGTTGTCAGGAAGTGATCGACAAATGTTGGCAGCTGGGTGACGAAAACCCTATCGCGTTTATCCACGATGTGGGCGCAGGTGGTCTTTCTAATGCATTCCCTGAGCTGGTAGATGACGGTGGTCGTGGTGGTAAATTCCAGCTACGTAACATCCCGAACGATGAGCCAGGCATGGCACCACACGAGATCTGGTGTAACGAATCTCAAGAACGTTATGTACTGGCCGTAGCTGCTGAAGACTTTGACCGCTTTGAAGCAATCTGTCAGCGTGAACGTGCACAATACGCAGTTATCGGTGAGGCAACGGAAGAGCGTCACTTAACTGTTGCGGATAGTCATTTCGACAATAATCCAGTAGACCTGCCGCTTGAAGTACTACTTGGCAAAGCTCCTAAGATGCACCGTGACGTAGAGTCGAAGAAAGTCGAAGGTGAAGCCCTTAACACTGACAGCATCGATGTAGAAGAAGCGGCTAAGCGTTTACTTCGTCTACCTACTATCGCTGAGAAAACATTCCTTATCACGATTGGTGACCGTACGGTGACAGGTCTGGTAGCACGTGACCAAATGGTTGGCCCCTGGCAGGTACCGGTAGCAAACTGTGCTGTGACAGCAGCTGCGTTTGACACTTACCACGGTGAAGCAATGTCAATGGGTGAACGCACACCTGCGGCACTTCTAAACTACGGTGCTTCTGCACGTTTGGCAGTAGCAGAAGCGCTCACTAACATTGCTGGCGCAAACATTGGTGGTCTTGAAAATATCAAGCTATCTGCAAACTGGATGGCAGCTGCAGGTCACCCAGGTGAAGACGCAGGTCTTTACGAAGCGGTTAAAGCAGTAGGTGAAGAGCTATGTCCGGCGCTGGGTCTAACTATTCCGGTTGGTAAAGACTCAATGTCGATGAAAACCACCTGGCAAGACGAGGGTGAGGACAAAGCGGTAACAGCACCACTTTCTCTGATCATCACTGCGTTTGGCCGTGTTGAAGACATTCGTAAAACGGTAACGCCTCAGCTTCGCACTGATAAAGGCGAATCAAGCCTGATCTTAGTTGATTTAGGTGCAGGTCAAAACCGACTGGGTGCATCAAGCCTTGCACAGGTTTACAAGCAGCTTGGTGATAAGACGCCTGACGTAGATAGCCCTGAGCTATTAAAAGGTTTCTACAACGCGATGCAAGCTCTTGTAGCGGATGAGAAGCTACTGGCTTACCACGACCGTTCAGACGGTGGTCTATTCACAACCGTTGCTGAAATGGCATTCGCAGGTCGCACCGGTGTCACGGTAAACCTTGATAGCTTAGTTGGTTCTGACATCGAAGTACTTTACAACGAAGAGCTGGGTGCCGTTATTCAGGTTCGTAACGATGACCTGGCTGCGGTTGAAGCAATTCTTGCTGACAATGGCCTTGCAACAATCAGCCACACTATCGGTGCACTAAACACGGAAGACAAAGTAATCTTCAACCGTGGCGGTGAAGCAGTACTGGCAAATACACGTACTGAACTACGTACTATTTGGGCTGAAACCACATATAAGATGCAGGCACTTCGTGACAACCCAGAGTGTGCTAAGCAAGAATTTGATGCCAAGTTTGACGAAAAAGACCCAGGTCTTAACGTGAAACTAAGCTTTGATTTAAATGAAGACGTTGCTGCACCTTACATTGCAACAGGTGCTAAGCCTAAGATGGCTATCTTGCGTGAGCAAGGCGTTAACTCACACGTTGAAATGGCCGCCGCATTTAACCGTGCAGGTTTTGCAGCAGTAGACGTACACATGAGTGACATCCTTGAAGGTCGCTTAACACTAGAAGAGTTTAAAGGCCTTGTAGCATGTGGTGGTTTCTCTTACGGTGACGTACTGGGTGCGGGTGAAGGCTGGGCTAAGTCAATTCTATTCAATGACATGGCACGCGATCAGTTCCAAACCTTCTTTGAACGTCAAGACACGTTCAGTTTAGGTGTGTGTAACGGTTGTCAGATGTTATCAACTCTGAAAGAGCTTATCCCAGGTACTGAGCACTGGCCACGTTTTGTAACCAACAAGTCAGAGCGTTTTGAAGCACGTTTCAGCCTTGTAGAAGTTCAAGAAAGCCCGTCGGTATTCTTCCAGGGCATGGCTGGTTCTCGTATGCCAATCGCAGTCTCACACGGTGAAGGCCATGCTGAGTTTGCCAACGACGCAGCAGTGAAAGCAGCACTTGAGTCTGGCACTGTAGCCGTTCAGTACGTGGATAACTTTGGTAAGCCGACTACGCAATACCCGAACAACCCGAATGGCTCACCAGAAGGGATCACTGGTATTACATCAACTGATGGTCGTGCAACAGTCATGATGCCACACCCAGAGCGTGTATTCCGTGCAGTAGCGAACTCTTGGCACCCGGATGAGTGGAAAGAGGACAGCCCTTGGATGCGCATGTTCCGTAACGCACGTAAGAACGTGAGCTAATTGAGAGCATTTTAACTTTTGAAAAGGGTCACTTCGATGGCCTTTTTTATTGCTTGAAGAAAGCGAACTCTTGGCAGCGATACCCATGACAAGAGTGGAAGAGGACAGCCCTTGGATGCGCATGTTCCGTAACGCACGTAAGAACGTGAGTTAATTGAGAACATTATAACTTTTGAAAAAGGTCACTTCGGTGGCTTTTTTGTTGTCTGTTACATCACCATGTTCATGGTTTGGTATTATTCATCCCGTATACTTTCTCTCCTCAAGTTTTCTATGTAAATACCGATACAATGGTTGAATTAGAGGTACTTCCGGGCGCAGAACGGTGCCTGCAGACCAATAATGACAATCAAGGAGTGAGTATGGACATACAAGCACATCCAGGTAGCGCTTCGCCAGGCAAGCCAATATCGCATGCGCAAGTGCGTAATAACAGCGGCAAAGTGGCTGATGTTAAGGTAAATGTGGATACACAAAACCGCGACGAGGTTGATACCGTTCCCCCCTTGCTGTCACAAGAGCTGGATGACGAGGCGGGTCAGTACAAAGAAGACAATCCGGTATTTAAAGAGGATTATGAGGAGCTGGAGAAAGCCATGGCGCAGATCCAGGCATTTATCCGTAAGCTACAGGTTCAGCTCAACAAGCTAATGCAATCTGTGCAGCAGCGCCACCTTCAGGTGCAGGAACATGCAGAAGCAGAAGCCTCATCGGATGGGGCGATTGTTGAGCATATTGGCTTAAAACAATATCGTGACAGTACTAAAGTGGATGAAATTGCACTGCTGGAGCAGCAGCTTTCAGAGTATAAGCAACTCGAAGCTGATATTCGCGTTAATATGATTAAAATGATCCTTGCAGAGCGTGAACGACTCGAAGAGCTCAAGCGCAAAGGTAAGCTGTAAAGCCGTTAGAGGACGAAGTAATGACCTATTTGTAAGAGATTTTTGCGAACTTAACATCTTCTTACCTGGGCAAACATTACATCGTTAGCAAGATCCCTTACACTTAAGCCAGTTTTCACTGAATACCAGGTACCGATGCGGCGCTTTTTTCTTATTCTGTTATTTGCCCTGTTTACAATTGGGATCACTGTTTATTATTTTCGCGTGCCACTGACGCTCACGATTGGTAAACAGATACTGACCGAGGAGCAGGGGTTGCTTGAGTGTCTGGACTGGTCAGTAGACAGTTGGGACAGGCTTGCAGTAGAGCGCATGTGCTGGCGCAGTGAAGCCGTATCTGTTGAACTCAGTAACGCCACCTTTGATGGCGACCATTTTCTGGTGGGGAACATGAGGGTGATTCATCAGCAAACCCAGACTGATGACAACACCCAGGTGACTTATTCTCCTACCCCGTTACAGCTTGATTTACCTGAAGGTATGCCCACAGTTGAGGTTGAGAAGCTCACCGTATCCAGTCCATTATTACCTGAGTCACTGAATTTAAGCGTGAAGCAAACAGGTGATTTCGCCTTTACCATTGACGGGGATATGCAAGCCGACCTTGCCCTGAGTGATACAAAGCTACATGCGGCACTGAGGTTATCCAGTCCCGCTGTACAGAGGTTTTTGCGTGAGGCGAAACTCCCTGTGAGCGTGTCGGCACTGACTGGCAAAATTGAAGCCGAGTTCAACGGTCAAGTTATCAACGCTGATCTCCAGTTACAGAGCACATTGAACTATGCCCTACCTCAATGCCAGCCCGAGATTCAGGTCAATGGGGTGGCTACCGGGCAATGGGACTTTACAGACGAGCGCGCAACGCTGGATTTGCGTCAGCTGCCTGTTGATTTGGCCGTCGCTGAGTGCCAGGCGTTGCTGGCTGAGCTGCCACAAGACTGGAAAAACAGCATTTGGTCCGGACGTTGGCAAGCGCGTATATCAGAGCCAGTGATAATCAACGCACAGACTCTTACACTACCTGCTTTGAGTGTACAGGATGTTGCGCACGTTAGCACAGTCACCTTGAGTGAGTTTGTCTATCAGCTGCCTGAGCAGCAGATGCAGGGCAAACTGATGGTGTCGCATCACAGTGAGGCATTTCAGTTGCTGGATGCGCAAGTCGACTTTCTGCTCGCAGGGACACAACTGGAAAGTCAGGGCATCGTGACTTTTGAGCTTGCGCAGGCACCTGAGGAGCTCCCCATCAACTGGCAGGCATTGAGCATGCGCAGTGATTTCTCATTGCAGGGCAAAGTGAACGAACAACTGATGCTCAACATCACAGCAAAACCACAGGCTCAGTCTGTCGTGACGGAAGTAATGATGCTAGACAAGTTAACTACCTCTGTGTCGGCCCAAGCCCTATTCGCGATGAGCGAGCGTCATATTAAAACGCAACAGACACCGTTTGAACAATTGCAATGGCAGCTTGACGCTGAGGCAGAGCGATATCAGATTGATGGGGTTCAGGGACGCAATCTGAGCGTGTCTGGCCATGGTGATATTGATGCCTCGCTGGCGGCTAACGTAAACGCGGATATTCGGGTTGGCTCGTTCAAGCGCGAGAATGTACGGGGCAAAGAGTTACATCAACAGCTTGGCTTTAGCGGTATGCTTCGACCTGAGGGACCTGTTGGTAAACTCAAGGGTAACTCGACCATTGAGCTGGTGGCACATCCTCAGCTGGTGCTTAGAGATGTAGAACTAAACAGCGAAGGCGACATCAAAGGTGTAGAGCAGTTGGCGCTTACTCACAAGCTGACGCACGACAGTCTAGAACTACAACTGACACATCGTCTTGAAGCCGGGTTAATGCCGTTTACTCTGACACTGGGTGAGCATGGCCTGGGGGCGATTCAGTCTGTGGCCAGCCAGGTTGTGCCTAAACTTAAAATAGAAGAGGGCCTGATCAGTGCCAGTATTTCAGGTGAATTGTCGCGTCAGGTTTTTGACTTCGAAATAGGTGTCGGTGATGCCTCGTTTTTGTATGATCATCACTACGTATCTGGACTTGAATTGCCACTGAAGGGCAAGTGGCATGCGGGGGAGCTTATGATAGAGCCCGCACCACTGAGTATTACTGAGGTACGGTCAGGGCCAGTGTTGACAGACGTGCGAGGTCAGATAACTTCAGACAACAACTTGCTTGTGTTGCGTCAATTTAGCGCCAATATTTTCAGTGGCCAGCTCGCGGCTGAGCAGGTTTTACTCGACAAGCAGGATCAGGAAGTTTTAGTGACGGCCAGCGATCTGGATTTGATGCTGATCTCTGAAGCTGGCCGTGAGGCCGGAGTTGAGCTTTATGGCCAGGTTTCAGGCAGACTACCTGTGTTTATTCACAATGGGCAGGCAGAGATCCGCGATGGGTACCTGAGTAACATAGTAGATAGTATGTTGAAAGTAGAGGACAATGCTTCATTTAATGCGTTAAAGTCTCAGCGTCCGGAGTTGCAGCCTGTATTCGATATGTTGGACGAGTTAAGTATTGAAACATTAAGTGCCGATGTGAATATGTCACAAGATGGCCAATTGGAGTTGGCTGTAAAAATTGCTGGCGAAAACAAACAGAAACAACAACCTGTGAATTTTAATTATACGCACAGTGAGAATATTTATACCCTGTTCAGGGCGTTGCGTCTGAGTGATGAAATTACTCAGGCAGTGGAAAAAGCGTTAAACCAATAGGAGCAACTCAGCATGAAATGGATGCTAACTTTGGTGTTTGCTTTTTTGGTGTCGGCTTGTACGCATAAAGTGCAGGTAGAGACCAAAGAGCCTATCACCATCAACTTAAACGTCAAAGTTGACCACGAGATCCGTGTTAAAGTCGACAAAGAGCTGGACGATCTGTTCAGCGATGACAGTGAATTATTCTAAGGAGCCAGATCATGAACGCATCTAAGTTACTGACCACGATTGCCGCCGCTTGTATGAGCTTTTCGGTATTTGCCATTACTCTGGACGATGCTAAGTCACAGGGCTTAGTGGGGGAGACCGCAGCGGGTTATTTGGGCGTGATCAAGGGTAGTAGTGAAGTGAAAAAGCTGGTGAAAGAAGTAAACAGTAAACGCAAGGCGAAGTACCAGCAACTTGCTAAGAAAAATGGCATCAGCCTGAGTCAGGTTGAAGCCATGGCTGCCAAGAAAACATTTGCGAAAACGGCGCCGGGCCACTTCGTAAAAGTCGATGGAAAGTGGGTTAAAAAATAGCATTCAGGGCGGAATTCTCCGCCCTGACTGTTAATCTGTTTGATGGCATTGACGTAACAGTTGTTGCCAGAAAGCCGCACCTTTTCGGCGTGCAAGCCTGATGTTGTTATCCGGAATAGACTCTGGATCATCATAGCTTTCCAGTGCCTCAGCCATACTGGCTTCGCGGATCACATGTAAAGCCGGATAAGGGGCTCGGTTTGTGTAGTTGGCCGGATCATCTTGCTCTGACTCTGCAAAAACATAATCCGGGTGGAAGTTGGCGAGCTGGAAGGTGCCTTCATAGCCTTGGGCAACTAACAGTGCGTTTGCCAGGTCTACCAAATCTAAAAATGCATCAAAATCGGTAAAACCCTCAGTAAAAATGAGCAAGCTGGTTTCCCGCGCCGGGTTCTCAGTCAGTGCCTGACATTCATCTAGCATATCCATCACGGCATCTTCGGGTTTTTGTGACGCGCAAACTCGGTAGTGGATTGCGTTTTGTTCCACTTCTTTGCGGGCAAACGGGCAGAAGTTGTATTTTACAATGACTGAGCTGACCCAGTTTTGCATCGCTTTGACGGCAATATGGTGCATTTATTTTCCCAAAAGAGAGTTGATCATAGTAATACTGCGTGCAATGGCGCCCTGATTGCGTGTCAGACACGCTTTTGCATGTTTGCCCAATTCCATTGCACTTTGCTGTGAGCGCAAGTAAACCAGCAAAGTATCGGCCAGCGCTTGCTGATCCGCTACTTCAATGGCACCTTTCAGCGCAAACAGTTCAGGATAAATATGGGCAAAGTTATAGGTGTGTGGTCCAGTCAGTACACCGACCGAACAGGCCGCCGCTTCAAGTGGGTTATGGCCGCCTCGCTCAATCAGACTGCCGCCAATGTAGGCAACTTGCCCACACCCGTATAACAACTTTAGTTCGCCCAGTGTGTCTGCCAGCAAGACTTGTGATGACGGCGTGTAATTCTGGCTGCGACGACTGTAGCTGAGTGCTCGTGTTTCAATTAAAGTGGCAACTTTATCGAACTGCTCAGGGTGTCTGGGCGCTATGATCAACAGAGCATCGCTCTGGTGGGTCAATAGTTGCTGGTGGGCTGTTAAAACCTGTTCATGCTCCGCGGGGTGGGTAGAGCCTGCAACCCACACTGGTCGTGCGCCGAGCTGTGTTTTTATGGCCTCAATCTTGTCCTGCTGAGCGTTATCCAGGGCGATATCAAATTTAATTGAGCCCGTTACTGTGACTTTGTCTGGCGTCAGTCCCAGCTTAATAAAACGCTCGGCATCTTCCTGATTATGGCTCGCCAGCATACTGATTTGAGCCATCAAAAAACGGCTCAGAGACGCCACTTTTTGATATCCCATCAAAGATTTTTCAGACAGGCGGGCATTGATGACGGCGACCGGGCAATGTGCCTTGTTGGCGTAATAAAATAGGTTCGGCCACAGCTCAGTTTCCAGTACTAATAAGATTCTGGGCTTAATTCGTCTGACGAAGCGCCGGGCTGCAAAGGCAAAATCGACAGGTAAGTAGCAAATCGTGATGTCATGTGCACTGTTGTCAAACAGCTGATTAAGCTGTTCGCGACCTGTGGGGGTGTTACAGGTAAGTACAAAAGGTGCTTCAGGGTGTTCTTCTAACAGCGCTTTTATAAGGGGCGCTGCGGCCAGTACTTCCCCGACGGAAGCGCAGTGAATGACCACGGCATGCTTTGTGCGGATTGAGGGAGTAAAGCCAAATCGTTCGCAAAAATGCGCTTTATACAGCGGGTTCTTTTTTCCTCTGATAAGGTACAGATACAGCACGATGAATGGACATAAAATCAGTAGCACCAGGGAATATAAATGTCTAATCATGACAGCCAACAGTATAAAAAACGCCTATTTTAACTTGTCAGCCTGAAAAAGCGATAACACGCATACAAATTATCACAGTTGTTGAGGTGCTCAGCGGACGGGAATTTGCTAGGATCTGGCAAAATTTCCAATTTTAAAGGTTTTAAGTTGTCCTTTCGTAATATCACGTTTTCTACTTTGTGTCTGCTGGGCGCAGCGCAGGCCGTCGCTATGCCAACCGCTTTTTTACCTTTGGGTAAAGACAACATCCTGGAATACCAGATTGATCAGATGTTTGCTTTGATCGGTACGACGCCAATGTCTAAGCCCTATCGTATCACTGAAGTTAATAAGACTTTATCTGAACTTGAGCGTGTTGATCCAGCATTACATCAAAGCATCAAAACACGATTGGCACCCTACCTGGAAAGAGACGCAATCACACGTCGCGGAATTAAGTTACGGGTTGACTCCGGCGACGTGCAGCAGCTTGCGAATGACCGTGGAAATTCTAGTAGCGAATATGCTGAATTGTCATTTGATGGGATATGGCGTGGTAGTGACACAAGCCTGGTTCAGCTTGGTGCTGAATATCGCGTCGATGCGGGCAAAGTGGTGCCTTATAATACGTTCTACGCCTTGGGTGGAGATAACTTACAACTTACTTTGGGCTATAAAGAGCATTGGTTTTCGCCGTTCAAACATGGTGCTCAGGTCTATTCAAATAATGCACAAGCGCCACTATCTGCATCAGTGGGTTTGAATCTGCCATTGGAAAACTGGTGGAACTTTGACTTTGAGCTTTTCTATTCTGAGTTGGAACATGTAGAAGAAGGTATTCTTTATCAAGACACACTGCATGACGGTACTCCTAAGCTGGCGGGTACGCATATTAGCTTCGAGCCGTTGGATAATTGGAAAATTGGTATTAACCGAATCATGCAGTTTGGTGGAGGCCCACGAGAGGTTGGAATCAAAGACGTGGTAAAAGCCTATTTTGACCCGGCCGGTAACGATAACGTAGGCCTGGTTGGTAGTTCCGACGAAGAGCTTGGAGATCAGTGGGCAAGTATTACATCGGTGTTCAAAACGAATTGGTTGATGCCGATTGAATGGTACCTTGAATACGGTGGAGAAGATACAAAAGAGCACAAGAACTATCAGTTTGGTAATATTGCGTCCAATTTTGGATTCTACCTGCCTGCACTTACTCGCAGCCTGACATTCAGGTATGAATACTCCAATATGCACAGCTTATGGTACAAGAACTACATTTTTCCGAAGAATGGCAACACGAGAGATGGGTTTGTAGTGGGGCATGCTGTTGCGAATCAGCGTATATTTCAAGATGGCGTTCCCAGCCAGGGTCACCTTGTCGAGCTAACTTATCGAGAAAATCTGGACTCAATGTGGCGTTTGGAGCTATCCACGGTTAAAAATAGCAATCACTTTGTGACGTTCGATGTAGTGAATACTCGAAACTATGAGCAAGCCCGACAGCTTCAGCTAGCTAATACCCGACGTATTTATGACAAGCAAGTAGAGACATCGCTGACCTATGGCAAAGATGTCTTTGGCGAAAGCTACACTTGGTTGTCTGTCAATGTATACTGGTAGTCTGGCGCACAGCGTCACCAATTAATTTAACACGGGTTAGTTTTGACTTTGTATCGATTACAGAGTCGCATTATTTATTAAGGATCACTATGTCAATCAATGATCACATCAAACAAAGCTATCAGGCCAGCTTAGAGCGACATATGGCGTTGTTCGCAAAAATGGCTGATTATCATACCCAGTCTGTGGAATTACTGGCTGCCTGCAAAGCGACCCTGGATGCGGGTGGCAAGGTGATTTGGTTTGGTAATGGTGGCAGTGCGGCCGATGCTCAGCATTTGGCAGCTGAGTTTGTGGTTCGCTACAAGCTCGAACGTGGTCCACTGGCGTCGATTGCTTTGACGACTGATACATCGATTTTAACGGCACACAGCAATGACTACCATTTCAATTCGGTTTTCGAACGTCAGGTGCAAGCGTTATGTAAACCACAAGACTTGGTGATTGGCCTGACCACGTCAGGAACCAGTGAGAATATTAACCTGGCATTACAGGCTGCTAATGAGATTGGTGCATTCACCGTGGCGTTGACTGGGCGTACGGGTGGTACAGTGAAAGACATCGCTAAGTTGCCAATTATCATCGACTTTGATGAGACCGCACGGATCCAGGAAGCCCATATGTTTATCGGGCACTGGTTATGTGAGGCGGTAGACATGGTCATTGCGGAGCAGTCGGCATGAACCTGAGCGCGCTGAGAAACTTGAATCAGGCGAAGGTCCTGGTGGTTGGTGATGTCATGCTGGATCGCTACTGGCATGGTGATACAGGTCGTATTTCACCAGAAGCGCCTGTTCCCGTCGTCAAGGTAAGCAGCCTTGAAGATAAAGCGGGTGGTGCGGCAAACGTAGCGAAGAACATAGCGCATCTGGATGGTCAGGTCGGGTTACTGGGTCTGATTGGCGAAGATGACAATGGCCGTCAGCTAGAGTCTATTCTGGCAAAAGAACAAATCGCTTCACAACTTGTCAGCGTTGCTGAGTTGCCGACGATTGCAAAAATGCGCGTTATCAGTCGTCACCAGCAAGTCGTGCGACTAGACCTGGAAGAGCCCTTTGTGCAGTCTCACAGCAAATTGTTGTTAACCCGATTGGAACAAGTCGTCAATGACTATGATTTTGTTCTGTTTTCAGACTATAACAAAGGCGCTTTAAGTTGCATCGAAGAGATGATTAGTGTGGCAAAGAGCGCGGGCAAAACGGTCCTGATTGACCCGAAGTCGTCTGATTTGACCCGTTATCGGGGCGCCGATTATATTACGCCAAACCTCAATGAATTCCGCCTGGCCGGCGGTGATTCCAGCTGTGAAGAAGCATTGACGATGAGTGCCCGTGCATTGATAAAGCAGGCTGGCATTGGTGCTATGCTGCTGACTCGCTCTGAGCAGGGCATGTCACTGATCACCCAAGACGAGAAACATGACTTCGCTGCGCAGGTCCGGGAAGTCAGTGATGTTACCGGTGCGGGTGATACCGTTATTGCGACATTAACCACTATGTTGGGCGCAGGGTTATCGCCAAGTGAAGCGGTGGAGCTGGCAAACCTGGCTGCGGGAATTGCGGTGGCTAAACTGGGCGCGGCTACCGTGACACCAGAAGAGCTGAGCCGGAAACTGGGGCAATATTTGCGTCAGACTGGTGAACACTACCAAACCCCGTATGAAGAAGTACTAAAACACATTGAGTTTGCCAAACAAAATGGTGAAACCATTGTGTTCACCAATGGCTGCTTTGACATTCTGCATGCAGGTCATGTTCGCTATCTGGCACAAGCCAAAGCCAGAGGAGACCGGTTAGTAGTCGGGTTGAATAACGATGACTCCATTTCTCGTTTGAAAGGTCCTGAGCGTCCAATTAATCCACTGAACGAGCGGGCCATGGTCTTGTCTGCACTGGCTTCTGTTGACTGGGTGATCCCATTTGGTAAAGAGAGTGAGGGTGACACACCGGCTAAACTGATAGAACAGATCAGTCCACATATACTGGTCAAAGGTGGTGATTACCAGGTATCAGAGATAGCAGGAGCAGATCATGTCCTTGCTATGGGTGGCCAGGTAGAAGTGTTAGCGTTTCTGGATGGTTGCTCAACCTCTAATATCATTGCGAAAGCAAGAGAGACATAATAGCGACGTCTGACGATTAAGAAGCCGGTTTCACACCGGCTTTTTTTTCATTTCACTTTGATAGACATCGATAAAACTCTGCCAGTCTTGTGGCGAACAAAAGAACTGCGCAGAGCGGCTGGCTTCTTTTTTAAGTGAACGCGCGAGTCGGTCAATATTCGCCATTTGCCATTCTTTTGCAGGCGTTTTGAGCGCGCCTTTATCGAAATCAATGAGGTACACTTCTCCGCAATCATCGAACAGAATATTGTTGCAGTTCAAATCATCATGATAGGCGCCAGCGTGATGAAAGCGTGCCAGCGTGGAGGCAACCTGCTGCCAGCCTTGTGCACTGAGTGGCGCCGACTGCAGTCGTTCACACAGGCTTTGTGCGCCAGAGATGGCATGCGTCAGGATATCAGCGCGATAAATCCCCGCTGATACGGTTACTTTGGCGCCTAAAGGAGTGGGGACTGGTAAGTCCAAGTCGGCGAGTTGGTTTAGCAGGTGCAGCTCAAGGTATACCCGGGTGTGCTTAAGACCTGTAAACACGTATTGATCTTTGAGTAACTTACCAATTAACCCGCCACGCCAGTAGTGCTTTAGAACGGCAACATCCTGGTCGGTATAGCGTACGAACCAGGCTGCTGCGCGACCTTGTTTCGAGGTCACAACGGCATTTTTCTGCTGCCAGAATGCCATGTCGAACCAGTCCAGAGATAAAGTATCTGGGGTATGGTTAGTTCGCAACAAGTAGTGATTGTGATGTTGTTCTATTTTTAGCATGGCCGATTAATAGCAGGACTGAATTGATAAACGCTCAGTGTAACGGCTTTTGTTGTCTGGGAGAATCTCATAGGTTGCAAAATAGTGGGTTTTATTTAAGATCGGGTGCTTATTTTCAGTTACAGGCGAAATGTGTGTCTCAGGCAATTTCTTCCATTTGTATTCTCCGGCTTTCGGCCATCGGTGACGTGTGTCATGCCGTAGCGGCCGTACAAGCGATCCAGCGTGCGCACCCACAGGCGAAAATCACCTGGGTTATAGGCAAGGTTGAAGCCATGCTGTTAGCCGGCTTGCCTGGGGTTGAGTTTGTTATCTTTGACAAGAAACAAGGTAAAGCGGCATTTAAGCAGCTTAAAGCACACTTTAAAGGGCACAAGTTTGATGTGCTTTTGCATATGCAAGTGGCGTTTCGCGCTAACCTTGCAGCACGTTGTATCCCGGCTAAAGTCAAAGTTGGGTTTGACAAAGGGCGTTCTAAGGAACTTCACTCGCTGGTTATTAATCAACGCATTGGTCCACAGCAGGAGCCGCATGTGCTGGAAGGGTTCCAGAACTTTGCCCGAGCGATAGGCGCTGAGTGTGACACGCCGAGTTGGGACATGCCCGTTAGCGATGAAGATAAACGTGAAGCGGAAGTTTTACTTGCCGGACTGACACGTATCTTTGTGATTTCTCCCGCTGCCAGCAAGGCGGAGCGAAACTGGCTACCTGAGCGCTATGCTGCGCTGGCTGAACATGCTGCGGGACAAGGCTTTAGTGTGGTCCTGACAGGAGGCCCAACCGAATTGGAGCGCAATCTGAGTGAAGCCATCATTGCGCATGCGCAGTGTGATATTACTAACCTGGTTGGTAAAACCAAATTAAAAACCTTGCTGTGTGTGCTAGCGCAGGCACAGCTGGTTCTGGCACCGGATACTGGGCCAGCCCATATGGCGGTGACCGTTGGCACCCCGGTTATAGGTTTGTATGCGCATTCTAACCCCAAGCGCACGGGTCCGTATTTGTATCAGGAATATGTGGTAGACGTCTATCATGACAACCTGATGGCGCAAAAGGGTAAAAGTGCTCAGCAACTTAAGTGGGGAACACGCGTGAAGGGCAGTGATTTGATGAGTCAAATTTCGATTGAGCGGGTAGCACAGATGTTTGACCAGGTAGTAAAGCAGGAACAAATATGACACATAAAGCCGTATTTCTGGACAGAGATGGGGTGATCAATCAGGATCATGCCTATGTGCATAAAATTGAAGACTTTGAGTTTATCGATGGCGTGTTTGAGGCCTGCCATCAGTTCCAGGTGTTGGGCTATAAACTGATCGTGGTGACAAACCAGTCCGGTATTGGCCGGGGGTACTATGACGAAGCTCAGTTTGCGCGACTGACAGAGTGGATGTGTCAGCAGTTCAAGGCTCATGGTATCACCATTGATGGCGTCTATTTTTGCCCCCACCACCCGCATAAAGCGCAGCCGCCTTATCAGCGTGAGTGTGCGTGCCGTAAACCGAACCCCGGTATGCTTTTAGAAGCCATTGCGGAGCATAACATTGACCCGAAACAAAGTATTATGGTGGGTGATAAGGGGTCGGATATTCAGGCGGCATTGGCTGCGGGAGTTAGTACTAAAATACTGGTTGAGTCGGGGCAGACTTTCAGTGAACAAGTGCGTGATTCAGCAGACTATGTGTGTGGATCATTATATCAGGCACTTGATCTGCCTCCGTTTATCTCATAAGCGTTTACAAAGCGTCTGCGAACAAGATAATCACAATCCGTGCATTTAAGGTGCGAACCTTTTAAAATATAAGCAACGAATTTTATGACACAGCCGATATTGAGCATAAAGGATATCGGCATTTTAGTGTGTGCCAGGGGCACACACCCCGTGCAACTAATGGAGACTCCCGATGAGAGCAGCGGCATTTTTCAGCCAGCTTCAGCAACAGATTGAAGAAGTAAAAGCTGAGGGTTTATACAAGAAAGAACGTGTGATCACTTCTCAGCAGCAAGCAGAAATTGCAGTATCAACTGGCGAAAGTGTTATTAACTTCTGTGCCAATAACTATCTTGGCCTGGCTAATCACCCGGATTTGATAGCGGCTGCTCAGGGTGGTCTAGATGAGCATGGGTTTGGTGTTGCGTCTGTACGCTTTATCTGTGGTACTCAGGATATCCATAAAACACTGGAAGCTAAAGTCAGTGAGTTCCTGCAAACTGAAGATACCATCTTGTACTCTTCTTGTTTTGATGCCAATGCAGGTCTGTTCGAAACCATTTTAGGCCCTGAAGATGCCATTATTTCGGATTCACTGAATCATGCCTCTATCATTGATGGTGTGCGCCTGTGTAAAGCGAAACGTTTCCGTTATGCCAATAATGACATGGCAGATCTTGAGAAGCAGCTGATTGCCGCTGATGAAGCAGGCGTGAAAACTAAATTGATTGCGACCGATGGTGTGTTCTCAATGGACGGGGTGATTTGTAACCTGTCTGAGCTGTGCGATCTGGCAGACAAATACGATGCGTTGGTTATGGTTGATGATTCGCACGCAGTTGGTTTTGTGGGCGAAAATGGCCGTGGTACGCCAGAGTACTGTGGCGTGATGGATCGCGTTGACATCATTACGGGTACTTTAGGTAAAGCGCTGGGTGGTGCATCAGGCGGTTATACCTCAGGTAAAAAAGAAATTGTTGAGTGGCTGCGTCAGCGCTCGCGCCCTTATTTGTTCTCAAACTCACTGGCCCCGTCTATTGTGACTGCGTCAATCAAAGTGCTGGACATGATGAAAGAAGGTGAGGCACTGCGTAACAAGCTATGGGAAAATGCTGCACACTTCCGCAGTAAAATGGAAGCGGCAGGCTTTACCTGTGCTGGTAAAGATCATGCGATTATTCCTGTCATGCTGGGCGATGCGAAAGTGGCCTCTGATATGGCGGATCGCTTATTAGCCGAAGGCATTTACGTGATTGGCTTCTCATACCCGGTTGTGCCTAAAGGTCAGGCACGTATCCGTACTCAGATCTCTGCGGCGCACACCACAGAGCAGCTGGACAAGGCGATTGACGCCTTCATTCGCATTGGTAAAGAACTGGGCGTGATTTAATCACTGCCCCACAGCCTGTGCTGTGAGCGATTTTTAACGCAAGCTGATGGCTTGCGTGTTTCTAATGAGTGAAAACACATGAAAGCACTATCCAAGTTAAAAGCAGAAGAAGGGATTTGGATGACGGATGCGCCCAAACCGGAAGTTGGGCATAACGATCTGCTGATCAAAATCCGTAAAACCGCCATTTGCGGTACTGATGTACACATTTATAAATGGGATGAATGGGCGCAAAACACCATTCCAACCCCTATGGTTGTTGGACATGAATACGTAGGTGAAGTCGTAGACATGGGCCAGGAAGTACGTGGCTTTGAGATTGGCGACCGTGTATCAGGTGAAGGTCACATTACTTGTGGTCATTGTCGAAACTGTCGTGCCGGTCGTGTACATTTGTGCCGTAACACCATAGGTGTGGGCGTCAATCGTGAGGGGTCGTTTGCAGAATATCTGGTTATCCCTGCATACAATGCGTTTAAGATCCCTGATAACATCTCCGATGAACTGGCATCTATCTTTGACCCATTCGGTAATGCTGTACACACTGCCTTGTCTTTTGACCTGGTGGGTGAAGATGTGCTGATCACCGGTGCAGGTCCAATCGGAATTATGGCCGCCGCTGTTGCAAAACATGTGGGTGCACGCCATGTTGTGATCACGGACGTAAATGAATATCGTCTGGAGCTGGCTCGTAAAATGGGTGCAACCCGGGCTGTAAATGTGGCCGAAGAGCAACTTGAAGACGTGATGGCAGAGTTAGGCATGACAGAAGGGTTTGATATCGGCCTGGAAATGTCGGGTGTGCCTGTGGCGTTCAATAGCATGCTGAACAACATGAACCATGGTGGTAAAATTGCCATGCTGGGTATTCCACCGAGCGATATGGCTGTTGACTGGAACCAGGTGATTTTCAAAGGGTTGGTGATCAAAGGTATTTATGGTCGCGAGATGTTTGAAACTTGGTATAAAATGGCGAGTCTGATCCAGTCCGGTCTGAATTTAGACCCGATCATCACTCATCAGTTTCACGTTGATGAGTTCCAGCAAGGCTTTGATACGATGATCTCTGGTCAATCGGGTAAAGTGATCTTAAACTGGGACTAAGGTCTACATGAGCCTGTTTTAAAACACCTCGGGTCCGTGACCGCTAACGAGGTGTTTTTTGTGTCTGCTTATTAATTAGAGAGTACTATGAGTTTTAAACATATTTCAGTCGCCCAAACCAAAGAAATGTTGGCGCAATCTGAGCTGGTTATTGCTGATATCCGTGATGCTAACTCGTTTGCACAAGGACACATTCCGGGGGCGGAACATTTGTCGAATGATAACCTGGGACATTTTTTACAGGAAAAAGAGTTCGAGCACCCAATTATCGTGGTTTGCTATCACGGGATCAGCTCTCAAGGTGCTGCAAATTACTTGGTTGAACAAGGGTTTGAAGAGGTATACAGCATGGATGGCGGTTTCACACAGTGGGCGCAAGAACTTCCGGATAGTGTAGCAAAATGAAACTGTTAGGCTCCCACAATAACCCACGCGCGGTTCAGGGAGTTGCGGACTATCTGAAAACGCATCATATCGAGTGCCGGGTGACCAGTGAAGATGGGCAGCAGGCTTCTGTGTGGGTTGCTGAGCAACACTGGTCTCAGGCCAGTGAGATCTGGCAGGAATTTGTCGCAGATCCCTATCAGGATAAATACCTGGCTGCGTCCTGGCAACTTGCACCAAAAGAATCTCCGCTTGTATATCAGGGCACCAAACTGAACTTGTGGCAGCGTTTTACCCAGCTAAGCTGGATGCTCAAAGCCGTTTTTATCCTCTCTTTGGGGATATTCATGAGCTTCTTTGTGTATGGCGTTGAGCCGGTGTTTGACACTTTGCAGTTTGACCCTCATAGCCCCTGGCGCTGGATCACCCCAGCTTTTTTGCATTTTGGCCTGCTACATTTGGTTTTTAATCTGTCCTGGTGGATTTATCTGGGTAATATGATTGAGCGTCGCCTGGGTAATTGGGTGCTCTGGACTGTCTTTGTGGCTGGTGCATTGCTGAGCAACTGGATGCAGTATTTGTTAGCCGATGCAAACTTTGGCGGTCTCAGTGGTGTGGTTTATGCCTTGTTGGGCTTTTGCTGGATCCATTCTGTTAAACATCCACAGTCTCCTCCTTTGATAGGAACCCCTGTCGTTGGCTTTATGTTAATTTGGATGGTGTTGGGCTTTATGGACGTATTATTTGTCAATATGGCGAACTGGGCACACTTGTTTGGCTTATTGGCTGGTATGGGGGTCGCAACGCTGTTGCGTGTTCGCGATTCTGGCCAGGTTTAACGCGAGGCGAATAACCTCGCGACTTTAGTGGTACAAATACTTGGTGAACAGCACTTCGCGGATGATTTCTTGTCCGGTTTCTTCTTTGAGGAGTGTTTTCAGCTTTTCTGCACAACGTTGGCGTATTTCTTCACGCCCTGTCAATGATTTGATAGTTTCTTCTGGTTCTTTACTCAGGATTTGCACTATGGCATCTCTTAGTAGGGGAGTGTGGTGCTCAACAACGGCGATGTTGCTGACATCATCAAGCATTAAATCTACCGTCACCCGGACGTAGCCGAGTTTTTTATTGGACTGCCCGATATAGTTGGTAATGATGTCAGGCTCAAATCCAAAGTAGCCAACGGTTGATTCAGCGCGTGAGTTTGTACTCACACAAACAAGCAAAAACGCCATCAACGCGATACAGATCCGATTCATAATAGCCTGAAAATACTTAACTAAATACCAACAATAGGATTAGTTTATACGTAAAATCAGATTATGAACAGCAGTGAGTAAGGGAAAGGTAAACTTTTTTGCCGGAGTAAGCTTTGCTATTATGGCGCGGTTATTTCCTGAATTGAATTACTGACTTGTTTAATCTGCCAAATTTATTGCAATCAAGCTGGGAACCGCTTACCCGGCATAAGGACATCCCGGACGCCCTGCGCGCATTGTTATGCGAAACTGGCTCTCTGACAGCCTTACTGCGCTCACAGTGTCGAATACTGCACGTTGAGGTACTCAGTGAGCAGGTGCGCCAGCTTGATGGGGAAGTACAAGCGATTCTGAACTGCGACAGCGCCTTGTGTCGCGAAGTGGTGCTATATTGTGATGATATTCCTGTGGTTTACGGCCAGAGCTGGATACCTGATAGTGCCAATGCACTGGGGTTAGATAACATTGGCACTACCCCGTTAGGTGAACGCTTGTTTGACCAACAGGCGTGGCAAAGAGGCGATATTGAGGTTGCGACACTGGAGCAAAAGCTGCTCCCCTCATTTTTCCCGACCAAAGAGAGACTATACAGTGATCCTTGCTTTGCAAGACGGAGCGTTTTTACGCGTCAAACTTGCAAGGTACTGGTGTGCGAAATCTTCCTGAATGGAGTTAAGGTATGAAGCTATCGCGGCTGCGAGCAGACCACGTAAACGAATACAAGCAGCTAATGCGTGTTGAAAAGCCCATTGGTACTTTACTACTGATGTGGCCAACGCTTTGGAGTTTGTGGATAGCGTCTGGTGGTGTTCCTCAGTGGCATTTGTTACTCATTTTTGCTCTCGGCACGTTTATGATGCGTAGTGCAGGTTGTGTGATTAATGACTTTGCAGATCGTAAGGTCGATGGTGCAGTCAAAAGAACGGCTCAACGGCCACTTGCCAGAGGCGCAGTCAGTGAAGGTGAAGCGCTTTCTTTGTTTTTATTATTGATCGGTGCCTCTTTTGCGCTGGTATTGATGCTGAACTGGCAAACCATCTTATTGTCATTTGGCGCGCTCGTGCTGGCCAGTGTTTACCCTTTCATGAAGCGCTATACCAATCTACCTCAGGTTGTTCTTGGCGCCGCGTTTAGCTGGGGAATACCCATGGCGTTTATGGCTGTTCAGGAAACGGTTCCTGCTATTGCCTGGGTGTTATTTATTGCTAACTTGCTCTGGACGGTTGCTTACGACACTAAATATGCCATGGTGGATAAGGACGATGACCTTGTCGTCGGTATTAAATCAACCGCCATCTTGTTCGGTCGTTGGGACAGACACGTTATTGCTGCCCTTAATCTGGCATTTTTGGGCTGTATGGCTTGGGTTGCAACCCAGGTCACTTTGTCTGTGTGGTTCTGGTGTGGCTTTGTGGTTGCCGGGGGGTGGCTGGTTAGGCTGCAATGGCAGATCAATGACAGAAGCAGAGAAAAGTGTTTTCAGGCATTTTTGAGCAATAATTACGTTGGTCTGGCGATGTTTGTCGGAGTGGTTGTTGGTATTTGAGGGGATCCCCAGTCAATAGCCCAGAGGCTCGTGAGGGGTTATTTTTGAAAGGAAGCGAGTGAGGGTGAGCGAATTTTTTGACTCCATTACCGCGGGTTTATACTAAACACCCGAATAGAATACCTAAAACTCGCTCTAAACTCCCATTTAACCAAACAGTATAAGAAACCTAGTTAGCTAATCGTTAACTATTCACCGCTGTAGCAACGGCGTTTTTCTGTGCTGTTTGTTCAATTAATGACAACAAGTTACTGACGTGTGAACCACTGCCAAGTTGGTGACTGGTCTGCACGACAATTTGCTCATGACTAGCGTCCTTGTTAGTCTTCAGTAAGATCAGTTCCGGGTCTTGCGCGATGACCTTAGAATGTTCAATGCTTGCAATGGCAAAGCTCTGGCTATTCTTCAGTCCGTCAATCACCTGGCTGATATTACCAATTTTGACATTGGTTGATTTGTTAAGCCCTTCAACCGCCTCATTTAGCATGTTCTGCACCTGTTTAGACTGAGAGAAACAGCCGTACATTGGGTACTGAGCAAGCTCACTGCGACGAATACTGTCTTGTGTCGCGAGTGGATGTTGTTTAGCAACAAACAAAACAAGTTGGTCAGGCAGATGGATATCACTCACTAAGCTGGTTGCAGACTCTAGGTAAACACTGATGTCAATTTCACCAAGCTGTAGCTTGCGAAGTAGATCGTGTTCATTCAAAAGTTGCATCTCAACTTTGACGTTAGGGAAATCCGCCAAAAACTGTCCACATGACGTTGGCACTATGCTACTGGCCTGTGCGGTGTAACCAACAACAACACGTTGTTGGTCACGACCAAACAAGCTTTGTTTGATAGTGTTTCTGGTTATGTCTAATTCCGATAAGGTCGACTTACAATAATTCAGAAAAAGTTCGCCCTGTTCGGTCAGTTTGACGGAGCGGGTAGATCGTTTGACAAGTTCACAGCCAATTTCATCTTCCAGTGTCTGAATGCTTCTGGTGAGTGCGGAAGTACTGATATTGGTTTGTTCTGCGGCTTGCCTAAAGTGGCGTAAATTGCCTAAAGCAACGAATTGCTCGAGTTGTTCAAATCTCATGTGAAATTCCTTTTATTTCAACAAAAATGCAATGACAACGTTGATTCCCTAATACTAATACAGTTTAGAGAAACATCCAAGTGAATTTTTTACATTTCGCTTACAAAATTTAGTCTGGGTACTGATCGCGTATTGCGATGAATTGTTCCAGATTTTCTACAAACAGATCAACCAGTTTGGGATCAAATTGTTGGCCTCGCTGGGATTTTATCTCTGTTAGAATTTTTTCAAGTGTCCAAACCGGCTTGTAACAGCGAACACTGCCCAATGCATCGAACACATCAGCGAGTGCTGTAATTCTTCCGGCAATGTCTATTTGTTCACCTCTGAGCCCTTGCGGGTACCCACTACCGTCCCACTTTTCATGGTGTTGGTGTGCGATAATTGCGCCGCATTGCAAAATATCATTTGTTGAGTTTTTTAGTATTTCATAACCCTGCTGGGCATGAGTCTTCATTATTGCCCATTCATCGTCATTCAGTTTTCCTGGTTTATTGAGAATGACATCTGGGATGCTAATTTTGCCAATGTCGTGCAACGGTGACGCTAGTTTAATAATTTCGGCTCTATAATCGTTCAATCCGACTAATTTAGCCAGTAATAAACTGTAATGTGCCACGCGCTTAACATGTGACCCTGTTTCTTTAGAGCGTTTCTCTACAGCTTCTCCGAGTATATAGGACAACTCTTTTTGTGATTCTTTTACCGTTTCTCTGAGGTTCAGATTGTCGTATGCTAGCGCAATGTTGTTAGCAAAGAAGGCCAGCAACTGACAATCTGTAGGTTGTAACAGGCCTTTTTTACTTACGTATAACATGGTCTCGAGGCCTGCCTGGCTGGTAAAATAACCGACATACTCGTGGTCGGACTTACTGGACGTTTTACGATTGTGTGTTTCTATAAAGCGACTTTTTACTTTATCCGGCAATGCGGTTTGTTCCGGCTCGATCCCTGCGCCAGACGCGGCCAGTAGCTGAAATTCAGCTCCTGCGCCATTTTGTTTATTCACCGCAGCTGCACAATAAATATCGGAATCAGTGAGACCCATCACATCGGCAACATGGGACAGAATAGTCGAGGCAAAGTCCTGAACATTATTACATTTTAGAAAGCTCGAAGAGGCATCAATAATTCGCTCAAGTCCCCGCTTGTGGCGCTCTATAGTCTGAATATCGCGGTGGGAACGCAGTGCAGAGTAGAGCAAGGTCTTTAACTTTACTGCGGTGAGCTCGGTTTTATTTTTGTAATCATTGATATCATAATCACGAATAACTGATTCTTCTGGCGCTTCTCCGGGCTGACCGGTGCGCAAAATCAGGCGAATGTCATGATTGGCCATGTCGTTGCGAATGAACTTAATGAGATCGAGCCCTGCGTGGTTGCTTTCCATAACAACGTCGATCAGCCCAACAGATATGGACTCTTCGGAATTTAGGATATCCATTGCCTGCTTTGCAGAGTAGGCATGGTGAAAACGCAAGGGTTTTTGTTCAAACCTAAAATCAGATAACACCAATTTGGTTACCTGATGGATATCCTCTTCATCATCAACCACCAGGATATCCCAGTGGGCATTATCCACTGTAATTTGCTCCTCATCCTTAAGCGGCTCATTTGTAAAGAGAAAGCTGCTCACATAGAACCTCTGCTTAGTGCCTGTTCCCTGTTAGTATAGCCAGCAAAAAAGTGAGTTGCTTAATCTTGTATTGGCTTTTTTTCAATATTGTTGAGTTCAATCTCTATGGCATCACAAGAAATGTGTATCTCATAGAGTGAAAGTAGCAAAGAAAGTGCCAGGCAGCAGAGGCTAGCGCCAAACAAAATGACCCCTAAAAGTGCTACTTCAATGAACAGGGCAAACATGGACATAGTACAGAGTAAAAAGGCGATGACGCCCCATACCTGCATCAGGCGGATAAGCTTGATACGCTTTTTGAGGTTGTCGATTTGGGCGACAACCAATGGTCTGAGTTGGTCACCTTCTCTGGCGTTTAATTCTCTGATCAGTTGCGCCAAAACTAAGAATCGATTGGTGTAGGCAAGTAATAACAAAGAGATTGCAGGGAACAACAATCCTGGTGTGGTGAGCGTCATTTTTGTACTCCGTCTAAGCACGCTACAATAGTGATTATCATAGCAAAATTTTGGAGTCCAGTGATGAGTAATACAATGTTTGACTGGACGTGCGTATATCGCACGGATAACCCATTGGAAGCCCACATTGTACTGGGGTTGCTGGCACAGGCCCGACTTAAAACCCACGTCGAAGGAGAGGCACTGGCAGCTGCTCTGGGAGAAATGCCCTTTGCGCAAAATACAATAAAAATATTTGTCTGTGCGATAAAAGTACCCGAGGCAGAAGAAATCTTGGTAAACTATCAGCAAACTAATTTATCGGAAGATTGGCAGTGCAGCAGCTGTTCTGAACACAATGGTTCGGGGTTTCAATATTGCTGGCACTGTGGAAAAAGCTATGACGAAGGCAAATAACTTTCAGCGCATCAGAGAGCTAAATTATTTACAAAAAGCGGTGCTTGCGGCTGCGATATTAGAACGTATGCTGCCAAATTATGGTTTGTTCAGTGAAGCGACCGGGTTTGGGGATGAGACGACCCTGCGCAGTGCACTGAATGTTTGCTGGGAAAAAGTGTTGCTGCCGAAAAGTAAAATCAGCTTAGAAAAACAAATTGAAAAAATTGAGCCTAATGTTCCGGAGCTAAAAGACTTCGACATGTTCGGCACCTATGCCGCAATCGACGTGGCTACGGCGTTACTCGGCTTTATTCAGGGTGTAATGAGTAAAGATGAAAGTGAGTTTGTCAATGTGGCTAAAATATCTCAAGCAACCGTGGCCAGATACATTGAATTCTTACTGATGGCAGAAGACATTGAGCCGAATAATCAACATGTGAGAGAGCATCCATTGATGCAATACGAAATCGACGTGCTTGGTGAACTCATCGATTGTGTTGCACAAATGCCGAGGATTGATAATCAGTCGGTTAAAACGCTTAAGGCATTGGCATTGAGCGACGGCCAGACAAACATTGGTTTGGCAATCGACGCTTGAATCATTTGTCCAAATTTTTAGTAGTGGAGAATCAACATTGCGAATTCTAGGTATCGAATCTTCTTGCGATGAGACGGGGATTGCCATCTATGATGATGAGCAGGGACTTTTGGCGCATCAGTTGTACAGTCAGGTAAAAGTTCACGCGGATTATGGTGGCGTAGTACCGGAACTGGCATCGAGAGATCACGTTCGCAAAACCATTCCTTTAATTGAAGCCGCTTTTAAACAGGCCGGCTGTGGCCCTGAGTCGCTCGATGGCATTGCTTACACAGCAGGACCTGGCTTGGTGGGGGCTTTGCTTGTGGGCACTTCCATTGGCCGCTCACTGGCGTTTGGTTGGAATATTCCCGCCGTTGCTGTGCATCACATGGAAGGGCATTTGCTAGCGCCTATGCTGGAAGATGACATGCCAGAGTTTCCATTTGTTGCTTTACTGGTATCTGGTGGCCACACTATGATGGTGAAAGTGGCAGGCATCGGTGAATACGAAGTACTCGGTGAGTCGGTGGATGATGCCGCTGGTGAGGCCTTTGATAAAACGGCGAAACTCTTAGGGTTAGACTATCCGGGTGGTCCCATGCTGGCTAAGTTAGCAACACAGGGCGTGGCTGGCCGGTTTGTGTTCCCAAGGCCTATGACAGACCGCCCTGGCCTGGACTTTAGCTTTAGTGGTCTGAAAACCGCAGCGGCGAATACCATTAAGTCGGCAGGGGATGACGAGCAAACCAAAGCTGATATTGCCCATGCATTTCAGACGGCCGTAGTTGATACATTGGCGATTAAGTGTAAACGCGCCCTGAAAGAAACTGGCATTAATCGCTTAATCATTGCTGGCGGTGTAAGTGCGAATACTGAGCTGCGCACTAAGCTTGAACGTATGATGCAGGGGATGAAAGGCAAAGTGTATTACCCTCGTACTGAGTTTTGTACTGATAATGGTGCGATGATCGCTTATGCAGGCATGCAGCGTCTTAAAGCGGGGCAAACTGCTGAGTTAAGTATGAAAACTCAGCCACGTTGGCCACTGGATAGCTTACCGCCACTGTAATGGTCTGACGTTAGTCGACGTTTTTCTTACCGAGCTTAGGCTCGGTCCCACTCAGGAGCCGACGAATGTTGGCTCTGTGGCGAAATATTATCAGTAAAGTCAAAAAGCACACGGGCAATGTGTACATAGGTTTTATGAGCCAGGTGTATGCCGGCGCGGCTAATACGGTTACAATCGCTGCGAGTGACGAGTAACGTGTTAGTGCCAACACGAGCAGCCAGGTACCGATCAGCATCCCCCCAAGTGATAGTCCGATTGGCAGTAGTGCCCCAAACGCTGTCGCAACCGCTTTACCACCGTTAAAATGGAAAAATACCGGGTAAATATGGCCCAGACAGGCACACACTGCGACAATGCCCAGCCAGATGGGTTCAATGCCCAGAAAATAGGCTCCCCACACTGGGATAGTCCCTTTGAGAATATCAAATACCAGGACCAGAGCGGCAGGAAGTTTACCGCCAAGCCGTAGCACATTGGTTGCGCCAGGGTTATTTGAACCAGAAAAGCGGGGATCGGGCAATGAAAACAGCCTGGAAATCAAAATCGCGGAAGAGATTGAACCAAATAAATAAGCACAAATACATATTAAACTGACTATCACAAGCTTCCTTATTTTTTCTTGCCGTTATTTGGGCTATCATCGTCGCTTTATTTTAAGGCGGCTGAGTACGTGAAAAAGCCGATCCGAATCAGTCATGTCAGGAGTTTACATGGACACGGTCTATATCTCGCAATTACACGTCGAGACCATAATAGGAGTTTACGACTTTGAAAAAGAAAGTAAACAAAGCCTTTTCTTTGATATAGCGATGAAGACTGATATCTCTGCGGCTGCGCGACAGGATGACATTACGTTGGCCGTAGATTATGCCAAAGTCAGTGAGCGGGTGATTGCTCATACTGAGGCGAGTCGGGTTGAACTTCTTGAGACGCTGGTCGAGCAATTGGCAGCCATTATCCTACAAGAGTTTGCTATTGAGGCTATCACTATTCGGGTCAGCAAGCCGGCAGCTGTTCCTCAGGCACAAACTGTTGGTCTGGAAATCACGCGGAACCGATAGTATGGCGCATGTGTTTATCAGTATAGGGTCCAATGTTGATCGCGACCGTCATTTCCGTCAGGGTCTGACAACGCTCATTAAGCATTTTCCGGATTATGTCCATTCGGATGTGTATGAAAGTGAGCCTGTGGGGTTTAACGGTAAGAACTTCTATAACTCTGTGTTTGCGACGCATACCGACATGTCGCTGCCAGACTTATGCATTTTGTTAAAACAAATAGAGCGCGATAACGGCAGAACGCCTCAGGACAAGAAATTCAGCCCCAGAACTCTGGATCTGGATATCCTGTTCTACGACGATGTGATTTGTGATTCTCCTGCTCAGCTACCACGTGATGAGGTCACTAAGAACGCCTTTGTGCTCCGGCCTCTCGCTGAAATAGCCCCAGATTTTATTCATCCCGCGCTGGGCTGTCGCATGGTCGAGATCTGGCAAGCTTATGACAACCAAGCGCAAAAACTATGGAAAGTGGAGTTTTCTTTACCATGAGTATCATCGAAATTATTGTCCTGGCATTGATCCAGGGATTAACCGAATTTCTGCCGATTTCCAGCTCAGCACATTTGATATTGCCGTCTCAGATATTCGGCTGGCAAGATCAGGGGTTGGCATTTGATGTCGCCGTGCACGTTGGCTCATTGGCTGCTGTGCTCATTTATTTTCGCAAAGAAGTTGCCGACATACTGGGCGCCTGGTTTAAATCTTTCGGCAAGCAAGGTTCGACGGATGATAGTCGCCTTGGTTGGTGGATTATCGTGGCAACGATCCCGGGTCTTGTTATTGGGTTTTGGCCAAAGATCTGGTCGAAGACTTTTCCCGAAGCGCCTGGGTTATCGCGGCAACGACGGTCATTTTTGGCTTGTTACTTTGGTATGCTGATGCCACTGCAAAACAGACCAAAACCATTTATCAACTGAACTGGCGCAGCGCCTTGATCATTGGCTTTGCCCAGGTCGTAGCAGCTTTGTTACCGGGCACGTCGCGTTCAGGGATCACCATGACGGCAGGCATGATGTTGGGGCTGAATAAGCAAAGTGCGGCCCGCTTCTCTTTTTTAATGTCTATTCCAATCATTGCTGCAGCGGGTGGGTATTACACATTGAAATTGGCCACGGGAGATGAGTTGATCGACTGGAGCGCCATAATTACTGGAGCTGCGTTGTCCTTTATCGCAGCTTATACGTGTATTCACTTCTTCTTGAAAGTGATAGAACGGATGGGGATGCTGCCATTTGTGATCTATCGCTTACTGTTAGGTTTGTTCCTGGTGATTTTCCTGATGGTTTAATCGGATATAAGGCGGGTATATTTACCCGCTTTATCGTTATACCGATTTTCGATAATACACCACATCCATAGGTCCTTCAGGACCTTCATGAATGCCTTCTCGCAAGAAGGTCATGGATAGTTTTTTCATGATGTTAATTGAACCCAGGTTCCCTTTGAGTGCCTCAGCGCTCAGATAATCCATTTTATCTTGTTCAGCAAGGTGCTTGGCGATGTGTCTGGCAGCTTCGGTTGCATAGCCTTTCCCCCAGGCAATTTGTTTGAAGCGCCAGCCTATTTCGAGATCTCGCTCGTCCATTTCACCGTTAAAGAAATACATGGGCCGGATCAATACCCAGCCCAGAAAAGTTTCATCGTCTATCAAGCTACAATGCCATAGGCCCCAACCCTGCTCTGGATTAGTAAACTTGGCCAAACGTGGCAGATAGAATTGCTCAATTTGTTCACGGGAAGTTGGTTTACCATTGGTTAAGTAGCGCATTACCGCCGGGTCACTGTCCAGGTCGATGAGTAGATCACCATCATCCTGAGTCATGAGGCGGTATTTCAAACGTGCTGAAGAGGAAATGATCATGTTGTTTCTCTTTATTGACACCACATGGTATCGCACATATAAACCTGCGTAACTCTCGGGTACTTGCTGCTTGCATTCTGAGTGAAGCAACCGCTCAGTTCCATGAACAGTTTTTGCTTCGCGAATTTAGCTGCCAGTAAAGAGGAGTAAATATGCTGGCTGCCTTCCTTAGCTAGATCTAAGTGATACCATTTGGCGCTGGTGGGAGAAGATGAGCATTCAGAAAGTTCGTTCATTACAGATAACTTAACACGCACTGTGTTGTGACTAACGGTCATATCTTTAATTGTTGCAACTTGTGTGTAAGCTGTCGCATTTGCGAATAAAGGTAAGCACAAAAGCGCGGGCAAAATTAGTTTTTTCATATTATTTCGATTCCATTTCGAGATTATTGAAGCGCGCAATTATAGTTAAGTCTGTTACTAAAAAATAGACTAAGGCTACGAGCAGTTCTATTGAGACGTGCTTTTTGCTAATATTGGCATTTTTATGCAAAACGGGAGCTGCGTGGGCGTGGAAAACTCGGTACTGGCATTACGAGCCCAACAAATCGCATCCGCACGGCGGGAATTCAAGGCTCGGGGGTCAAAACTACCTCGTTGTGAACGGTGTTTACTGGCTGAATCTCTGTGTATTTGTGCGGGTGTTCAGGTCGCCGAGTGTGATAGCGCAGTGTGCCTGCTTATGTACCATAATGAGAGCTTTAAGCCGTCTAATACAGGCCGACTTATCGCGGATATTGTACCGGATAATCATGCATTTCGCTGGGACCGCACTGATCCTGAGCCAGGCTTGCTGACTTTACTAGAGGATCCGGCTTATCAGCCAGTCGTGGTCTTTCCTGCCGAAAATGTGGAACCGGAACGCGTAGTGCAGAGTGTAACTCGGCAAAGTGGTAAAAAACCGCTCTTTATTTTCCTGGATGGTACCTGGCGTGAAGCGAAAAAGATGTTTCGTAAAAGCCCTTATCTGGATCAATTTCCGGTGTTGTCGGTAACGCCTGAAAGCTTATCGGATTACAAACTGAGAGTGGCTCCGCACGCTCATCAACTCGGCACCGCAGAAGTCGCTTGTGTGGTGTTGGCTGAAAATGGCGAGGCGCAGGCCGCAGAGTACCTGACTCAGCATTTTGTGGATTTTCGAGATGCCTATCTGAAAGGGAAAAAAAGTAAGCTTTCTTGAGTCAATAAAGCACGCGAAGTGACAGTCAGTCAAAATAAGAAGAGCGCGACCCTTGCGGGCCGCGCTTGACGGAATCTTCTAAATAGCATCCTGCTATGTTGATGAGATCAACTCCTTACATGCTCGTCCATGTCTCGCCTTGCGTTGTCATTCTGCGAGATGTACATCCTGTACTGTCCTTTAAGCAATCAGCAGTCCCAGTTGCTGAATTAGTCCATGCTAACCATCCTTTGTGTCGTCATCCTGACTTGTTCCTATCTCCCTGTATTCCAATGCACCATCCACCTGTGCATCAACGTCCTTACTTAATCGGCATTTCCTGTTGTCCGAAGCCTAATCCTAGTTCCTGACACTCCTACCGCACAAACTCCCTGATAAGCAACTCAATCCGTTTCCATGTTGCTTTGTGCTCTCCCCTTGAGATGACTAAAGTATATGGGAGTCTGGGTGAGATGACAGCACGAAAAAACGCTTTGAATTTCGGGTAAAGGCATTGGCTGTAAAAAAACTTGTTATCTAACAAAGACCTTTTTATATTTTGCTGATAAAGTCAGCGGTATCTTCATAGATTGCGACATGCTTAGTGAGAGATCTCTCACAACTAAATGTCCGGATGTCGCTATTTAATAAAATTGCAATATGTTGAACTATCGGCTGTATTTTGTCGGGATCCGGGTTACCATAGCCTGAGAATAGTTATTGTTATTATTTGGAGCTTATATGAAAAGTGCAATCGCAACACTGCTTGCTGCTGTAACCAGTTTATCTGCTGTCGCTGCGGATGAAGTGAACATCTATTCCTATCGTCAGCCTTTCTTGATCCAGCCGATCCTGGATGACTTTACTAAACAGACCGGCATTAAGACCAATGTTGTATTCGCGAAAAAAGGTTTGATTGAGCGGGTTAAACGCGAAGGCAAACACGGTCGCGCCGATCTGGTTCTGACATCAAACTTTAGCGCCATGATCCAGTTAGAGGAAATGGGACTGACCAATGCCATTGAAAGTGACAAAATTGATAAAAATATCCCGGCCAGCTTTCGCGATCCGGATGGTCACTGGGTCGCGCTGACCAAACGCGTACGTAATGTCTATTCTTCTAAAGACAGAGCGGGCAAGTTGACGAGCCTGAGCTACGAAGAGCTGGCTAACCCTAAATACAAAGGTAAGATTTGTACACGTTCGGGCAAACACCCATACAACTTGGGTCTGGTCGCTTCTATGATTGCACACCATGGCGAGGCTGAAACCAAAACCTGGCTGCAAGGGGTTAAAGCAAACCTGGCACGTAAGCCACAAGGTAATGATCGCGCTCAGGTAAAAGCCGTAAAAGAAGGTTTGTGTGATCTGGCGCTGGGCAACAGCTATTACTTCGGCAAAATGCTTGAAGACAATAAGCAAAGAGCCTGGGCAGATGCCGTCTACATTAACTTTCCAAACCAGAGTGATCGGGGTTCACATCTGAATGTTTCGGGTGTCGTGATGACCAAGTACTCGAAAAACAAAGAAAATGCCTTGAAACTGATCGAGTTTATGACCGACAATAAAGCACAGAACATGTACGCCTCGATGAATATGGAATATCCGGTTAAACCGGGCGTCGAATTGTCGAAATTAGTGGCATCCTGGGGCACTTTTAAGGAAGACAGCCTACCTTTGTCCGAGATCAGTAAATACCGTCCGATGGCGCTTAAGCTCATCGATGAGGTAAAATTTGACCTGTAAATGCAATTAAAACAAAGTCTGTCCTCGTGGCAGAGCATGGCGTGGTTGATAGGCATTGCACTGTCAATCCCGCTGGCATTTTTGATTTTCGAGGCGCTGCAAGGCGAATCGGAAGTATTCAGCCATCTATGGCAGAGTGTGTTATGGGACTACACCCGTAACACCCTGGTGCTGATCGCCGGCGTTGTGGTGCTCAGCGCCTTAATAGCCCTGCCTTTGGGGTGGTTAACAGCCTATTGTCGTTTTCCCGGTAAGCGGGTGTTTGAATGGGCGTTGATGTTACCTCTTGCACTGCCTGCTTATATTATCGCATACGTTTATACCGACCTGTTGGATTATGCGGGCCCGGTTCAAATTTGGCTACGGCAGCAATTTGGCTGGCAGGGACCGGATGATTACTGGTTTATCGACCTGCGAACTTTGCCCGGTGCGATTGTAATGATAGCACTGGTGCTCTATCCCTATCTCTATTTGATTTTTAAAACTGCATTGCGAGAACAGTCTTTTAAACTGGTTCAGGCAAGCCAGCTGATGGGCATGAGTCCGGCGCAAAGTTTCTTTAAGGTCAGCCTGCCCTTGTCTCGTGGTGCGATTGTCGCAGCACTTGCGCTGATCAGTATGGAAACTATGGCAGACTTTGCCACAGTCCATTATTTTGCGGTCAGTACCCTGACGACGGCAGTGTATGACACCTGGCTGGGGTATTATTCCCTGACAGCGGCGGCCAAAATTTCGGGTATTATGCTGCTGTTTTTATTTGTTGCCTTGTTACTTGAACGCATGAGCCGTAAAACTCAGGTGGTGCATGAGCGTCAGTCTGGTGTTAACGACAATCACTTATATGACCTGACGGGTTACCAAGGATGGCTGGCCTGGGGGTTTTGCATGCTTATCCTTGGCATCGCGTTTTTTGTTCCGGTCGGAATACTACTCAATTATGCTTTTCATTATTTCGAACAGGCTTGGAATGCTGAGTTCTTTACCTATGCGCTGCAAAGCTTACAGATCAGTTTGTATGTAAGTGTAATTGCCATGTTTATCAGTTTACTGGTGGTGTACTATCAGCGCATTGAGCCGGGTAAGTTCACCAACCTGCCAGGACGTTTTGCCAGTACAGGTTATGCCCTGCCAGGTACTGTATTGGCCATTGCGGTCTTGCTACCGTTGACACTGATGGATACCAAACTCAATGATTGGCTGGATGGCAGTGGTTTTGAGCCAGGACTGTTACTGAGTGGTACCTTGTTCGCGATGATTTTTGCTTATGTGGTGCGCTTCTATGCCATTGCACATGGCGCGGTTGAATCCAGCTTTGTACGGATCAGCCCAAGTATCGACATGGCCAGTTTGTCACTCGGAAAGGGGCGCTTTCAGACCCTGACTCAGGTTCATATGCCCCTGCTCAAGCGAGGCTTGCTGACGGCTGGCTTACTGGTCTTTATCGAATGTATGAAAGAACTGCCTGCGGCGCTGTTATTGCGTCCCTTTAATTTTGAGACCCTGGCTACCCATGTTTATCAGTATGTCAGTGATGAGCAGTTGGAGCTGGCTTCGATTTCAGCGCTGTTTATCGTCCTGGTCGGGCTTATCCCGTTATATTGGGTCAACCGCTCAATGGAGCAACATAACTAATGCCAAGTTTAGAAATTCAATCGTTAAACTATCACTATGACGGCCATCCTGTAATCCAGCAGCTTGATTTAACTGTGGATGAGAATGAAATAGTATGTTTGCTTGGCGCCAGTGGCTGCGGCAAAACCACCACCCTGAAAGCGATTGCAGGCCTGTTGCACCCTCAACAGGGTGAAATCCGAATCAATGGTAAAAGTGTCAGCAGTGAGCGGCACTTTGTCGCTCCTCAGCACCGTAATATAGGCATGATGTTTCAGGACTATGCGTTATTTCCTCACCTGACGGTGGCACAGAATATTGCTTTTGGTTTGAATAAGCTGAGCAAGACAGAACGACAAAATCGCGTGGCGCACATGTTAGAGCTGGTCCACCTTGAAGGCTATGCTGAGCGCTTTCCTCATGAATTATCTGGTGGTCAGCAGCAGCGTGTGGCCATTGCCAGAGCGCTGGCATATCACCCGAACTTGTTATTGTTGGACGAACCCTTTTCGAATATTGATGCACAGGTGCGCTTTCAGCTGATCAAAGATATTCGCGATATTATTAAGGATCAGCAGGTATCCGCTATCTTCGTCAGTCATTCAAAAGATGAAGCGTTTGCCTTTGCCGATCGGCTCGCTATCATGCACCAGGGGCAGATCGCCCAGTTAGGCACACCCAAAGAACTCTTTCAGCATCCGAGCAGTCGCCAGGTTGCTGAGTTTTTGGGACAGGGTGCGTACGTTTCGGCACAGCGTCACAATGGTGCGCAGGTTGAAACCGCGTTTGGTTCGGTAGAGTCTCTGATTGATATTGAGAGCCCGGCACGGGAAGGGCAGATTTACCTTAGGCCCAGTCACATTGAGCTGTTTAATACCGAGCAGGGACAAGTTGATGTGGCACAACACCGCTTTGTTGGCACTGAGTATTTATATGCCATCGAGCTGGAAGGCCAAATGTTGGAGGTTGCTATGCCATCAGATAAACCACTGGATCTAAGTCGGCCGGTAAGTTTGAAAATTAAGCCCCATGCGATAAACTTCTTTTCTTAATGCATAACAATTCGTTACATTAGTTTAAAGCGTTTTGGATTAGTGCGATGAGCTGGGCGGCGGCAGGAAGTGTCTAATAACAAACTGGCACAACCGTACCGCTCAGGTGCAGTATTGTTGGCGCATATAGAAATCAGCACTTATGCACAACCACTGTGAGGGGTTAAATCAGCCGCTGACTGTGTAAAAAATTTCTCATTTAGAGCAGCTAAATGAGAAATTTTTGCCTGGTTATCACCGAGATTTTTCCGTCTCAAGACGAGCTACTTAATTATGCGGATTGATATTATGTCAGATTTTCGCGTGTTGATATAATGATAGGATGGGGTGATGGCGCAAGCACAATCAGGGGTATGTGCCGAGGCAAATCTGCATGGTTTGCACTTATTTTTTAATGTACTGGATGGTCAGGATGAGGCGGTGCGCTCGGCACTCAGTCAGTCTGGCAGACTACAGGACGAACTTAGCGACCGCTTTTCAGAGGCCATGCTCAGCAGCTTTGTGGCTGTTGGGGCGCAATATTGGCCCCATATTTATCCCGAGTTCATTCCCCCTCAGTTGAAAAGTTTTCCCCTGATTAAAAGCAGTGAGCATTTGTGTAACAGTCAGCCTTTTGATTTGCTTTATGTGATCCGCTCAGATCGGGAAGACGTGAATCACCTGTTTGCCCAGAGTGTGCTTCACATGTTGTCCGGGTGTGTTGAACTGGTTGCGCAGGTACGCGCTTTTCGTTTTCTCGATGGTCGAGATTTTAATGGGTTTGTTTATGGTGCCGATATACCTCACGGGCGGTTTAAACGTCAGGTAGCCTTAGTGAATAACTCTGGAGGCCTGGATGATCAGGGCAGTTATATCCATATTTTGCGGACTCAGTTCGATTTGGCCCGCTGGCAGGCGTTACCTTTGTCAGATCAGGAGCAACTGATGGGGCGCACCCGGCTGGACAACGAGTTGATTGATGATGCGCCACCATACAATCATGCTCGATTGAATGAAATAAAAGACAGTGAAGGCAGGCCATTGTTATTGAATCAGAGTATGCCCTATGGGGATGTTTATGAGCAAGGCAGCCTATGGCTCAGCTGCGCTGCAAAAGGCAACGCGTTTGAGCAGCTATTACATAGTCGCTTTGGATTGTCTGGTGATGGGGATTATGATCCGTTACTGGATTATTCACAAGGCGATATGGGGGCCGCATTTTTTGCGCCATCGTTACAGTTCTTGCAACAAATGGCGCAATCATAATCGTTATTAGACGTTGTCAAACAGTGTTTTGACACGCTCCAGCGTCGCGTCGATTTCAGACACTTTGGCGGGTGCGATAAAAATGGTGTCATCGCCAGCGATGGTCCCTAATACACCGTCGGCAGATCCCAAAGAATCCAATAAGCGTGCAATCAGCTGGGCGGCGCCCGGGCTGGTGCGTATGATGATCATCATCTCGTTGTGCACTATGTCAATGACCAGCTGGCGTAACGGGCTTTTTGCCGTTGGTACGCCCATCTCGGCGGGCAAACAATACACCATTTCCTGTTTGGCATTGCGGGTCCGGACGGCACCGAACTTACTTAGCATACGAGAGACTTTACTTTGGCTGATATTGTCAAATCCCTGCTCTTTGAGGGCATCAACAATTTCACCTTGAGAACCAAAATTTTCTTCTTTTAACAGGGCCTTAAAGGCTTTAACGAGGGCTTCTTGTTTTTCCTGCGGCTGCATACTTAATACTTCTTTGTGACTCGACTGTTAGGATTTTACACAAAACCAGTCTGTTACCCAAATTTCAGGACAAGAAGATTCTTCAAGCGGTGTAGATTATCGATATTAGAAACGCAGCGCATGCGTAAACCATTAGTAGCAGAATTTGTCGCGAACTTTACAACTATAGTCGAAAAAAAGACGAAAATTGCGCGTATAAATTTGTTTTTGGCGGCGCTTTTCATTATCTTTACAGCACATTTAATTCCACCTTCAAATTATGGAGAATTCCAATGAAAGTTGCTGTATTAGGTGCCGCTGGCGGTATCGGTCAAGCATTGTCTCTTTTGCTTAAAAACGGTTTGCCTGCTGGTTCTGAGCTTGCGCTATATGACGTAGCGCCAGTAGTACCTGGCGTAGCGGTTGATCTGTCTCACATCCCAACAGCGGTAACAGTCGCTGGTTTTGGTAAAGACGACCTGGATGCAGCGCTGGTTGATGCAGACATCGTATTGATCCCTGCAGGTATGCCACGTAAGCCAGGTATGGATCGTGCTGATCTGTTCAATGTAAACGCGGGCATCATCAAGACTCTGTCTGAAGGCATCGTTAAAAACTGTCCTAAAGCTCTGGTTGGTGTGATCACTAACCCTGTGAATGGCACTGTGCCAATCGTTGCTGAAGTATTCAAAAAAGCGGGTACTTACGATCCAGCTCGCGTTTTCGGTGTAACAACACTGGACGTGATCCGTGCAGAGACTTTCATCGCTGAGCTGAAAGGTCTGAACGTAAACGACGTTAAAGTACCTGTGATCGGTGGTCACTCAGGTACAACTATCCTGCCTCTGCTTTCTCAGGTTGAGGGCGTTGAGTTCTCTGACGAAGAAGTAGCTGCATTGACTAAACGTATCCAGAATGCGGGTACTGAAGTGGTTGAAGCGAAGGCGGGTGGCGGTTCTGCAACTCTGTCTATGGGCGCAGCGGCAGCGCGTTTCTGCTTCTCACTGGTTAAAGGTCTGCAAGGTGAAAACGTGGTTGAGTACGCTTACGTTGAAGGCAACACTGGTGATGCAACTTTCTTCGCACAACCAGTTCGTCTTGGCAAAAACGGCGTAGAAGAGCTGCTACCTTACGGCGAGCTGAGCGCGTTTGAGCAACAAGCAAAAGACGACATGCTTGCGACTCTTGAAAAAGACATCAAAGAAGGTGTTGATTTCATGGCATAATTGCCACATTGCAGTGCAATAAATTGCACCGCAATTGAAACTAAAAAAGCCTGTCTTGTGACAGGCTTTTTTGTGTCTGCGGCATATGCGGTTTATTAGTGCAGGATCCGGGCGCGGATAGTACCTTCTACTGCGCTTAGCTCTTTTAATGCAACTTCAGAGTGGTCGCTGTCAACATCGATGACCACGTAGCCAATGCTGTCATCCGTTTGCAGATACTGCGCGGCAATGTTGATGCCATGTTGTGCAAACGCCTGGTTAATTTGTGTCAGGACGCCTGGGCGGTTCTCGTGCACATGGAGCAGACGACTGCGGTTTGATAGCTCAGGCAGTGACACTTCCGGGAAGTTGACTGCGGTGACGGTGGAGCCATTGTCTGAGTACTTAGTGAGTTTACCCGCGACTTCAATGCCAATGTTTTCCTGTGCTTCCTGCGTAGAACCACCGACATGTGGCGTTAAGATCACATTGTCGAATTGACGCAGTGGGGAGACAAACTCTTCCTCATTAGACTTGGGCTCGACCGGGAATACGTCGATAGCAGCACCAGACAGTTTTCCGGCGCTAAGTGCCTCGGCCAGTGCATCGATGTCTACCACTGTACCGCGAGATGCATTGATCAGAATCGCGCCTTGCTTCATCACTTCCAGCTCGGCCATACCGATTAGGTTTTTAGTTTGTGGCGTTTCTGGGACATGCAGGCTAACTACATCGGCACGTTGAAGCAGCTGGGTTAAGCTCTGGACCTGTTGTGCATTACCCAGGGTCAGTTTGTCTTCAATGTCGTAAAACTCGACTTTCATGCCGATGTTTTCAGCCATGATCCCCAGCTGAGTGCCTATGTGACCATATCCGATGATCCCCAGCGTTTTACCGCGGGCTTCAAAAGAGCCGATGGCCGATTTAAACCATTCACCTCGATGTGCCATGGCGTTGCGTTTTGGAATGCCACGCAACAATAGCAGGATTTCACCCAAAACCAGTTCCGCCACTGAGCGAGTATTAGAAAACGGGGCATTAAAGACGGCAATGCCGCGCTTTTTAGCTGCACTGAGATCGACTTGATTAGTACCAATACAGAAACAGCCAATCGCGACGAGCTTTTCAGCCGCTTCTAACACCCTTTCATTAAGGTGAGTGCGCGAGCGGATCCCCACAAAGTGGACATTTTTGATCCGCTCAATCAGTTCATTTTCAGGCAGCGATGTCTTCACGTACTCGATATTGCTATAACCGTTGCGTTTGAGCGTTTCAACTGCGCTCTGATGTACGCCTTCCAACAATAAAATGCGAATTTTGTCCTTAGACAAGGATACCTTACTCATGACTCATTCCTGTTACTTAATTTGTGGCCCCTCTGAGGTACCAGTGATGACGATGTCGGCACCGCGCTGAGCAAACAGGCCATTGGTAACAACACCGACGATTTGATTAATTTTCTCTTCCAGTTCAGTTGCTTGTGTAATGGACAGCCCATGCACATCCAAAATCACATTGCCGTTATCCGTTACCACACCCTGACGATAGACGGGATCGCCACCGAGCTTAAGTAATTCGCGGGCAACATAGCTGCGTGCCATTGGGATCACTTCAACGGGTAACGGGAATTGTCCCAATACGTCTACATGTTTGGTGTTGTCGACGATACAGATAAACTTGCGGGCAACAGCAGCGACAATCTTTTCGCGTGTCAGAGCTGCGCCACCGCCTTTGATCATCTGATTGTGAGCATTAATTTCATCTGCGCCATCCACATATATATCCAGTTCAGAGACGTCGTTGAGTTCGAACACGTCGATGCCCAGTGCTTTGAGCTTTTCCGTAGAAGCCTCTGAACTTGAAACTGCTCCTTTTATGGTGTCTTTGACACTTCCTAGTGCGTCTATAAAGTGATTGACGGTGGAACCTGTACCTACACCAACGACTGTACCGGCTTCTACATATTGTAATGCCGCCCAGGCAGCTGCTTTTTTCATTTCATCTTGAGTCATAACGCGATCACTGTTTTAGTTGATTATTGGTTCGCAATTATACGCTCAAAGCACAAAAAAAATATGTCATATGCCATCAATGACTGAAATTATGATCAGGTGCTCAAGGCTTGTTTACAGTGACAACGCGTTATTACCCGTTTTGCCACTGATAGCAGTGCTGTGGCGTGATTATGGTTGGTAAAGGCACATCCCAGGCTTCGGTTGGTAGTGCTGAAACTTTCTGACATTCATGAGCCAGACCAATCAATTTAGGCTGTTGCCAGTTCTCACGGTAATAACGCGCCAGCGTACGATCATAATAGCCACCGCCCATACCAAGGCGGTTCCCTGAATCGTCAAATGCCACCAAAGGGAGCAGCAAGTAGTCTAGCTGCGCCAGTGGACAAATTTGGCTACAATTCAATTCTGGCTCTAAGATAGCATAGCGATTCTGCTTCATGGGTGAGTTTTTTTCATACTTCTGAAAGAGCAAAGTAACGCCGCTGAAGGGGTGTATTACAGGCAAATAAAGGTCCACGCCTTTGGACCAAAGTGATTGAATTAAAACGTTAGTTCTTAGTTCGCCATCGTTCTCGAGGTAGACCCCGATGCGGGCGTTTTTAGTGGGTTTTGTATGTTGAAAAAAATTAATAGTTAGTTTTTTACTTGCCTCTATTTGTTGTTGTTCAGTTAGGCTGTTACGCAATTTCCTAATGCTTTTCCTGATATCTTTCCTTGATGATGCAATTTTTTCATTTTCAAGTGAGGCTGCTTTCATTACATAGGTACCAATTCAGGGAAAGCCAGACTGAGCCCCAACACAATCAGTAACAACACTAATAATGACAGGAGAATATACAGCAGCTTCTTAGAGCGTTTGGGGGGCTCATTGTCGAGTTCCAGTTCACTAAATAAAGCTTCATCTTCCCACTCATCCTCTTCATGCTGTTCATCCTGAACTTGCTTGCCATCGATGCGTTGCTCCAGTTCATCGAGCTTTTCTTCGATACGGATGAGACTGCTGGTGATGTAATCCAGAGCATCAAATACACGTTCATTAGCTGCATTTTGAATGTTTTCTGCGGGGGCTGAGGCCTGTGATTGCAGTTTACTCTGGATCCCGTATACGGCGAGTAATTTGGCCTGCTTTAGGCACTTTTGCTTATCACCTGGGCCAAATAAAGGTTTACCGGCAGTGAAGTCGACGACTTTCTGCGTCGGTACTTTTAACTTGGCAGCGAGTTGCTCTGTGGCTGCCTGGCTGTCAGTGTCGGGCTTAAAGCCGGAAAACACGACGCGAAAATGTTCGCTCATGAGGTTTCCTCAAAATTGTTACTTCGGGTCCATTATATACTCCGCGCCCCTGTGAATTGTCGTTAACTTATTGCTGGGTAAGCGGAATAAAAAAGATGGACATCGTCAATTGTTGTTTTGAGTATACCTAACTTTTAAGCATAGTGTGTGAAGTAATCACAATGGTCATTACGAGACAAGAAACGCACTGCATTGCAGCGCCGTGAGAGACTTGTGTGAGATCAGTATTTAGCAGGTTGATTGTACTTTAATGCGTCAGTAATGAATGCTCGCAGATCCTGATTGGCCAGGGTGAGGTCCGGGCGGCGCAGATACATCATGTGGCCAGAGCGGTAGCCTTTAAAACGCAACCGGTCCTGCATTTTACCACTGGGGTCGAGGTGCCAGAGGTTATACTTACCGTCAAAGTAGTTGGTGGCACCGTCATAGTAACCTGATTGCACCATCACGTTCAGGTAAGGGTTTTTGGCCATTGACAAACGCAGTTGCTCACCCACCTCGTTTTTGCTGCGATCCCAGGGCCTTACATCGCCAAACATATTGTATTTGATATCCGTTTTATAGTTCAGCTCGTGGCGGAAGTAATGATTAATTGCCGGCGTAAAGGCATGCAGCCAGGCATCCAGTTCAGGCCAATAGTCGGGACCTTCACCGGCGTCTCGTTTATCAATGCCCAGATAGCGGGAGTCAAGACGGCCGACGGTATAACCACGCTCGCGTAACAGCTCTTTCCAGAAAGCGTGGTTGGGTATGTCGAGGTTATTTTGTAGTACAAACTGTTCCGATAGTCCGCTGAAGTGTGCGACTTGCTTTGCTACTGCCAGGCGCTCTTGCTCACTTAACATAGCGCCTTTGGCCAATGCAGGCAGATAATGGTCTAAGGTGTAGGCTTCCACCTGCTCAAGTACACTCAATAAATCTTGATTTTGCAAAGCATCGGGGAGCGCCTTGTGATACCAGGCGGTTGCTGCGAAATAGGGAAGACGGTTGGCACTTTTTACCGGTCCCTGACGCTTAATGCCAATATCCGTTGGAGAAACCAGCACCACGCCGTTTAAGAATAACCACTGCTTGTTTTGCAGCTCATGGGCCAGGCCAGAAACGCGAGTTGTGCCGTAGCTCTCACCAATCAAAAATTTCGGTGACAGTGCACGGCCATGTCGATTGATAAAGGTATTGAGCCACCCAGCCAGATATTTGATATCAGCATTGACACCGAAAAAGCGCGATTGCAGAGTTTGCTTGTCAGCCATTGAGCCATCTTGCTCTGGCAGAACGCGAGAGTAACCTGTGTTGACTGGATTGACGAACAGAATATCAGCGACATCCAGTACAGAATCCGGATTATCTTTTAAGCCATAGGGCTGCATTGGGTAACCTTCGTCGTCAATCTTCAGCACCCGAGGCCCTGTGTACGCAATGTGCATCCATACAGACGCTGAGCCCGGACCACCGTTAAATGAGATCAGCAGTGGACGGGTGGCGGGATCTTTGACTTTGTTCTTTTTATAGTAGGTATAGTGGAGTGTCGCTATCGGGTGGCCTGCTTTATCCCATACTGGCTGAGTACCTGTGGTGGCTGTGTAGGCGATCCGCTCCCCGTTAAAGGTTCCTTTGTGTTCGGTGATGACCTGAGCATCAATTTGCTGGGTTAATTGACCCTGAGTATCGGCTTGTGCCGATGCCGTGTGAGGGAGTGTGGTAATAAAAGTCGCAGAAAGAGCGAACAGTAATGGCTTCAACAACATGTTTTTATTTTTTGGGTGAAATCGATCTGCTTATTTAAGACGCATCCAGGACAGAATTCAAAAAACTTGAGACTAATAGCCAAAAAATAGGCTATGCGCAAAGCATGTTAATTTTTATGGTGTTTTTGGTTTGTTTTTTGTGTTTTAAATGGCCCGGTGAAGCCAAGTTTAGGCGGGCTTTTGTTGCGGTTTGTTTACAATTTTATTGGCCGGTGAGTTTTTTTTGTCACAGAAATCGCGTATATTTAATCCTTATGTCTGTAGTATGAAAGTATTTAGCGCTGTTAAATTCTTGTATCTCTTCCCTTTTCTCGTAGTTTTAGTAGAGCATCGTAATGCAAAGAGTATTAGTCGTCGAAGACAGTAAGGTAGTGCAACAAATCCTTCGCCACCTTGCATCACAACACCTGGATGTGGAAATTGATTATGCCTGGTCTCTGAAAGAGACCCAGGCATTACTCGAGAGCCAACATTACACTCTGGCTTTGGTCGATCTGACCTTACCAGACGCCCCCGATGGAGAGGTCGTGCAGCTTACGCTAAGCCGCAACGTACCCACTGTGGTATTGACGTCTAAAATTGATGAATATAGCCGTCAGCAAATGCTTGAGATGGGCGTCGTTGATTATGTGATTAAGGACAATCGGGATTCTTATCTCTATGCCATTAAACTCGTATCACGTTTATTGCGCAACGAAGGGTGTCAGGCACTGATCGCTGATGATTCAATGATCAGCCGGGCTGTGATGAGACAGATGCTGGAAAAGCAGCTGTTTACGGTGTTTGAGGCGCAAGATGGTGAGCAAGCTTTGAATATGCTCAATGCCAAGTCGGACATTAAATTATTGCTGACAGATTATGCGATGCCCACCATGGATGGCTTTGAACTGGTTAAAGCTGTGCGCAACAGCCGCGGGCGTGATGATTTGGCTATTATTGGCCTGTCAGGTGCTGGCAGTCACGGTTTGTCTGCTAAGTTCATCAAATATGGCGCCAATGACTTTTTGACGAAACCCTTTATGAATGAAGAATTTCATTGTCGGGTGATGCAAACCATGGATCAGTTGAACCTGATTGCAGACATTAAAGAGTACGCACACAGAGATTTTCTGACTGGTCTTTATAATCGTCGATATTTTTGCCAGCATATGGATAAAGTGCTCAAGAATAAGCCGGATCAGTTCACACTGGCGTTACTGGATCTGGACCACTTTAAGGCAATCAATGATCAGTACGGTCACCTTGGAGGGGACAAAGTCCTGTCTCAGGTTGCTGAGCTGCTCAATAGCTCTTTCAATCATTGTCTGGTGGCACGTGTCGGAGGGGAGGAATTTGCCGTGTTAATGCCCGGTAATGACCTGACTGTGGCTAAAAATAGTTGCCAGGACTTCAAAGAACGCTTTGCTAACACCCAATTTATGATCCAGGAGCAGGCATTACACTGCACACTTAGTGTGGGCATTGCCCGGTGCGATAAAGCGACCCTCAGTGACGTCATGCGTGCGGCAGACAGCGCTTTGTATCGTGCTAAAGAAGCTCAGCGCAATTGCGTAATGGTCAGTGAAAGCTAATCTTCAGATTACCCCACCCGATATTGCACCATTTCAAGTCAGACAATAAACAGGCGCACCAGCACGGTGCGTTTGGTATTCATTCTATATCTCTGAATCAACCTAACACATTGTAAAATAATTACTTTTATTATTGGCACAAAGGTTGGATTACCTCCCCCGACAGGATCATCTGCCCTGGGGGGGCAAATAATGAAAATGATAAGCGCAATAATTAAACCGTTTAAGCTGGATGAAGTCCGCGAAGCCCTGGCTGAGCTGGGTATCGAGGGCATGACTGTGGTCGATGTGAAGGGTTTTGGTCGTCAGAGGGGTCATACCGAGCTATATCGTGGAGCTGAATATCAGGTCGACTTTATTCCCAAAATAAAGCTTGAAATAGCGACCCGCAGTGAAAATACCCAGCGTGTCGTGGAGGCGATTACTGAGATTGCCAGTACTGGCAAAATTGGCGACGGCAAAATATTTGTCTATGACCTTGAGCAAATTGTCCGGATCCGTACCGGTGAACTCGACGAAGAAGCGATTTAAGGGGTGAACTAATGGAAAATACGGTAATTGAATTACAATTCTCTCTGAACACCTTTTACTTTCTGGTGTCTGGTATTCTGGTGATGTGGATGGCCGCTGGCTTCGCGATGCTTGAAGCGGGGCTGGTACGCTCAAAGAACACCACCGAAATTCTCACTAAAAATGTCGCCCTGTATGCCATCGCCTGTACGATGTTTCTATTGGTTGGATATAACATCATGTACGTGGATAACGTTGAAGGTGGGGTAGTGCCTAACTTTGGTGCGCTTATTGGCAGTGCTGCCGACGATGCTGACCATGCACTGGAATCAGATTTCTTTTTTCAGGTTGTGTTTGTGGCAACCGCTATGTCTATTGTCTCCGGAGCGGTTGCAGAGCGCATGAAGCTCTGGGCATTCTTGTTGTTTACTGTGGTCCTGACTGGGTTGATTTATCCTATTGAAGGCTATTGGACCTGGGGCGCTGGATTCTTGTCTGAGTTGGGCTTCGTCGACTTTGCAGGCTCTGCGATAGTGCATGGTGCAGGTGCCGCTGCCGCCCTGGCTGGCGTTTTGTTACTCGGTGCACGTAAGGGCAAGTATGGAAGAAACGGTGAAATCTATCCTATCCCTGGTTCAAACCTGCCTCTGGCGACACTGGGAACCTTTATTTTATGGATGGGATGGTTTGGATTTAACGGTGGATCTCAGCTATTTCTTGCAGACAAAAGCAATGCCATCGCTGTCAGTCAGATCATGGTAAATACCAATGCCGCGGCAGCAGCGGGTGCGATTGCAGCACTGGTGGTGTGTAAGCTGATGTGGAAAAAAGCGGACCTGACCATGATCCTGAACGGTGCACTGGCTGGTCTGGTGACCATTACCGCAGAGCCTGCGTCACCCACGCCAATGCTGGCTTGTATTCTGGGGATGCTGGGTGGTTCTTTGGTGGTATTCAGCATAGTCGCACTGGATAAACTGCGTATTGATGATCCGGTTGGTGCTATTTCCGTGCATGGTGTGTGTGGGGCGTTGGGCATTATGATGGTGCCTTTCTCGAACAGTGATGCCAGCTTTATGACTCAGGCCATCGGGCTGGTGACCATACTGGGTTTTGTGTTTATTGCGTCTTACATCGTCTGGGGGATCATCAAAACCTTGATGGGGATCCGGGTAGGTGAAGAAGAAGAACTCAGTGGTATGGACCAGCACGATTGCGGCATAGATGCGTATCCTGAATTTGTGACCATTCGCAATAAGTAAGCAAGAATTCACCAAAAAGCGCGGCTTATCGCGCTTTTTGGTTTAAGCGGCAGTTAATCTGAGATAATCTAGCATCTATTCACTCTCAGTAAGCATTCCACGGTCAATGGCAGACAACAAAAAAGCAGCAGGCAAACCTCGCAAGTCCACCCGTAAATCACCGGCCAAATCAGGCAAGAAAAAGACCGCTAACTCCACTTCCTCATTTAAGCAACGCTTACGGGCATTGCGTAACCGGACACTGAGCACGCTGTGGTCGTTGTGCTGGAAGCTAAGTCTGGCCATGGTATTTGCGGTTGCAGGGTATGTGGTTTATCTCGATGCCAAAGTCAGCCGACAGTTTGAAGGGAACAAGTGGCAGTTACCTGTGCAGGTGTATGCCCGCGCTATGTCGTTTTATCCGGATCAATATCTGGCTGAGCAGGAAGTGATCTGGGAACTTGAGCGGCTCAATTACTCTCGGGTAAACCGCATTAAACATACGGGCCAGTTTGTAGTGCAGGGTCGTACGATTACCGTGTATCGCCGCTCCTTTGAGTTTTATGACGGGGTTGAGCAGGCGCGTATCTTTACTCTCAATTTTGCAGGCAAAAAGCTGGCCAGCATTGTGAATGATCAGGGGCGGCGAGTTGAGAGTGCCAGGCTTGAGCCGGTACAAATTGCCCGGATAGGCAATGAAAGTCGTCAGGATCGGGAATTTGTGCCACTGGACAAAATACCGGATATTCTTAAAAACACCTTGCTGGTGGTTGAAGATCGGGCTTTTTATGAGCATCACGGGGTGTCTGTGTGGTCCATTATGCGTGCTTTGTACCACAATATTCGTGCGGGACGCACAGTGCAGGGGGGGAGCACACTGACCCAGCAGCTGGCAAAGAACTTTTATTTAACCCGGGAACGCTCTTTGCTGCGCAAGATCAATGAAGCTTTTATCGCCCTCATTCTTGATTTCCGTTACAGCAAAGATGAAATTCTTGAGGCTTATCTCAACGAAGTCTACCTCGGCCAGGCTTACAACCAGGGCGTCCATGGCATGGGTCTGGCAGCGGAGTTCTACTTTGCTAAACCCGTTGATGAGCTGGAGTTTGATCAGATAGCCATGCTGGTTGCTATGGTGAAAGGCCCGTCTTATTACAACCCGCGTCGATATCCGGAGCGAACCATGGAGCGACGCGACCTGGTGCTCAGGTTGATGGCGGAAAATGGTCTTATCACCACCAATGAGTACCGTCAGGCGTTAGAGCGGCCTGTTGCCATTCAGCCTCTGAAAGAAAGTCTGATGCAAACTTACCCGGGTTATCTGGAGTTGGTGAATCGTGAACTTCAGCAATTGTTGCCAGATGAAAATGTCGTGAATGCGGGGATTAGGATATTTACGTATTTTGACTTGCAGAAGCAATCCGCCATGGAAGAGGCGGTCAGTGAAGGTTTGCCTTACCTGGAACGACGCTTTTCGACCGCTCAGTTGGAAGTGGGGATGATTTCTGTGAACACCGAAAAAAGCGGCGTATCGGCTCTGGTGGCGGGGCGTCAGCTTCGTTATTCCGGGTTTAATCGGGTGCTGGACACACGTCGTAATGTGGGCTCTCTGGTAAAGCCTGCGATATACTTGTCAGCACTTGAGCAGCCAGGCTATAACCTGGGCACTTTGCTGGAGGATGCCCCATTACAGGTGACCAATGCGGCGGGGAAAACCTGGCAACCGGAAAACTTTGACCATCGATTCCGGGGATCGGTACCTTTGTATCGTGCGTTCAGTGAGAGCATCAATATTCCAGCGGTTAACCTGGGTCTGGATGTTGGTGTCGACTCTGTTGCTCAAACCATAGGACAGCTAGGTGTCGACAGTGATATTCCTTTGTATCCCTCTATGTTGTTAGGGGCTGTGGAGTTATCGAGTTTTGATGTGGCTCAGATGTACACCACATTGGCTGCCAATGGCCAATATGCGCCACTGACGAGCATTTCGGCTATTACCAATACCACAGGTAAGCGTTTGTATCAGCATCGTGTTGCTAAGCAATCTCGGTTTTCTCCGGAAGCCATGTACATGACGCGTTATGGGCTGAAGCGAGTCACCAAGAGCGGCACCGCTAAGCGACTAACTCAGCATTTTCCCTCTATTCAGTTGGCGGGAAAAACGGGCACAAGTAATGAATTGAGAGACAGCTGGTTTGCCGGGTTTGATCATAATACAGTGACGGTCACCTGGATTGGCCGGGACGACAATAAGCCTGCAAAATTGACAGGCGGGCGCGGCGCGCTGGAGCTCTATATCCGTTATTTAAAACCTTTGAATCCACAGGCGATTGCAGATCAGCGACCCGCGGGCGTCCGCTGGGCATTTGTGAACGAACAAACGGGTGAGCAGGCTGCGCCGCATTGTGGGCCAACGATTCAGCTGCCTATTCGCATTGAGGAGTTTAACCCCCGGCCGGGATGTGGCTGAGCCACAGGCCGGCGCGCAGTCAGTTAAGTTCTGAATTTAGCGATGAGTTGCTTTAAGGTTGCTGCCATATCGCTGAGTTGTTGAGCATCGCCCCGAGTGGCCTCTGCTGAGCTTAGGGTGTGATCGGCCAGGTGACTTATTTCGCTCGACTCCACCAGCGCCTGTTGCGTGGCAACTGCCTGACGTTTTACTTGATCGCTGATCACATGACCTTGTTGGTCGATGTCAGCCATACTTTGCTCAGCGGCGCTGAGCACCTGGTTAGTCTCAGTGGCTGCGCTGACGCCTTGCTCCATCTTTTCAACACTACTGAGCATTTTCTTCTGGGTGTCGTTAGAAGCTTGTTGTAGTGAGTGGATAATAGAGTGGATCTCTTCGGTCTGTTGCTGCGTTCTTTGCGCAAGCGTACGCACTTCATCCGCAACAACCGCGAAACCCCGGCCCTGTTCACCGGCCCGGGCAGCCTCAATAGCCGCATTGAGCGCCAGCAAATTGGTTTGTTCGGCAATTTCACTGATCCCCAGACTGACTTTACTGATGTCCTGGCTGTCTTGCGCAAGCTTATCCAGTGCAATGCGGCTCTCTTCGAACTCACGTTGTAACACTGTCATATGCTCTGCCAGTCGGGTGGTATTTTCACTCCCTTGTTTGACTTGTTGCGCTGCGGTGGCAGCCAGTTCTGTGGCATGGTGTGCGGAGGTTTCAACAGCATCGGCGGCATTGGCCATTTCACTGAGTGCCTGATGCACGGTCTGGATTTTAGCTTGCTGCTGTGCCACATCCTCTCGGGTGTCCTGGCTTATCTGGCGCAGTTTATCTGTGGCGCCATATAAATCGGTTGAAGTGGTTCTGACATTGCCCAATAAATGGACAAAGGCATCCAGCACAGCGTTATACTGGCGCAAGATGTCGCTGAGCTCATCTTTGCCACGCGGTTGGGCGCGTGCTGTTAAATCACCACCTGATGCCTGTTGTGCTGAGGTTGAAAATTCCGCAATGGTGTCGACAACTGCAAAATAGAAACCCAACATCAGATACAAAGCGAGCAGCAAGCTGAGTATGGATGCCAGAGCGACCAGATTTCGGATCCGCCGTTCATTGGTGAGCTTTTCATCGAGCAAGGTTTTCAGAGTGGGTGTGGCTGCATTAATCAGGCCAGTCAGCTGGGTAAGTACATCGCGATGCACGCTGCTGAAGGCCCCACTGGTCAGTTCGATGTCGTCGGGCTCAAGCAGTTTATCGTTGATGGTGCGGTGATAGTTATCCAGTGCGCGGTTTAACGCTGTAATTTTATCCTGAAGTCGCTTGGTAACTTGTTTGTTGTTGGCCGTTGCAACTTCCAGCTTGTTGTTCAGTTGCATTTTTACCAGCGGAAGTACTTTATTCAGATTTGACAACGCGATGAAGGTATCGGGGGTGAAACGGCCGCTGCTGATGATCTTATTTGCCTGCTCAGCGATGCCATTCACCTGAGTGATCACATTAGGCAGTGATTCCACTAAAGAGCGGTTGAGATAAGAGCGGCTTAAATCATTGTCTATCGCGAGCTTCGAAGCGATGGACAAATGCTCCAGCTCGTCACCTGGCTTAACGCCTTTAGCAAATGGACTGCGTGCCAAAACCTGAGTATTGCGCTGGGCTTGTTGGTTTAACAGGTTTTCTAAAATGGGCGGATAAAATTGTAAGCCTGCACGCTGTTGCTGACTCACCTGAATTGACTGAGTCAGGGTTGAGTTAAGAAAAAATAAGCTCAGGCTGAGGGGTACTAAAAGAATACCAAATACCAGGCTGATTTTGGTTTTATATTTTAGCTGTGCCATAAAGGCAATCGCGGGGCTAGCGGCTGATCTGAGTCCTGTCATAATTTTATCTTTGTTTATAAGTCATTAGTAAGAGACCGGGTATAAACAAAGAATAGTTCAAAGCCCTGAAAGTTTTTACTGCCAAAAACAAAAAAAGCCCCGCAGGGCTTTTTCATATCACTGAACTGAGCGAGTTTGTTTAAGCTACCAGCTTAGCAAATGCGCGCTCAGCCGCTTTGATTGTTTCAGCAATGTCTGCATCACTGTGCATGGTGCTGACAAATCCGGCTTCGAATGCGGATGGTGCCAGATACACGCCTTCTTCCAGCATCAGGTGGAAAAAGCGTTTGAAGCGTTCCAGGTCGCACTCTGTTGCTTGCTGATAGGTATCAACACGCTCGGCATCGGTGAAGAAGAAACCGAACATGCCACCGGCATAGTTGGTAGTCAGTGCAATGCCAGCGTCATCTGCAGCACGCTGGAATCCATCACACAGTTGCTTACTCTTACTTTCAAGTGCATCGTGCAGACCAGGCTCTGACAATAGCTCAAGTGCCTTGAGGCCAGCCGCCATAGCGATAGGGTTACCAGACAGGGTGCCTGCCTGATAAACCGGGCCTACCGGTGCAATGTAGTCCATAATGGCACGTTTACCACCAAAGGCACCCACAGGCATACCGCCACCAATAACCTTACCCAGGCAGGTCAGGTCCGGCTCGATATTGTAATAGGCCTGAGCGCCACCCAATGCCACTCGGAAGCCTGTCATGACTTCATCGAAAATAAGCACGGACTGATGTGTATCACAGATCTCGCGCAGACCCTCCAGGAAACCTTCAACTGGTGGGATACAGTTCATGTTGCCAGCTACTGGCTCGACGATAATACAGGCAATCTGGTCCGGGTATTGGGCAAAAATGGCTTTCACTTCGTCCAGATTATTAAATGACACGGTGAGTGTGTGTTTCGCAAAGTCTGCCGGAATGCCCGGTGAGTTTGGTACACCCATAGTCAGCGCACCAGAGCCTGCTTTAACCAGCAATGAATCGGCATGACCATGGTAGCAGCCTTCAAACTTCAGGATTTTATCTCTGCCTGTGTAGCCACGTGCCAGGCGGATCGCACTCATGGTGGCTTCGGTCCCTGAGCTGACCATACGCACTTTGTCGATAGAAGGAACCAGTGCTTTGACTTTTTCAGCCATCAGAATTTCGCTCTCAGTCGGCGCACCATAGCTCAGACCATTTTCTACCGCATCCAGCACAGCCTGCTTAATTTGAGGATGGTTATGGCCGAGGATCATCGGACCCCAGGAGCCAACATAATCGATATAGCGTTTACCATCGGCATCAAATGTGTGTGGGCCTTCTGCTTTGTTAATGAACAGCGGCGTGCCACCGACGCCGTTAAACGCGCGGACCGGTGAGTTGACGCCACCCGGGATAGATTCCTGGGCACGAGAGAAGAGGTCTTGACTGATTGTCATAATGTGTCCTTTGTTATGTACATAAGGTATCGGTAATGAAACTCGATACCTCAGGTCATGAAACGAATTTAGTAGATTAGGCTTCGCGTTTGCGACTGAACCAGGGCACGTCTACTTCGTATTGCTCAACCTTGTCGGCAACGCCCAGTGTTAGTGCAAACAACGCCATACGGATCAACACGCCGTTTTGAACCTGACGGAAGATGGCCAGGTTGTCATTATTATTTAAGTCGTTATCCAGTTCATTGGCATCGCCACGGCTATCACGGGGCAGCGGGTGCATCAATACGGACTCTGGCTTACAGTGTGCATCGTAAATGGCCTGGCTGATACGAAAACCACCGCGATATTTATTGGCTTCTTCCTGTGACGGGAAGCGTTCTTCCTGAATGCGGGTTTGATAGACGATGTCTGCTGCCAGGTTGCCTTCCATTTTTGAGACCAGTTCAATGTGGTGACCTGCGTTGCTGACGGCATCCAGAATATAGTCCGGCATTTGCAAGCCGTCCGGGGCGACCATAGAAAAGCGTACATTTTTATAGTGGCATAGCAATTTAGACAGTGAGTGAACGGTACGGCCATATTTCAGGTCACCAACCAGGGCGATGTGCATCCCGTCAATGCCGCGTTCGAAGCGGCCCAGTTCACGCTCTATGGTTAACAGATCCAGCAATGCCTGGGTTGGGTGTTCATTTGGTCCATCTCCGCCGTTGATCACCGGGACGTCTGAGCCTGTGGCAAATTCCGCAACTGAGCCAGCATCCGGATGGCGCATTGCGACGGCATCAGCATAAGCGGAGATCACGCGGGCGGTGTCATACAGGGATTCCCCTTTTGCTAAAGCGGAACTTTGCATACCTGTGGTCTCACGGACCGTACCACCCAGCAGATTAAAAGCGGTTCCGAAACTGACACGCGTTCGGGTACTGGGTTCAAAAAACAGATTGGCTAAGACAGCACCTTCGAGCACATTGGTGCGTTTGTACTTTTTAGCGTAGGGTTCCATTTTCTTAGCAACATTGAAAATCAGCTCAATGGCTTCTCTGTCGAGTTCGTTGACGGAGAGGATGTTTTCACCTTGGAAACTTAACATGCGGCGATTCCTAATCACAGATTGACAACAGGAGGCGGGGAGCACTCCTAACCGAGCTCGCAAAACAGGGCGCATCAGGCACGCTGCGTTGAGTAACTGGAGCGACATAATAGCACAATTCTGTTTTTTAGGCGTGGAAAATGACGGCTAAGTCGCCGTCACAGACTGATATCAGAAAACTGGTTTCAAGATGGCGAGCAGGATGATGATCAGCAGTAATATCACCGGAAACTCGTTAAAGATGCGATAGAATCGGTCACTGCGTTGATTGCGGTCATGTTTAAAATCTGCCAGCAGCTTGAAGCAATAAGCGTGATACAAATAGAGCATGATGACCGGTATTAATTTGTAGTGCAGCCACAGGTTGGCACGAAACCACTCTCGACCATAACTGGTGATGAGTAATACGCCAAATACTGCGGTGAGTATCGCAAAAGGTGTGACAAAATAGAGCAGGCGTCGCTCCATGATTTTAAGCATCGCGGAGCAGGGCTTTTCGTCAGTCATCGCATGATAAACAAACAGCCTTGGCAGATAGAATATCCCGGCAAACCAGGCAACCATAAAAAAGATGTGTAGCGCTTTGTACACAAGTATCGTCGTCATAAAACCTCTGGGTTGTCTAAAATCACAATTACAGCAAGCTGTTTCTCATAGTAAGAATATGGCGGATCTGATCCCACCGGAGCAGGCCCATAATTTGTTCGTTATTTTTTTGATTATACACATAGACGGCGCCAGAGCGCTTGTCTTTGAGGATATCAAATGCGTCAGCCAGCGTAGCTTGTGTGCTCAGCCCTTGCAGTTCGATATAAGTGATGGTCATGCTCTGCTCTGAAATCAGGCTGAGATCATATTCTGCCAGTCGATAACCATGCTCCTCGTCGTACACTATTAGTGGCGTCTGACTGTCGATGGCCGACAAGGTTTCTTTTATTTGGTCTTTGTCATCCGAATAGAGGAGTTTAAAGCCCTCGTCCATTTCCTCCATAATCCCGACCTTTTGCAGTGCTTCTTTGGCTGGGGAAACCTGATAGGGGAGCTCCTGGAAATCCAGTTGTTGCAAGAAAATTGAACGATTCCCAAAGACTTGTAATGCAGTGACATAAGCGCAGGAAATTACAATCATGGCGGGCACGACAATCTGAGGGCTGGAGGTCAGCTCCATGACTGCGGTGAGGGCCGCCAGGGGAGCATGCAGTGTTGCTGCCAGCAACCCGGCCATGCCCAGAACGCCGTAGGTCCCAGCGACACTGACGTCAGGAGAAATATACTGAGCAAAATACGCCATCAAGGTACCAATTAAGACTCCCAGTCCGATGACCGGGCCAATGATCCCGCCGGGGATCCCCAGGCCAATGGCAAAGATGGTTGCCAGTAGCTTGGCTATCAAAATGGTGGTCAGTAGTTGTAACTCGCCGGGTGTTTCAACAGCTATTTTGATGGCGCTCATTCCCGAGCCCATGGCTTCCGGCACCAGGTAGCCTATCAGTCCGGCCAACAACCCGGCCAGCATCAGGCGAGGAAACATGCTAATGGGCTTAAAGGTTTTAATGATCATCATCAGGTTCTGATTAAATGCAAAAGCAATGGCACCCAGCACAAAACCACACAGAATCAAAAATGGATAATGCCAGAATGACAATGCCGAGACGCTGATGAGTGATAACTCCAGATCGTGACCAAACACGTATTGCGTTGCCAGCGCACCGGTCACTGCTGCGAGCATAATTGGCACGAAGATGTGAATTTTGTATTCCCGCAGTACCACTTCCATAACAAAGATGACGGCGGCCAGAGGGGTATTAAACGAAGCTGCAATGCCCGCTGCAACACCGCATCCGGCCAATGTCCGGGCAGCGTTCATTGGCAAGTGCAGGCGCTCGGCCAGAATACTGGCACCCGTCGCACCCATGTGTACGGACGGACCTTCGCGTCCGACTGAAAAGCCACTGATGAGTGCCACAGCACCCCCGAAAAATTGATTGACGGAGTTCCAGATGGGCATTTGTCCATAATGCTGTTTGATACGATAGATCACAAACGGGATGCCGAGGCGATAGTGTTTAAACCCGGTCAGGCTGGCAAACAGGGCGATCAGTAACGCGGCACCAACCGGCAGCAACACGCGCTGATGTTCCGGCAAGGTGGTGAAGTCATCGGGACTGTCTAAAAAAGTGCTTTGCACCAGCATGATGGTGAGACGAAACAAGATGATCAATATTGCTGCAATTAAGCCGGCACCAATTCCCAGTAAGCAAAGCTGGATGGAAGTTTTGGGTTTCGCTAAGCGACGGCGTACATTATCGAACGACATACAATATTGGCCTGTTGAGAATCTGATTTGTTGCGAGTGCAGTTGTCCTGCCTAGCTGCCTGTACTAGCTCAATCCTGAGGTTTTTCATAATGCCCGAACACTCGCTAAAGTCAGCGCTGTGGTGCTTGATTTCCGGGAAGACAGCAGAAGTAGCATAGTACACTTGGTGGATAAGTGTATCAAATAATCTAAGTCCTTGTAATTAAGTAAATCAAACGACTAGTTAACGCAGGATAGAGAAGATGGATCTCGTTGCCGGATGAGTGCCAGTCTATACTTGATTAAAATAGTCAGGTATTAGATAATTCCGCTATTAAATGTACAGGGGTCGAATACACATGTCTGATCAGATACCAATTAAATTTTCCGACGCGGCAGCAAGTCGTGTGAAAGAACTTATCTCAGAAGAAGAAAACCCTAACCTTAAGCTGCGAGTGTATGTGACCGGCGGTGGGTGTTCTGGGTTTCAGTACGGATTTACCTTTGACGAAAAAACCAATCCGGGTGACCTGGAAATTGAGAAAAACGGGGTGTCCATGGTCGTTGATCCAATGAGCATTCAGTATCTGGTTGATGGTGAGGTTGATTACACTGAGGGTCTGGAAGGAGCACGCTTTTTTGTCAGTAATCCTAACGCAACCACTACGTGCGGTTGTGGTGCGAGCTTCAGCGTATAAAGTCATCCTGATGTATCACTTCTATTCTCAAAGGCCATGCACAAGCATGGCCTTTTTGTATCTAAAATTAGACCAAAAGCGACCATCTTTTTTCTGCACAGTTTGATAAAGTGCCCGTGTGAGAGCAAAATGCTGGTGTTTAAGCCAGCACGGCGCTGGCTATCCTGGGTTGGTAAGGTGGATCATCAGAACAAAAAATCCCAGTACCAGAGTGGAAAAAGCGAGAATATAGATGAATCCGCGTTTGCCTTGTTTGAGTGGCACGCCATTTACACGTAAAAAGTAATACCAACCCAAACAGAGCAAAATGGGTAGCAAAAATATGAGCCGGATCATCAAAAATTCTCCCAAAATTTGTTACTTTATGACAGATTAGCGCTAAACCACTATTTTTTAAAGAAAAAATAAATTATTTCGTATACTGGTACAAGATATAAAATTTTTGTTAAAGTGTCACAGTAATCTTACCTCTCTATTTTAGGTAAGAAAGTTGCAAATTTAATTAGGTGTTAGAGAAAAGATCGTCTATACCTAATTTGGTACATAGGAACAGGGCAGGCAAATTGGGTGTTTTATGCCCAGATTATGTGTCCTGTTATAAAACAAGCTGTCGGTCGAGACGGGCAAATTTCGTACGGCAGCATTAATTAATCATCGAGTAGGAGATGTTTTATTATGATGGGGAAAACGGTTTCTTCTGAGGAAAACAGTAAGTTGACTAAGTGGCTTAAATCAAAGCGTCACGAGAAAGGTCATACAATGCGCAGTCTGGCCCAGGTGTTAGGTACACCACATTCTTTCATTGGCAAAATTGAGAATCAGGAACGTCGTTTAGATGTGATTGAATTTCTGCGTTACTGTGAAGCGCTGGAAGTCGACCCATATGAAGGTCTGGCTCTGATCAAAGAAGAGCAGATGTAACCCGCTGGCATTGCCGGTATAAGTGAAGGTGCAAGGAACAGCACCTCTATCTTTTAGCATGGACCAGATATACCACGCTTTTTTCTTACCATTATTTTCCCTGATTGTGATAATTCTGCTCAATTTGATAAAGCTTATGACGGATTACGTATAAGAATATCAATGAAGGCACTACCATCAATGCTGTCAGCGCGAAAAATACCGCCCAGTTACCCCCTAACCAGTCATCAATTACGACTCCACTGTAGCTGGAGAGCACCGTACGACCTAGGCTACCGAGTGAGGCGAGCAATGCATAATGGGTTGCACTAAAAGCACGATCACATAACATCGAAATGAAGGCCACCATAGCGACCAGCGACCAGGCCTGGGTAAATCCATCTATGACAATAGCGAGGGCATACAGGTGCTCCTTGGGGCCTGCAACGGCTATCCAGGAAAACATCAAATTAGATGCTGCCATGGCAACACCACTGATAAACAGGCCTTTTACGATGCCGTATTTGTGATTGAAGATGCTGCCCAGAAACGCAAAGATAATTGTGATAAGGCCGGTTCCCAGTTTTGAATACTGAGCTATCTGGCTGTTGCTAAAGCCAATCTCTTTGTAGAACACGATAGACATGCGTGCCAAAAAGGCCTCACCAATTTTAAACAGAAAAATAAAGGCCAACAGGGCCAGGGCCGTTTTGACTCCATTGCGGCTAAAGAAGCTGCGAAACGGCTCAACCAGGGTGACAGCCAACCAGGCCAGAATGCGCTGCAGTCGATTGTGTTCCAGCCCGCCAAGTCGTGACTGATATTGCGCTTGTAGTTGTTGCTGTGTGTGCTCCCGGTGAGACTGAGGTTCATGGGCACTGAGCGTGACCACAAATAGTGCCAGCATGATGGCTGCGAGCAATGTATATATCTCAGGCCAGCTGACACCCGGTAAATCTGCCGCAAAAAACGGGATGGCTCCAAGCAGGGCATAGCCACTCCACCATCCTGATGTTGCCATTGCAGCGGCCGCGGTGGACTTTTCACTTTCTTCTGGTGGCAGGATGTCAATCCGGTAGGCGTCTATTGCAATATCATGGGTAGCCGCGCTCAGAGCAATAATGAAACACAATAATGCGGCTTGATAAAGATCGGTTTTGAGGTCAACCTGACTTAAAGCCAGTGCTGACAGTGCAACAATCAGTTGTCCGGCAGCGATCCAGCTGCGTCTCTGCCCCAGCCATTGGGTCAGTAATGGCAGACGAACCCGATCCAGTAGTGGGGACCATAAGAAGTTAATGGTGTAGGCACTGAATACAATGCCAAATAACCCTATCATACTGCGGCTAAGCCCTTCGTCTTTGAGCCAGGCGGACATCACTGAGCCAATTAAAACCCAGGGGAAGCCCTGACTGACCCCAAAAGCAAAGACAGTGAGCAGACGTCTGTCGCGATAGTAACTTACATAATCACGCAGGCTGGATGAAATGATCATAGTGTTTTCCAATGCAGCATCGCCCCGTTATGAGGCGGGGCGATGCTGACAAGCGATTACTCGAAGGTCTCTTCCGGCAGCATTTCAATGCTGTGGATGATCACAGGTTTTTTGGGTATAAAGGTATAACCCAGTTTTTTGTTGTAGTCTGTTTCGACTTGCATGATTTTGTCCAGTGTATCGAAGCCATCCGCGACACTACCAAATACCGCAAAGCCCCAGCCACGCCCAGGGTTGAGGTGGTCATTGTCATCCATATTGAAAAAGAACTGACGGGTACCTGAGTGCGGTTTATTGTCCTGATAAGCCATGGCAATGGTGTACATATTGTTTTTCAGGCCGTTGCCGCTTTCGTTAAAGATTGCCGGGCGCTCGAACATGCCATCATAGTCTTTATCATAGCCACCACCCTGGATCACGAAATCACGCTCATTAGCCTCGTCCCGCTCTACCCGGTGAAAGACTGACCCTTTATAGTCACCATTGATCACATAAGTGAGAAAGTTATTGACCGTAATAGGCGCACGTGAGCGATCCAGTTCTACGATCACTTTGCCCATCGAGGTGTTAAGCTGAACTTTGGGAAACAGGTTATCTTTTTGGACAAAGCGTCCTTCTTTATTGTTTGCAAATGAGAAACTACTGGTCAGTAGCAATGTCAACAGGAACAGGATACGAAGCATAACTTAACCTTTTATTGTTGCAAAAAGTTGATCAATTCTTTGTCCGACAGCATGCGAGTGACTACCTGCTCAGCAAGGCGGTTTAACTGCCCCTCTACCTGAGATTGGTCATGTTTTAGAGGCTTACTGAATGTTGCTTCACCAGTGAAGGGTTTGGAAAATGTGCGTTGTCCTTTACTTATCTCTACAACAAATTCGGCATGTGCTGTACTTTCGTGGCGACTGAGCGTCTCATCGACTTTGGCAATAAAGGTGCGAATACGCAGGGTCAGCTGTGTATCGCTCTGTGGTGACAGTGTCACCCCGTTGGCCTCAAGCGCCTGTGTCAGTAATTTGTTTAAGGTGACTGGTAGATCTGCATTTGGCAGATAAACTGCTGGTTCCTGTTCCAGTACTTTAATGGTGAACTTGGTTGTCCGGTTATCGATCACCTTAATCGCCAGGGTTTGCGACAACTGACTGATATTACCACCCTGATAGCTGGGGTTGAGGATCACTGTTTTAGGTGCACTGCTGCACCCTGCGAGTAAACTGAGGGCTGCACCAAAGAGAGATGCAGAAAATGCTAAGCGCATGATTAGCTCCTTTTAATAGAACTTAATACGGTAAACTTTTTATTATTGCCTATCACCTTACAATTCCCGAACAGGCGCTGCAACTTATCAAGATAATCAAGGTGGCGATTACCAATGATCCGCAACTCCCCGCCATTTCTCAGGGTGTGCTTAGCTTGTAAGAACATTTGCCAGGCAATGTGATCGGTAATGGCCTGTGCCTGATGAAACGGCGGGTTGCATAATACCAGATCAGCGGTGTTGGGAGAAAAGTCGCTGAGACAATCATTTTGAATAAACTGGCAGTCATCGACTCTGTCAGAGAGGTTGTGAGTGACGTTTTCGCGAGCACTGGCAACGGCCATCGCTGATTCATCGACAAATGTTACCTGTGCATTTGGCATCCGCGCCAGTGTTTGCAAGCCAATTACACCGTTTCCGCAGCCTAGATCTATCACCCGCAATGGCTTTTTACCTGCCGGCAGATAGTTCATAAAGAATCGGGCGCCGATATCCAGAGAGTCACGAGAGAATACATTGGCATGGTTATGTATTGTGAAAGGGGTGTTTTCCAGCGCCCAGCTGACCGGAAATTTATCTGCAACGGGTTTACCTGTGGTGGTACAAAAGATCAATCGGGACTTTTTAACTGCCAGGCTGGTGGTCGGCGGTTGCATAAAGTGGCTGAAACTCTTGAGTGTCGAGGTATGGATCTCTTTGGCTTTGCCCGCTGCTACAATAGGGATACCTGCAGCCAGGTGGCTGAGTTGGGATAATTGATGTTGCAGCAACCCGGCATTTTTGGGCACTTTTATGAGGATCAGATCGCACTGTGTCGGTAAGGTTGCCAGACTGTCTTGTTGAGTGAGCTTGGTTTCATCCAGTACCCAATCCAGCTGGTTTTCTGCCAGATTGTGGCGGGTTGCTTGTTGCGCCACAAATGAATCACTTACTTGGGTAATATGCCACTGCGCGTGATCTTTTAGCCGTGCAGCCAGCGTACAGCTTAATGCGCCAAAGGCATCATTCAAGATTAGGATATCGCGTGCATCCGGATAGGCTGTGGTAATATGATCCAGTAGATATTCGTCGGCCGCATCCCAGGCTTGCAGACTACGGTTTTTTTGCTCAAGGGGAAAACGATGCAGGGTCAGAGCCGTGCCAGCCAATACAGCGTCGGTGATCATGATGGGGTGAATCTCACTCAAGGTTGGTGCTATCACCTTGCACACTAGCAAAGCGCAGCAGAACTAACAGAACACGTAATATAGCATGTCGAGACTGAACAAAGAATGTTTGCCCGGGCAAACACCACAATTGCCGCCGGGTTTTGAATATCTGCCAGCTTGTCTGAGCTTTGAAAAAAGCCTTGCGCTTTATACCCACTTGGCATCCTCCTTGGATTGGCAACAGCCCACCATTACCTTGTTTGGTCGAACTACACCGATCCCCAGATTACAGTGTTTTATTGCTGATAAGTCTGTGTCATATGGTTATTCGGGCACTGTGCTTGAGAATGCCCCATGGCCGGATGTACTCAGCGCCATGCGCGCACGCCTGAGTCGCCAGTTTGGTCACGACTTTAATGCACTGCTTGTTAACTGGTATCGGGATGGGCAGGACAGCATGGGCTGGCACAGTGACGATGAAGCCGAGCTTGGACTGAATCCGACGATTTTCTCTATGTCGCTGGGGGCGACGCGCAATTTCAAAATTCGCCATAAACAGACTCAGGAAACCCTGACTCTGCCTTTGCCGACGGGAAGTGGGTTACTGATGACGGGGCGCAGTCAGCATGACTATCAGCATGCACTGCCGAAACAAGCGCGCGTCACTCAGGGACGGATCAACCTGACATTCAGAACAGTTGGTTAATGGTGCATAAGTGCGTATAGTATGCGCTAAATTTTCTCCGCATCGGGAGTGAGTTATGTCAATGCAACAACAAATCTACAGTAAGCTTGCAGACGCCATCGCGTGCAAACATCTCAATGTTATTAACGAAAGTCATATGCACAGCCGGGGTAGCGAGTCACATTTCAAAGTGATTGCTGTCAGCGAAAAATTCGCGGGACAGCGTTTACTACAACGCCATCGCTTGATTAATGAGGTATTAAAGGAGGAGTTGGCACATCATATTCATGCGCTAGCCATTCACACTTATACCCCGGAAGAATATGCCGAACAGCATGGCGAAGTCCCTGATTCACCGAGTTGTCTGGGCGGCTCGAAATTTGATAGTGAGTGATCAGACCTGTGTTTGCAGGATCTGCATTTAAACTAACGCAGTTTTCATAATACAGAATATGTAGGAATAGACATGGTCATCAAACCTAAGATCCGTGGTTTTATCTGTACCAATGCTCACCCGGTGGGCTGTGCTGAGCACGTAAAAGAACAAATTGCTTATGTTAAGGCTCAGGGCCCAATAAATAATGGTCCTAAAAATGTCCTGGTGATCGGTGCTTCCACCGGTTATGGCCTGGCTTCTCGTATCACCGCTGCTTTTGGCGCTGGTGCAAAAACACTGGGTATCTTCTTCGAAAAAGAAGGTACAGAGAAAAAGCCGGCGTCAGCGGGTTGGTATAATACCGCTGCATTTCAGCAGGCTGCCGATGAGGCTGGCCTGTGGTCAAAAAACATCAATGGTGATGCATTCTCGGATGAGCTTAAAGCCAAAGCGATTGAGACCATCAAGGCTGAAATGGGCAAAGTTGATTTGATCATCTACAGTCTGGCATCACCGCGTCGTACTGATCCTAAATCGGGCGAGACCTTTTCATCGGTGCTAAAGCCAATTGGTCAAACCATCACAACCAAGAATCTGAATACGTCTAAGCGGATCATTGATGAAGTGACCGTTGAAGCGGCCAATGAAGAAGAAATCGCCAATACCGTGAAAGTGATGGGCGGTGAAGATTGGGAGTTGTGGCTGGAGGCACTGAAAGAAGCGGATGTGCTTGCTGAAGGATTCAAAACGACGGCATATACTTATATCGGTAAAGAGCTGACCTGGCCAATCTATGGTCATGCGACCATAGGCAAAGCCAAAGAAGACCTGGATCGCGCGACAGATGCAATTAAAGCGTCAACTGCGCACTTAAACGGTGAAGCCTATGTTGCTTCATTGAATGCGGTCGTGACTCAGGCAAGCTCTGCTATCCCAATTATGCCCCTGTATATCTCTACTTTGTTCAAAGTGACCAAAGAAGACGGTACCTATGAAGGGACAATTGAACAGATCCAGGGGTTATTCAGTGAAAACCTATACGGAGATACCCCACGCTTTGATGACGGTGGTCACCTGTTCCAGAACTACAAAGAACTGGAAGACGGAGTTCAGGCGCGCATTAAAGTGATCTGGGATAAAGTCGACACAGACAGTATCGATGAGCTGACTGATTACGTCGGTTATCACAATGAATTCCTGAAGCTATTTGGTTTTGGCATCGAGTCAGTTGACTATGATGCAGACGTGAATACGGCGGTTGAGATTAACCACCTAATCTAGCCGTCAGACGGGCGAAATCGCTGATTTCGCCCGTTTCATTGCGTACCCTTCATTAAGAATATTCCCCCCAGCAGTACTGTCAATTTCTCATCAATACCACTTTGGTCTATATTTAGATTCTTGCAGTGACACCTGATGAACTAAATCCATTGTTAAGTCGTATTATTTTCATATTTCCACTCGCATAGTCAGTACGATTAATGTTAAAATTGCGGAAATATGTAAGGACTATATACCACGGTGCTCGTTTCCCGTTGCGGACAGGTTGGCCCGACTTTGTGTATGTTGTGCCAGCTCTTTGACTCCAATACAACTCAGAGAATAGTGCCGTGGTAAGTAAAGATTTATCAATTTCTTTCCGTTAATGTAATGCAAGTGCGTATGATCAACATAAAAAAAGGTCTGGACTTACCCATAGAGGGCGCACCACAGCAAGTTATTCATGATGGTTCTGCTGTCAAACGAGTAGCTGTGTTGGGTGAAGAGTTTATTGGTATGCGTCCAACCATGCGAGTTCGTGTGGATGACCAAGTCAAGAAAGGCCAAGTTCTTTTTGAAGACAAAAAGAATCCTGGCGTCAAGTTTACTGCGCCAGCCTCTGGTGTAGTAAAAGAAATCAACCGTGGAGCCAAGCGTGTTCTTCAGTCCGTTGTGATTGAAGTACAGGGCGATGAGCAAATCACTTTTGAAAAGTTCCCGGCTGCTGAACTCGGCAACCTGGATCGTGAAAAAGTGAAAGAAGTGCTGATCGAATCGGGTCAATGGCCAGCGTTGCGTGCACGTCCTTTCAGTCGTGTAGCCGTACCTAGCGCGTCGCCAAGCTCGATCTTTGTTACCGCAATCGACACTAACCCTCTAGCTGCGGATCCTGCCGTTGTGATCGCTGAAAACGTGGAAGCGTTTGAAGCTGGTCTGGCTGTGGTTTCGCGACTGACTGACGGTAAAGTGTTTGTTTGTAAGCAATCAGGCAGTAAGGTGCCGAGCTCTTCGCTTTCTCAGGTAGAAGTACATGAGTTTGCGGGTGTTCACCCTGCTGGTCTGGTTGGTACACACATCCACAATCTCGATGCTGTCGGTCCAAACAAGCAAGTATGGCACCTGGGTTACCAGGACGTAATTGCTTTCGGTAAGCTATTCCTAAGTGGTGAAATCTACTCAGACCGTGTTGTTGCTTTAGCCGGTCCGAGCGTGAAGAACCCACGTCTTGTTAAAACTCAAGTTGGTGCGTCGTTAACCGATTTAGTTGCAGGTGAAACTGAAGATGGTGAAAACCGGGTCATTTCTGGCTCTGTGTTAGCTGGTAAAACAGCCGCTGGTCCTCATGCTTACCTGGGTCGTTATCATGTACAGGTTTCTGTGCTGTCTGAAGGTCGCGAGAAAGAGCTGTTTGGCTGGATCGCACCAGGTAGTACTAAGTTCTCTGTAACGCGTACTTTCATCTCTCACTTTGCGCCAAGTCGTCTGTTCAAGATGACCACCTCTACCGGTGGCTCAAAGCGTGCGATGGTGCCAATTGGTAACTATGAGCGTGTAATGCCGCTTGATATCCTGCCAACTCTGTTGTTGCGTGACCTGATCTCTGGTGATTTGGACAGCGCGATTTCACTGGGTGCGCTAGAGCTGGATGAAGAAGATCTGGCGTTGTGTACTTTCGTTTGTCCAGGCAAATACGACTATGGATTAATCTTGCGTGATTGCCTGACTACAATCGAGAAGGAAGGTTAAAATGGCCTTAAAGAAATTTTTAGAAGACATTGAACCTCACTTTGAACCTGGCGGTAAACACGAGAAGTGGTATGCCCTGTACGAAGCAGTAGCAACTGTTTTCTACACGCCAGGTTATGTCAACAAAGGCGGCACTCACGTACGTGATAATATCGACCTGAAACGTATCATGATCTTAGTTTGGATGGCGACATTCCCAGCTATGTTCTTCGGTATGTTCAACATTGGCCATCAGGCTGCGATTGCGATTGGCAATGGTTTTGAAATCGCAAACACTTGGCAGGCAGCATTATTCCAGCTGTTTGGCGGTGAGCTAACAGCCGATTCTGGCTGGGGCGCAAAGATGTTCTACGGGGCCTGTTTCTTCCTGCCGATTTACGCGACAGTGTTTATTGTTGGTGGTTTCTGGGAAGTGTTATTTGCTTCAGTGCGTAAGCACGAAGTAAATGAAGGTTTCTTCGTAACATCAGTACTGTTTGCCCTGATCTTGCCTGCAACGATTCCGCTTTGGCAAGTTGCGCTGGGTATCACCTTCGGTGTTGTGGTAGCAAAAGAAGTCTTCGGTGGTACAGGCCGTAACTTCCTGAACCCGGCACTGGCTGGTCGTGCATTCCTGTTCTTCGCATACCCAGGTGACATCTCAGGTGACACTGTGTGGACAGCGGTAGACTCTTTCTCAGGTGCAACTTACCTGGGTCAGGCTGCAACAGGCGCGCTTGATTATGACAACATGGTACTGTGGTGGAACGCATTCTACGGCTTTATTCAAGGTTCAGTAGGTGAAACCTCTACACTGGCTATCATGATTGGTGGTTTGTTCCTGATTTACGTTCGTATCGCATCGTGGCGCATCGTCCTGGGTACTTTCCTGGGTATGGTAGTGATGTCTATGCTGCTGAACATGATCGGTTCAGAAACTAACACTGTATTCGCTATGCCTTGGCACTGGCACTTAGTACTGGGTGGTTTTGCATTCGGTATGTTCTTCATGGCAACCGACCCGGTATCTGCGTCTTTCACAGACAAAGGTAAGTGGGCATATGGTGCATTGATTGGTGTAATGGTTGTACTTATCCGTGTTGTTAACCCGGCATACCCAGAAGGTATGATGTTAGCAATTCTATTCGCAAACCTGTTCGCACCACTTTTCGACCACATGGTTGTGCAGTCTAATGTGAAGAGGAGATTAGCACGTGTCTAGTAACAATGAATCTATCGGCAAAACGCTAGGCGTTGTTGTTGGCTTATGTTTAGTGTGTGCGGTTGTCGTATCTTTTGCGGCAGTACAGCTTCGCCCACTACAACAGGCAAACAAAATCGAAGACGTGCAGCGCAACATTTTGGCGGCTGCTGGCGTTGAGAACGTTGAGAACGTGTCAGAAACCTACAATCAAGTGATTGACGCACGCGTTGTAGATATGAAGACCGGTGAGTTTGTAGACACAGATCCTAACTCATTCGATTTCACTATGACTAAGTTCGATGCGGCGCGCAGTGTTGCTTTGCCAAAAGCAAAAGACGTTGCGGGCGTTCAGCGTATGACGACTGAGTCTCCGGTTTACCTTGCTAAGAACAGCAATGGTAAATTTGAGTCTGTGATCCTGCCAATTCAGGGTTACGGTCTTTGGGGTATCATGTACGGCTTCGTAGCATTGGACCTGGACGGTGAAACCATTCAGGCAATCAAATTCTACCAGCACACTGAAACTGCGGGTCTGGGTGGCGAAATCCAAAACCCAAGATGGACTGCAACTTGGCAGGGCAAAAAGCTACCAATCGACGTAGTAAAAGGCACTGCGGGTAGTGATGTGCATAAAGTAGATGGTCTGTCTGGTGCAACGTTAACGTCTAACGGTGTTGAAAATACATTTACGTTCTGGACAGGCGACGATGCGTTTGGTCCATTCCTTGCGAAAGTACGTGAAGGGGCATTGAACTAATGGCTAACTCAAAAGAAATGAAGCAAGTCCTGTTTGGACCTGTCTTTGCAAATAACCCAATTGCACTGCAAGTACTGGGTATCTGTTCTGCGCTGGCAGTAACTTCAAGCCTGAAAAACGCATTGATCATGTCAATTGCATTGACTGTGGTAACTGCGTTCTCAAGCTTGTTCATCTCTATGATCCGTAACCACATTCCGTCAAGTGTACGGATCATTGTTCAGATGACCATCATCGCGTCTCTGGTTATCGTTGTAGACCAGGTGCTACAGGCATTTGTTTATGCCACGGCGAAAGAACTGACGGTATTCGTTGGTCTGATCATTACCAACTGTATCGTAATGGGTCGTGCCGAAGCATACGCAATGAAGTCGCCACCTCTGATGTCATTCCTGGATGGTATCGGTAACGGTTTGGGCTACTCAGTTGTACTGATCGCAATTGGCTTCGTACGTGAACTGTTCGGTGCCGGTGCACTGTTCGGTGTTGAAATTCTGCCGCTAATCTCTAACGGCGGTTGGTACCAGCCTATGGGTCTGTTGGTTATGCCATTTAGCTCGTTCTTCTTAGTAGGTATCTTCATCTGGGTACTGCGTACTTGGAAGAAAGACCAAGTAGAAGCTAAGGCATAAGGGGAGAGAGATGGAACATTATCTGAGTTTATTTGTAAAAGCGGTTTTCGTTGAAAACTTAGCGCTATCTTTCTTCCTGGGGATGTGTACTTTCCTGGCTGTATCTAAGAAAGTCACTACCTCATTCGGTCTGGGTGTTGCGGTAATCTTCGTACTGGGCGTTGCTGTACCAGTCAACAACGTGGTTTATCACGCTATTTTGGCACCGGGCGCACTTGAGTGGTTAGGTTTCCCTGAAGCTGATTTAAGCTTCCTGAAGTTCCTGACATTTATCGGTGTAATCGCGGCACTTGTACAGATCCTTGAGATGACTCTGGACAAGTTCTTCCCGGCACTTTACAACGCTCTGGGTATCTTCCTGCCACTGATCACAGTTAACTGTGCAATCTTTGGTGCGGTATCCTTCATGGTTGAGCGTAACCTGAACTTCGGTGAGTCAGTGATCTTTGGCTTAGGTTCTGGTGTGGGCTGGGCACTTGCTATCGTATTGCTAGCAGGTCTTCGCGAGAAAATGAAGTACGCTGATATTCCTGATGGTCTGCGTGGTCTGGGTATTACCTTTATCACTGTAGGTCTGATGGGCTTCGGCTTCCTGTCATTCTCTGGTATTTCACTTTAAGGTAGCGAGGAAACTATACGATGGAAACTATTGTATTAGGTGTAAGTATGTTCATCGCTATCGTTGTGGTGTTGGTACTTATCATCATTGCAGCGAAATCTAAGCTGGTACCTAGCGGTGACATCATGATCGGCATTAATGGCGATCCTGAAAAAGCAATTAAATCTGCACCAGGCGGTAAGCTACTAAGCTCACTGGCTGATGCTGGCATCTTCATTTCATCTGCCTGTGGTGGTGGTGGTTCATGCGGCCAGTGTCGCGTCCACGTACACTCTGGTGGTGGTGACATTTTGCCAACTGAACTTGATCACATCACCAAAGGTGAAGCCCGTGAAGGCTGTCGTCTGGCGTGTCAGGTTGCAGTGAAAACAGATATGGAGATTGAAGTTGAAGACTCAATCTTCGGTGTGAAGAAGTGGGAATGTACGGTTATCTCTAACGATAACAAAGCAACCTTCATCAAGGAGCTTAAACTGGGTATCCCTGACGGTGAGGTTGTACCTTTCCGCGCGGGTGGTTACATCCAGATTGAAGCGCCTGCACACCATGTTAAGTACGCAGACTTTGATATTCCTGATGAATATCGTCCGGACTGGGAGCGCTTTGGCTTCTTTAACCTGGAGTCTAAAGTTGACGACGAAACAATCCGTGCATACTCAATGGCGAACTACCCAGAAGAGTACGGCATCATCATGCTGAACGTACGTATTGCGACGCCGCCGCCTAATAACCTGAGCCTGCCTTGTGGTAAGATGTCATCGTACATCTGGTCTCTGAAAGAAGGCGACAAAGTCACAATTTCTGGTCCGTTCGGTGAGTTCTTCGCTAAAGACACAGATGCAGAAATGGTCTTCGTTGGTGGTGGTGCTGGTATGGCGCCTATGCGTTCACACATTTTCGACCAGCTTAAGCGTCTTAACTCTGATCGTAAGATGTCATTCTGGTACGGTGCACGTTCTAAGCGTGAAATGTTCTACGTGGAAGACTTTGACGGCCTGCAGGCTGAAAACGATAACTTCCAGTGGCATGTTGCACTTTCCGATCCTCAGCCAGAGGACAACTGGGAAGGCTACACAGGCTTCATCCACAACGTACTTTATGAAAACTATCTGAAAGATCATGAAGCACCAGAAGACTGTGAATTCTACATGTGTGGACCTCCGATGATGAACGCGGCGGTTATCAACATGCTGAAAGACCTGGGTGTTGAAGATGAAAACATCCTGCTTGATGACTTCGGTGGTTAAGCTGAAATACTTATGATCTTAAAGTGGTTTTTAAGATAAAATAGAAGCCCCTTAGCAGTCATGCTGAGGGGCTTTTTTTATGGGTAATGCTCCGTACAGAGCGGGGGTTACTGGCAAACGATACCAATTTGCTTAATTAAGTGCTCTATTTTGAGGCGAGAAAATATGTTCGATAACAAGGAAAAAATTTGCGAACTTATACCTTAGGTAAAGGTTCTAAATGAGAAATTTTTAACATAGTTAGCGTCATATTTGCTCCGTCAAATTGAACAGGTATTAAGTGAAATTGGTATGAAACACAAGGGATGACACTGATGCTAAGACAGAGCCAGTTCTGTTTCATTTTCTTATTAAGTATGCTGCTTGTGGCGTGTGGCCAGGCAAGCAAATCAGCTGAGCCTATTGTGCTACAGGGCAGTACGATGGGCACAACCTATAACATCAAGGCTTTTCCACAGCAAAGCACACTGACTAAAGAGCAGTTACATACTGAGGTTGAGGCCGCGCTTAAAGCGGTGAATCAATCTATGTCGACCTATATTCCGGATTCAGAGATCAACCAGTTTAATCGTCTGGCTGCCAACCAGGTCATGCCGATCAGTGATGATTTCAGGAAGGTGATCGCTGAGTCAATCCGACTGGGTTTGTCAACTCAGACACTGGATGTCACCATGGGACCTTTAATTGATTTGTGGGGGTTTGGCCCAGACAAGCGTCCGACCAAGCGACCTTCTGAGCAGCAGCTGGCGCAAATGCGTGAGCAAATTGGCCTCGATAAACTGACTCTGACAGAAGCAGGTTTGGCCAAAACGTTGGATCATCTGGAATTGTCTTTCTCTGCCACGGCAAAAGGTTATGGCATAGATAAAGTGGCAGAACTGATCGAGTCGCACGGGATCAGTAACTATATGGTTGAAATTGGTGGTGAGCTGAGATTGTCGGGCACTAAACCTGAGGATGAGCCCTGGCGTATTGCCATTGAAAAGCCGGATGCACCGGTTGGGCAACGACAAATCCATAAAGTGATTGAGCCAGGTAAGAACAGTGTTGCAACTTCAGGCGACTATCGTATTTTCTATGAAATGGATGGCGAGACCTTCACCCATCTGATTGACCCGGGCACGGGTAAGCCTGTTAAACACGACCTGGTATCTGTAACAGTATTGCACCCATCTGCGATGACAGCCGATGGTCTTGCTACGGCCCTAACTGTGATGGGGACTGAACGGGCGAGAGCATACGCGGAGTTACATAACCTGCCAGTCTATTTGATCAGCAAAAGTGATGAAGGCCTGGAGGTTTACCCCAGCAGTGCGTTCATACCTTATTTATAATGAGATCTGCATCGCGAACGTTTTAACTTAGGTGCGTTTAGTTATATAATGAGCACAATTAACCGTCACCAGTCCGCGATAGCGGATGGATATGCAAAAGAGGCCTGAAATGTCACTATTTTTACTTACCTTTGGGTTGTTGTTATTGATCGCCGTTGCGATGGCAGTCGGGGTCATAGTACAAAAGAAATCAATGGCCAGCAGTTGTGGCGGTCTGGGCTCTATGGGTATCGACAAGATCTGTGATTGTGATGACCCGTGCGACAAACGTAAGAAGCGTCTCGCAAAAGAGCAAATGTGGAAGGAAAACCAAATTCTCTAATCCACTGACATCATCGAAAACGCAAGCCCTGGCTTGCGTTTTTACGTTTCGGACCCCGAATAACAGTGCCCTAGCTTAATGCAACGAACCCTGTATTTTATTCGCCACGGCGAACCCCGGGAAACCGGCCGTTTGCTCGGAAGTACTGATATGTCTGCAAGCGCGTCGGGCAATGAACAAGTGCATGCCCAACTCGAGGTGTGTGATGGGATTGCACAGGTGATTGCCTCTCCATTGCAGCGATGCCAGGCGGTCGCTCGTACGTTTTGTGAAACCACCGGTTTGCCACTGCAGATAGAACCTCGACTCAGTGAAATGCATTTTGGTGACTGGGATGGTGAACGCTACGACACGCTCTGGCAGTCAGCACGAGCACCTGGCATCGGCGACTTTTGGCAAAGTCCCTGGCAGCACACCCCGCCAAATGGGGAGTCCATGTCGGCATTCCATCTACGTTTATATGATTGGTGGCAGCAGTTCACCGCAAGCCCCTCATGTGAGCCTGTGGCGATTGTCACTCATGCGGGCGTTATTAAGCAATTACTGGCCATCTGGCTGGGTTTACCTGCTGAGTTTGATAGTCACTTGTCTCGTGCAGAGATCGGATACGCCAAAATGGTTAAAGTATCGGTCTTCTTTGATGAGACCGGTCAAGCCTGGCCGAAAGTTGTGTTTTAGACGTCTGGACTTCATAATAAGGCCTAAATTTAGCATCGTATTGTATTGGCAGTCATTGGGAATGAGGTGTAAATCCTCAGCTGTCCCCGCAACTGTAATAGACTGAGAGTCTGAAGCCAGATACCAAGGCCAATACCTACACTTAAGCGGGCGCACTTAAGTCAGTTCAGAACGTCAGTCGTGACAACGCGAATGGCTGGCTCTGCGCTGCTGCCTGCATTTGAGGCGGTATGACTTCACCACAAATCTCCGTGCATAACCTGAATCTGACATTGGGTGACAAACCTATTCTGACAGCACTTAATTTTGCCATTCAACGTGGCCAGTTTATTGGTCTGATTGGGCCGAATGGGGCAGGGAAGTCCAGTTTATTACGTTGCCTGTATCGCTACTGGCATCCTAGCGAGGGGGAGATACGCTATGCCGGCAAATCTTTATCCGATTATCCTCGCCGTGCCTATGCGCGCCAGGTGGCGGTGGTATTGCAGGAGATCCCCAGCCAGTTCAACCTGGCGCTGTTCGAGGTAGTTGCCATGGGCGTGACGCCGCATAAAACGCTGTTTTCAGCTGTTAATACAAGGGATAAGCAACTGATCCTGGAAGCCCTTGAGCGGGTCGGCCTGAGCCACAAAGCACAACAGCAATTTGATGCTCTGTCGGGCGGTGAAAAGCAACGGGCGATGATCGCCAGAGCCATGGTACAGCAGCCTGAACTGCTGATCATGGATGAGCCCACCAGTCATCTGGATGTGAAGTATCAGATCCAGATCATGGAGCTGGCTAAGGCCATGGGGGTGACCGTTATTGCTTCATTTCATGATCTCAATCTTGCAGCGGCACTCAGCGATGAGTTGCTGGTACTGGAGCAAGGTCACTTGCTTGCTCAGGGAACCCCGTTAGAGGTGATAACGCCGGGCTTACTGAGTGATGTTTTTGGCGTCTGTGCTGACGTTGAGACAGTCCCCGGGCCGGATCGCAATGCGTCGGGTGTGCCACACATTCGTTATCACTACGGGTATCAATAATGAAGGCCTTGCTTATACCCGGGTTGCTCTGTGCCTGTTTGGCCAGCATGCTCACTGCACTGTCTGTCGGGGCAGTGTCACTTAGCTGGAGTGAGGTCTGGCAGGCTTTAAGCAGTTATGACAACAGTGTGCTGAATCAAAAGATTGTGGTTGAACTGCGATTACCACGTACCTTGCTGGCTTTTTTTGCGGGGGCCGGGCTGGCCATTGCCGGGCTTATTTTGCAAACCGTGACCCGCAACCCGCTCGCCGATCCGTATTTATTTGGCATTTCCTCCGGGGCGTCATTTGGTGTGGTGTTGTTGGTTGTATTATTTGGTGTACAAAGCGCACTGGCCTTATCCGGTGCGGCGTTTGCTGGCAGCGCAGTGGCTATGAGCCTGTTGTTGCTCATTGCGTTTCACAAAGGCACAGCACTGGTCGAGAACATGTTGTTGTCAGGTGTCGCGCTGACCTTTTTATTTTCTGCCTTTACCAGCTTACTGCTCTATTGGAGCGACCCGCAGGCCATAAGTGCCATTATATTCTGGAGTCTGGGCAGTTTCAGCCGTGCAGACTGGCAATGGCTGTGGTTACCCGCTCTGGTCGTGTCGATAGGCTGTACAGTGATGTTACTGATGCGCCGAAGCCTGAATGCGTTGTTAGTTGGTGATGAGAGCGCAGTAACCTTAGGTGTGAATGTACACAGGCTAAGACTGGGCATGTTGCTCCTGGCATCTATGCTGACCGCCGTGATTGTCGCTGCCTGCGGTGGAGTTGGGTTTGTTGGCTTGATGATCCCCCATATTGTGCGCTTTTTTATTTCGCAGGTTCGTACACTGGGTATGTTGGCAACCGCTTTATCAGGTGGGCTCATGATGCTGTGGGTTGATGTGCTGGCCCGTACCCTGATAGACAATCAGGAGCTTCCGATTGGGGTGATCACCTCCGCCATCGGCAGTGTGTTTTTCTTATCGCTGCTAATCGCCAAAAAGCGCGCTGCCAGCATCTGACCTAACAGGAGACTTTATGATCCCACCACTCAATCGCCAGCATGACGCTTATATTCAGCACACCATAGATATGAAGACCAAACCTCAGGGCGCGCTGGGTAAGCTTGAGACATTGGCACATCAGCTAGTGAGCATTTTGAGTCAGGGCATGAGTCGCGCCCAACTTGAAGCCGAAAAACCCGCCATTGTGCGGCCGCAGATGCTGATATTTGCCGGCGATCATGGCATTGCTGCCGAAGGTGTTTCCATTGCACCCAGCGAGGTGACCGGTCAGATGGTAGCCAATTTTGCCACGGGTGGCGCAGCCATTAATGTCTTGTGTACTCAGCTTGGCTGGCAACTGAGTGTGATTGACTGTGGTATTTTGATACCGCCAGCTCCGATTTTGGGTGTTGTATCACAGCGCCTTGGCCACATTACCCGGCCATTACATATTGAGCCCGCTCTGAGCAAAGCACAGCTTGATCAAGGCCTATTGTACGGTCAGGAAGCTGTACAGGCGGCACTGGACTCGGGGTCAAACGTGTTTGCGTTGGGCGAAATGGGGATCGGCAACACCACGGCCGCTGCGGCCATTTTCTCGGCTCTGAGTGGGTTGACTGGCGCTGAAACGGTTGGGCGTGGCACCGGCGTTAGTGCAGAAGTGGTGGAGAAAAAACAACAACTGATTGATCAGGCTCTGCTGTTACATGGTGACGCCCTTCATGATCCACGAGAGGTGTTGCGTCGCCTGGGCGGGTTTGAGATCTGTCAAATGGTTGGTGCTATGCTGGAAATTGCCCGTGTACAAAAGGTCATTCTGGTTGACGGCTTTATTGCAACAGCCGCGGCTATGCTGGCGTGTCGCATTGAACCTGCCAGTCAGGATTATATGGTGTTTGCCCATTGCTCAGGTGAGCAGGGACACCGGCGCATGCTGAATGAGCTAAATGCCGAGCCATTGTTGGATCTGAACATGCGCCTGGGTGAGGGATCCGGTGCGGCAATGGCATTGCCCCTGTGCCAAAGTGCGCTGGCATTTTACTATCAGATGGCCAGCTTTGAGTCGGCGGCTGTCACTCAGGTGGTAGACACCCATGAGTGAGCTAAGGCAATTCAAGCTGGCGGTGATCTTTCTGACCCGTATTCCCTTTAAAGTGTCGGGCGAGGTCAGCGATCAGGATATCAACCAGGCCAGCGGCTACTTTGCCTGGGTTGGTGTGCTCTTGGGTGCCCTGTTAGCCTTTCTCTATGGTGTGCTAGCCTTTATGTTGCCAGCTGGCATTGCGGTAATAATAACGCTGAGTGCCGGGCTGATCATAACGGGTGCATTTCATGAGGATGGCTTCGCGGATGTCTGGGATGGCTTTGGCGGTGGCTGGAGTGTGGCCGATAAGCTGACCATTATGAAAGACAGCCGACTGGGCACCTATGGTGCGGCGGCATTGGTTCTGCTACTGCTTACCAAGTTTCAGGCTTTACTCTCCTTAAGTGAGCAACTTGCTTATGTATGTGCAGCTATCCTGCTTGGCCATGGTCTGAGCCGGGTTATGGCCACCAGTATCATTGGTAAACTGGACTATGTTCAGGCAGATGCGCAAAGTAAAGTTAAGCCTGTTGCCCAGTTTCTTTCTACAAAAAGTAAGCAGTTACTTTATAGCTGTGGCTTAGTTTTATTAATAGTGAGCTGGTTTGCCGGACTGTTTACTCTATGGCAGAGCGTTGCGCTGTTTGTCGCACTGTGGTTATGCCGTACAGGCTGCGCTTACTGGTTTAAACGCCAGCTCGGCGGTTATACGGGAGACTGTCTGGGCGCGGCACAGCAACTGGCGGAAGTCACGGTGTATTTATTTTGTCTGGTGGTCTGGATATGACGGGTCGGGTCGAATTTATTCTGGGTGGTGCGCGCTCTGGAAAGAGTCGGTTAGGTGAGCAAAGAGCCGAGCGCTGGTTCAGCGACGGTAAAGTGGCCCGGTTAATTTATCTCGCGACTGCACGACCCGAGGATGAGGAGATGGTTTCGCGGATCGCCCATCATCAGGCATCGCGCCCGGCATACTGGCAGCTTATAGAAGAGGCCTGGGCGCTGGATCAAGTGTTAGCCAGCCTTGCGTCCGATGATTGTGTGGTGATTGATTGTCTCACCTTGTGGTTAACCACGGCATTATGTGACTACTCTGACTCAGCATTTCAACACCAGCGCGCGGCGCTGCTGAGTGCTCTGCGTGCCACTCGTGCTCGGGTGATCCTGATCAGTAATGAGGTGGGCCACGGCATAGTGCCGCTTGGTGAACTCAGTCGCCGCTTTGTTGACGAATCCGGCTGGTTGCACCAGGACATCGCCGCTTTGGCAGACAGAGTCGATTTTGTGATGGCGGGTTTGCCACTGACGCTAAAAGGAGACAATTGAGTATGAACACGTTAATGGTGCAGGGAACAACGTCAGATGCCGGAAAAAGCACGTTAGTGGCGGGCTTGTGTCGGGCATTGCAGCGCCGTGGTATTGAGGTCGTACCGTTCAAACCGCAGAATATGGCGCTCAATAGTGCAGTTACCCCAGATGGCGGAGAAATAGGCCGGGCTCAGGCATTACAGGCCATGGCTGCAAAAGTACCCTTGAGCACAGATCTAAACCCGATTTTACTCAAACCGAATTCAGATACGGGTGCCCAGGTCATTGTGCATGGCCGTGCGCTCAGTAATATGGAAGCCGCAGGGTATCATGACTACAAAAAAGTCGCGATGCAGGCGGTACTGACCTCACATCACAGGCTCAGTGAACAGTATGGCCTTTGCGTGGTCGAAGGGGCCGGCAGCCCGGCGGAAATTAATCTGCGAGAGAACGACATTGCTAACATGGGGTTTGCCTGTGAGGTTGATTGCCCGGTGATCATCATTGCCGACATCGACAAAGGCGGTGTGTTTGCTCACCTGGTTGGGACCCTGGCGCTGCTCAGCGACTACGAGCAATCTTTAGTGAAAGGCTTCGTGATCAACCGGTTTCGGGGCGATATCGAGCTGCTACAGAGCGGGCTGGACTGGCTGGAGCAGCATACCGGTAAACCTGTGCTGGGTGTATTGCCTTACTTGCACGACCTGGCATTGGATGCGGAAGATGCCGTGACGATAGCAAATCGCATGAATAACCCCGAAATTAAAGTGGCCGTATTGCTGCTGCCACATATTAGCAATCACACCGATTTTGATACTTTGCGGTTAGATCCCAAAGTTGATCTGCGTTATGTGCGCCACACCGAAACCATAGGTGCAGCTGACTTAGTGATCATCCCGGGCAGTAAGAATGTGCTTAACGACCTGGCTTTTTTGCGCGCAGAAGGGTGGGACAGTGAGTTGCGACGCCATCTACGTTACGGCGGTAAAGTACTGGGGATCTGTGGAGGATATCAGATGCTGGGGAATACCATTTGTGACCCTCAGCAGGTTGAGTCAACACAGGGTAGTATTCCAGGCCTGGCGATGGCAGATTTTGAGACCCAACTGACAACAAATAAAACCCTGACTCAGGTGCAGGCAAGCTGTTTGTTGAACGGTCAGCAGACCCATTTGAGCGGTTATGAGATCCATTGTGGGATCACCCAGGGGGTAGCCTTAGCGCGACCTTTTTTACAGTTTGACGCGCACCCATCAGGGTGGCAAGTTGATGGTTTTATCAGTGAGGATAACCAGCTGGCCGGCACCTATCTGCACGGACTGTTTGATAGTCCCGAGGGACTGACCAGTGTGCTGAGCTGGGCCAGTGATGGCTGCTACAGTGGTAGTGGATTTAACCTGGCAGAACACCGTGAGCAGCAATTGGAACGGCTGGCAGATATGTGCGAAACCCATTTAGACATAGATAAAATTCTGGCAATTAGTGAACAGAGGACAGCATGAGCGAACATAATCAGGATAAACATAAGGCAAGACAGCAAAAAGTGAAAGAGCAGGTCGATGCCAAAATCGAGCAGGCACAGGAAGAAAAAGGCATCTTGCAGGTGATCACTGGCAATGGCAAAGGTAAGTCTACCTCAGGCTTTGGCACGATTGCACGGTGTGTGGGCCATGGCATGAATGCTGCCGTGGTACAGTTTATTAAAGGCATGTGGGAATGTGGTGAGCGTAATTTGCTGGAACGTGCGGGTGTGCCGTTTGCTGTGATGAAAACGGGCTTCACCTGGGAGACACAAAACCGCGAGACAGATACCCAGGCGGCGCAGGCTACCTGGCAACAGGCAAAGCTGTGGCTGCAGGATGACAGTATCGATCTGGTCTTGCTGGATGAACTCACTTATATGGTCAGCTACGACTATCTTGATCTGGATGAAGTGATTACGGCGTTGGAAAATCGCCCAGCGATGCAGTCGGTGATCATTACGGGTCGTGGGGCACATCGTCGTCTGACAGAGTTGGCCGATACGGTCAGTGAAGTACGTAACGTGAAACACGCGTTTGAAGCGGGGATCAAAGCGCAAAAAGGGTTCGATTTCTGATGAAAGCAGTCCTGAATATCTGGCTGGGTATGCTGGTTTGTCTGACTGCAAGTCAGGTCTGTGTAGCTCAGGCCTCTGAACAGCCGGCTAAACGGATCGTGGCTCTGGCACCGCATATTGTCGAGAACTTATATGCTATAGGGGCTGGCGAGCGGATTGTTGGGACCGTAGAGTATGCGGACTTCCCGGCTGAGGCCAACCAAATTCCCCGTATTGGGGGTTATCATGGTATTGCGCTGGAAAAGTTACTGGCCTTGTCGCCCGATCTCGTGATTGCCTGGCAGGGTGGCAATCAACAAACAGAGCTGGATAAGCTTGAGCAGCTAGGTGTGAACGTGGTGTACAGCGAAACCAAAGCCTTGCAACAGATCCCGCATTCTCTGCGCTGGCTGGGCCAGTTAACCGGGCTGGAAGAGAAGGCTGAGCAAGTAGCCCGGCAGTTTGAGCAAGGTATGGCTGAACTGCACAAGGAGTATCGTTCTGCAGCGCCTTTGTCCGTGTTTTATCAGCTATGGCCAGCTCCGATGATGACGGTCAATGGCACCACCTGGATCCATCAGACGCTTGAGGTGTGTGGGGCCAGTAATGTGTTTGCCGATGCAACGACATCCTATCCGCAGATCAGTATCGAAAATGTGCTCCTGAAACACCCGCAGGTAATAGTGATCCCGCAGGAAAAATCTAAACAAGTCCAGCCCACCATAGACTGGCATAAGTGGCCAGAAATCCCGGCAGCCAAACATGAACAATACATTGAGGTGAATGCGGATCTGCTACACCGTTATACGACCCGTGTGCTTGAAGGGTTAACTCAGTTATGTGATAAACTGGATGCTTCGCGAACTTACTATCAGCAACTTAAACTAGCCGGGAAATAAATATGACAACCTGGAATGACGTGCTCGGGCACGAAAAACAACAAACGTATTTTCAGGACACCCTGAACTATGTCGCCGAGCGTCGGGCGCAGGACGTTACCGTCTATCCTCCTGAGGATTTGGTGTTTGAGGCATTCAAGGCCACGCCGTTCGATCAGGTCAAGGTTGTGATCCTGGGACAGGATCCCTACCATGGACCAAACCAGGCACACGGACTGTGTTTCTCTGTACTGCCAGGTGTTAAGGTGCCCCCGTCATTGGCCAACATGTATAAAGAATTGGAACAGGACATCGCGGGTTTCCAGGTCCCCAATCATGGCTATCTGCTACCCTGGGCTGAGCAAGGCGTACTGCTACTCAATACTGTGTTAACAGTCGAGCAGGGACAAGCACACTCCCACAAACACCTCGGTTGGGAACGCTTTACCGATGCCGTGATCGAGCAGCTCAATCAGCGCACTGAGGGCATGATCTTCCTGCTCTGGGGTGCACATGCACAAAAGAAGGGCAAAGCGATCGACACACAACGTCATCACGTATTGCACGCACCACACCCTTCTCCGCTTTCAGCACACCGCGGCTTTTTCGGTTGTCAGCACTTTTCGCAAACCAACACGCTATTGCAAAGCATGGACAAAACGCCCATCAACTGGCAAGTCTGAGTTTAGATTTAAAAAACAAAAAAGGCGCTCAATGCGCCTTTTCAGTTAAATAAAGTCAAGCTCGTCCAGATCGATGCTGTCTGCGAATATGTCCAGTTCTTCCAATTCCTTACGCAGGCGTTGTTTGTCCTTCAGCGCTTCAATTTCGCGCCACTTTCTTTTTTTGCCTTTAGATGAGGTTCTTTTCTTTGGTGCAGGACTTTCTAGTGTTGAAATAAAATCGTCTAGGCTATCCATGAATTTCTCCTATTGATGTACTAACCTCAAAGATTTGTGTTTACGCATTACTCAATTTGAATGAAAAACACACTTCAAGTAATGCTGGTATACCACAGACAGGAGAAAAGTAAAATAAAAATGTGTCCGTTAGGTTAAAAGCAGGTGACAGTTTGATGAAGCTCAAATTTGCTTCAAGTTTTGCCGAGGCCAGAAGAACAGAGTGCTGCGAGCGGGGAGGTGGATGAATTGGGTCATCAATTTCAGGGCACAAAAAAACGCCACATCAGGTGGCGTTTTTTAATCAATATGCTTAGTGCAGTGTCTGCTTACAGCGCCTTAAAGCGAGTTTCCAGCGTTTCCTGGGCAGCTGCAAATGCACGAATACCTTCAGCCAGCTTTTCGGTGGCCATGGCATCCTGGTTGTGTAACCAGCGGAATTCGCTTTCGCTCAGCGGAGCAGGTTTAGCCACAACTTCGTAGTTGTTGTCTAGCAGGTACGCTTCAGTGGCTGGCAATTCACCCAGTTCCTCTAGCAAAGCAGGGCTGATAGTCAGCTTGTCACAACCTGTCAGGGCTACGATTTCGCCTGTGTTACGGAAGCTGGCACCCATCACAACGGTGTTATAACCGTGGCGTTTGTAGAATTCGTAAATGCTGCGTACTGACTGCACACCCGGGTCTTGCAGTGGATCAGTCGGCTTTTCCAGACCATTGGCCACGTGCCAGTCAAGGATCCGACCTACAAAGGGTGAGATCAGGAATACATTTGCGTCAGCACATGCGCGTGCCTGAGCCTGGCTGAATAGCAAAGTCAGGTTACATTTAACGCCTTGCTTTTCCAGAGCTTCTGCGGCTTTAATGCCTTCCCAGGTAGACGCGATTTTGATTAAAATTTTGTCTTTGCTGACACCCAGTTGCTCATACAGCGCCAGTAACTGCTGCGCTTTAGCAATGGTCGCTTCGGTATCGAACGATAAGCGTGCATCGACTTCGGTTGAGATATAACCCGGTACAATGTTAGCAATCTCTTTACCAAGCAGAACGGCAAAGTAATCACAAGCCAGTTCCAGTTGTTGTGCCGCATCGTCATGCTGGCTCTTAGCGTAGTCCCAGGCTGCTTTCAGGTAATCCTGATAAGCAGGCATCTCGGCTGCTTTTAATAGCAGAGACGGGTTAGTGGTGGCATCTTCCGGTTGGTGTTTACGGATTGCCTCGATATCTCCGGTGTCGGCGACGATAGATGAATGCTGTTTTAGCCTATCTAATGCTGAAGTCATGCTGTCCTCATTCCAATTCATTGCAGCGTGTCAAAAAGTCTACTGTCCCTATGTTGCATTACCGTGACCTGTGTGAATAGGTCATATGTCCTTATCTGCGAGGTCGTGCCACGAGAAAGTCCGAATGCGTGATGCGGGGGCGCACTTCGTCAGTCGGGGGTCTGCGTGACGAACTGCAAACAGGCTGGTCTGCCAGCAACTGGGCAAGCAGTGTCGAGCCCCCGAAAAATATTGCGCTTGCGCTCACCGGGGGATAGTGTTGAAATTGACATTTATCAATAGTTAAGTCAATAGGCAGGCCATGATCACTCTCGTTTCCCCGGCAAAAAATCTCGATTATGATACCCCGGCGCACACCGCGCGTTTTACCCAGCCCGAGTTGCTCACGCACAGTGAAGAATTGATCAGCGTGTGTCGTGACTTGTCGCCGCAACAGATTGGCACCTTAATGAAGATCAGTGACAAGCTGGCGGGCCTCAATGCCGCGCGCTTCGCCGAGTGGTCACAACCTTTCACCTCTGATAATGCTAAACAGGCTGTGCTGGCCTTTAATGGTGATGTGTACACTGGTCTGGATGCATCGAGTATGGACGACGCCACATTGGATTATGCGCAGCAACATTTGCGTATTCTGTCTGGCCTTTATGGGGTACTGAAGCCATTGGACCTGATGCAGGCGTATCGTCTGGAAATGGGCACTAAGCTGGATAATCCGCGCGGTAAAAACCTCTATGAATTTTGGGGCAGGATCATTGCCGACAAGCTCAACGAAGCGCTGGAAGCCTCCGATAGTGAGGTACTGATTAATCTGGCGTCCAATGAATATTTCAAAGCGGTAGATAAAAAGGCACTCAAAGCAGAGATTATTTCGCCTGTGTTCAAAGACTGTAAAAATGGTCAGTTCAAGGTCATTAGTTTCTATGCCAAAAAAGCCCGTGGCATGATGGCTCGGTATATTCTTGACAATCAGGTGGAATCACCGGAGGCACTGAAGGCGTTTGATGTTGCAGGTTATTACTACAGCGAAGAAGCAACGCAAAAAGCCAGTGAGCCGGTATTTTTGCGCGCAGAGCAAAACTAGTTCGGAGTCTGAGACGATGAGCAGGATAAGGATAATCAGAGGCTTAGGTATGCTTGCTGCAATAGGGATGGTGGCAGGGTGTCAGGGCCAGCTCAATACGCGTGTTGGCGGTGTGCAGGTAGAGTGTGAGCACAATGAACGCGCCTGCTTACAACATTGCCAGGAAGATTATATCAGCGCAGATCCACTGCAAACGCAGTGTATCCAACGCTGTTATGAGCAGGCGAATCAATGTCGTTTGAGTAAGCCTGCTGAACCCAGAACAAACTCGCCTGAGTGGGAGTGATCCCCTCTGCTTTGGTGTATAAACACCGTGTCTCTCATCTTTGGAGTATGTCTCATTGAATAAAAATGTCTTGCTGCTGGCCTGTTGTCAGGGCCTGATCACAACAGGGAACATCCTGCTTGTGACCATTTCCGCATTGGTGGGTCAGTTGTTGAGCCCGTCGGCGGCGCTGACCACTTTGCCGGTGGCAATGCAGATGGCTGGGCTATTAATGGCGACCATTCCGGCGTCGCTGATTATGGCGAAAACCGGACGCAAACTGGGGTTCTCATTAGGCAATCTGATTGGTATTAGTGGTACTTTGCTGGGGGTCTGGGCGCTCAGAGAAAGCGACTTTGCACTTTTTTGTGTGGCGACCACTTTAATAGGGATAGGGATCGGCTTTGCCACCTTGTATCGATTTGCGGCCATAGAAGCCAGTGATAAGCCCGCCACGCCATTTCGATCATCATGGCCAGTGGTGTTGTCGCAGCGGTTTTAGGGCCGAACCTGGCCGTCTGGGTGAACGAGGTGTATCCGGCATTGAATTATGCCAATTCCTTTGTGGCACTCAGTGGGTTGTACATTCTGGCTTTGCTATTGTTGCAGGGCGTGCGCTTTACTGAGGTCGACACACACTCCTCCCAGGCACGGCCCGGACATTGAAAGAAATTATGGCACAGAAGCAGTTTCAGCTGGCGGTGCTGGTGGCCATGATCAGTTATTCCGTCATGAACTTTTTGATGACTGCGACGCCATTGGCCATGCATCGCCATGGATTTGACCTGGCAGACTCCGCACTGGTCATTGAATGGCATGTACTGGGGATGTTTCTGCCATCTTTCTTTACCGGCAAGCTCATTGAGCGCTTTGGTGCGCGAGTCATGATCCTTGCGGGCTGTGTGCTGTATCTGATCTGCGCCGGGATTAACCTGCTGGGGTTGACGCACTGGCACTTTTTGTTGGCTTTATTTGCGCTTGGCGTGGGCTGGAACTTTATGTTTATCAGCGCCACACAACTGGTGAGTCAGACTTATGCGCCGCAGGAGCGCGCCAAAACACAAGCCTGCAACGAGTTTTTGGTCTTCAGCATGGTGGTGGCATCATCACTCAGCGCCGGGTTTTTGGAAGCCACCGCGGGTTGGCAGGCGTTAAATGTGTGGAGTATGCCAGTGGTGTTGGTCGCTCTGATTGCGACCGTTTTATTGTCCAGAGGAGCTTCGCCGCTTACACGTTCACCGGCAGGCTGAGATAAGCAAGCACCACTTCATCGCGAAAGCCGATATCCTGATGTTTACCTTCGTTGCGATAATGTCGGCACATGGCTGTTGCATCCCGTGCCTGTGTTTTCAATAACGGACTGGGCATATCAACGCGAAGTGCGGCACGGTGCCATTTCTCAGTTAATTCGTCAGGAGGGGAGGGCAAAGAGGGCAGCACTTGCTCTACCAGCTCAAAGGCACTGCCCTGAGCAACAAGTATCATATCGTCGTTGGCGGCGGCAAACCAGCTAACACCGGCTTTGTTCACACATACTAAAGGGATAAAAGGGGCCAGCGCCGGAAAAATATCATTGCGATATATATCGACCTCCCAGTAGCTTCGAGCGATTTTAACGAACTGCTCAAAGCTGGTGATGGCACCAAACCCAGATTCTGCGAGTAAGCGGATCTCCGCCCGCGGTTTATTGGGATTGACGGTGTCATTGGCTGCATCTATGTACCAGGGCCCAACCACCAGCGCATTCTGAAAGTATTCATCCCGCAGAGATCCCCATACCGGTTCGAGCGTCAGGCCACTGTCCAGCAGCGCTTTAAGCGGTTGTAGTGCCACGTCGACCTGCGGTTTGGCCAGAGCCACTTTGAGAGCATCATGAATGGCATTACGGACTTCTTTGCACCGTCCCAGTGGGTAGGGTTTGCCTGCAAAGGTCGGGTATTTCTGTGCTAATGCGGGATCGATATTAAGACGCAAATGGGCCAGATAGACTTCCAGGGCGGTAACTTGGTCGGGTGTGAGCATTGGGCTTCCTGCGATAGAGCATGTTTATACGCAAGTGTAACTGCTTGCTCCATGTGAGAAAAGGGGCCTGAATATAAAGGGTGAGGCCTGAGCAAAAAGAAAAAGGACGTCTCAGACGCCCTTTCGCTTATGGGTTACTTTTTCTTTTTTGTTTTGGCCTTAGCGGCTTTTTTCTTCGCTTTGATTTTGACTGGATCTTTTTTCTTTTTCGGTAACTTGGCTTCTTTGTGTTTCGGCTCCAGCCCCTCAACCACACGGCGTTTCAACTTTTGCTCCGTGTAGCGCTCAACTTTACCCAGGATCTCGGCATCATGGGCTTCAACCAGTGAAATGGCGGTGCCTTTTTTACCGGCACGACCGGTACGGCCAATACGGTGTACATAAATGTCGGCAGTACGCGGCATATCAAAGTTAATCACATGGCTGATATCCGCGACGTCGATACCACGCGCCGCCACATCGGTGGCGATCAGGATGCGGGTGCGACCACTGTGGAAGCTGGCCATGGCGGCCATGCGCTTGTCCTGGGGCATTTCTCCGCGCAACCAGGTGGTCTTAATGTCCTGGGTATACAGCTCGCCAACCAATTTTTCCAAACGCTCACGGGTCTTCACAAACACGATGGCCTTGGTCACTTCTTCGCTTTGTAGCAGGTTAGCGAGAATGGCCAGCTTGTGCTGATAGTCATCTGCCAGGTGGATCCACTGGTGGATTTTGCCCTTTTCTTTACGTGATGACTCGGCCTCAAGTAGTGCCGGATCTTTTAAGATACGCTCGGCAAACAGCTCGACGCTGTCACCTTCCAGCGTGGCAGAAAACAGGAAACACTGACGGCGGTTCTTTGCTTCGTTGCAGATCTTAAGCATTTCTTTTTTAAAGCCCAGGTCTAGCATGCGGTCGGCTTCATCGAGGATCAGCAGCTCAACATTGTCGGCATGGAAGTTTTCGGTCTCAAGATATTCCATCAGACGGCCCGGTGTGGCTATCAGAATGTCGTTGTTCTTTTCGAAGATTTCTTTGTGACTACCATAGTTAATACCACCGGTTACCACACCGATTTTCAGGTGCGTGCCTGCTGCCAGTGCTTCGCATTGCTCAAACACCTGATAGGCTAGCTCACGGGTGGGCGTCATGATAAGTACACGGGCAAAGCCGGGATCGCGACGCGGAAAATCCATCAAATACTGAATTGCCGGGATCAGGAAGGCTGCTGTTTTACCTGTGCCCGTTGGCGCAGACGCCAGTATATCACGGCCCATCAGAGCCTCCGGAATGGCCAGCTGTTGAATGCTGGTGGCCTGCTCAAAGCCCATTTTTTTTATGGCAGTCAGTAGCGTGCCGTCGAGATCGAATTCAGTAAATTGCATAGTGCATCACAAATAAAGGACAATAGCGGAATTATACTTGGCAATCTGGGTTTCTCAAAGGAGCAAAATGGCAGGCTTTGCATTTAAGCAATTTACGGTGGCACAATCGCGTAGTGCAATGAAGGTATCGACCGATGGGGTGTTATTCGGCGCCTGGGTTTGCGTGACGGGCACACAACGCATGCTGGACATCGGTGCTGGTACCGGGTTACTGAGCCTGATGTGCAAGCAGCGCGCTCCATCACTGATGATCGATGCGGTTGAGATTGATGCGCAGGCCTGTCTGGATGCCCGAGACAACGTCCATGCCAGCCCCTGGCAGGGTATTCGGGTGCACCAGACTCCCATTCAGACATTTACTGCAGATCAGCCCTATGATTTGGTGATCAGCAATCCACCGTATTTTAATCACAGCTTAAAAGGGCCGAATGTTGCCCGAAATACCGCCCGCCATACTGACAGTCTGAGTTTTTTGCACTTGATTGAGGCGTTTAAGCTGCACAGTCACGCACAAGGTCGGCTTGCGGTCATTTTACCGGCTAAGGAAGGACTTGCGTTTATCGCACTGGCACAGCAGCATGGCTTGTACCTTGCTCGTCGCTGTGATGTCACGATGACGCCTGGCAAGCCCGTTAGCAGGCTGATGCTGGAATGGCAACGAGCACAGACTGGTCTGGTTCAGGAAGCCTTGTGTGTGAGAACGCAGGATGGCGCATACAGCGCAACGTTTATTGATCTGTGTCGTGATTTTTATCTAAAAATGTGACCCTCAATGGCGGCGTAATGGGCACTCATGCAGTAAGCTTATGTAATATCTAAGCAGTGTGAAAAACGCTAGACTCGCAAATATCGATAAAAGACTGAACTGGATCATTCCGGACTCAGTGCAAGGAGCCGATCATGGATCAAGATACTCAAATCATTTGTAACTTTCTGAGCGATATTAACTTGCCCCATGCGCTTTGCCCCGTGGAAGGTAAGATGTTTCTGCCGGGCCTGCAAATTGTGCATGGCGTGCTCCACATAGACATAGATAAGCTGGTTTGTCCTGGAGACATATTGCATGAAGCAGGGCACATTGCGGTATGTGAGCCGATTTTTAGGCCTCAGCTGCATGAAGACGTTTATAAAAACGGGCTTAAAAATGGGCGCGAAAAACAAGCGATGGAAGGCGAAGAAATGGCCGCAACTGCCTGGTCCGTTGCCGCGATTTGGCACCTTGGGCTGCCCATAGATCTGGTGTTTCCGGAAAACAGTTATCAGGGAATGAATCAGGCACTGAAAGAAAACTTCGAAAAGGGTGGAATATTTGGCGATCCGCTGCTGACGGCCTGGGATATGACCTGTCCGGATAAGGGCTTTCCTACCATGACAAGTTGGATCAGGGAAGTGCGCTGGTTGAATGAGTTACCAGAGCCGCTGGCGCAGGCTTAATGAGGGGATGAGTACAATTAAAAATCCTCAGAGCTACTCGCGCAGAGTGCTCTGAGGGCAGAATATCAGGCCTGGCCGTGCTGACGTATCTTAGTCAGAAAATCTGAGACGTCGACAGAGCAGAAAGTGACCATGGCAAAAAATTGGTTGAGTTTTGGTTGACCCACATCGCGCTCCCAATTTTCATATGTTTTACGACACACGCCAAGCTGAGTCGCCATTGCTTGTGTTGTCACACCTTTATTTTTTCTCAACTTCCTGAGGTCATCACCAGTGATGTAGCGGGAAAAAAATTCCATATTGTTAGTTCCTTTGATTATTGTTTTAAAGGTAAAGCCGGGTGGGGTTGATGCTATTTTACGTATGATCTAAAAGACACCAGCCCGGACGCCTATTGCTATTTCCTGCAATGGGTAATTTGTAACTCAGATTGCAATGAAAAAAATAATAATGTGCAACTTTTTTTCAGGTTATGAAATGATTCATTGATAGTAAGGATTTCGCGAATCTTGCCAGCGGATAGGTAAGAGACATAATCGTTATTAATATGAGCTTTAAGACTTTGTGATAAATTAATTGCTAGCGCAAAGACAGATGTTCCTTTTTGATTGACCTGAATACGGGGTGAACAATACAATATGCCACCATTTTCTGGCCTATTGAATATTGTTAGTAGGTTGTACATCGGCAGATGGGCATTATGTTGGCCTCTGTCTCTAAACCTGACACATTTTATGTATAGGTTGAGGTCAATACAGTTGCTGATTTTAGCATTAACCGGGCCTTGAATTTTATCGTTAAGGGATATCTATCGTGAAGTTTTTCTTTCAGGGAGGGAAGAAATTGTCTCCTCTGTGCGCATTGATCAGTATGTGTATATTCTATCCGCTTTGTTCAAATGCCAGCGAAGGGTTTGAGCAAGCGTATAAGCCAGTTATGGTGGGAAATGTCAGGATCTTTAGGCCAATAAAGCTACGCCCTGACACGGTGGTCAAACTTTCCAGCCAAGTAGATGGAGAGTATACCAATCTTGCCTGGACCCCTTCACGACAAGCAAAGTACTATCAGATACTCAAATTCGATGGTCAAACCTGGCAGGTTGTGGTGCCAAGCACAACAGCCAGTTATTACCGATATCATGGTACCGGCAGTTTTAGAGTCGTGGCCTGCCATCGCTATGGTTGCTCATCAGATAGTCCAGATAACACCAAGGTGGAAGGTGGGTTAGCAATTAAAGCTTTGTACACCGAGGGTGATAGTGCAGTCATGGCTGGCAGTACGATTAGGGTTGGCTGGCAACTTTCTGGTGCAACAAATGCGGTGATTCATTATAGCCAAAATGGCGTCAGCAACGCATTTCAAGCGTCGTCTTTCACCAAAGGCACACGCACGTTTTACGTGCATAGTAACTCTAGCGTTACTTTGACGGCCTATGGGTTTAACGGAGCAAGTGAATCTACATCGATTAATATCGCGACGCTCAGAGAGAACCCGTTTTTAAGCAAGAGAATCCAAAGTGAATACAAACAGCCTTTGTTTGATCTAAATCTGGATATTATTGAGCGTACAATCTTTCAGAACGAGCACCATCTTTTTTTCTCTACGCATGATGGGAAACTATATTTCTTTAGAGCACACAAAGAGCTGGATAGCCCCGTTTCATGGCATCAGGAGTGGTCTTTAACATTGGATGGGGTGGTAAATAGTGCACCGACCATCACCGAGCATTACTTGTATTTTAATGAAACCAATTCGAACAACCAGGGGCGGATCTGTCAGGTTCGTTTATCAGATAAACAGCTCCTAAAGTGTTCAGCTTATGAAGATGATGCTTTGCTGACCAGTCCGGTCATTGTTAATAATGATGGTGACTACTCAGCCAAATTTATGGATTCACTGTCAGGAGAGCAAAAAGCAGCGGGCGTCTATGCATTTTACCAAAGCGGTAAAGTGAAAATTTTTGACCAACAGGGGTTAGCCCCTCAGCCACAGAGCTTTACGCTGACTGAGCATATCGAGCAGCCCGTTATTAACACCCCGACTTTATTTCTCAATAAGAAGAACATTCAGGGCCTTTCTGAGCTGTTCCTGGTTAAAGACCAGGATCAGGTGCTGGGTGTAGCCATCCCGACTTCTGGGTCTGTGCAACAACAGTCTCGCAGTGTTGGTGTGTTGTCACTCAGCGCGTTGAGTGAATCAAAGCCGATGACCGTGCTATGGAGAGGAGCGCTATAACATGGGAAAAACGATGATGACTAAAGCCTGCACCTGGTTAGCGTTCGCATTGCTGAGTGGCATGTCTGCGTCCGCTTTAGCGGGTACATGTACCGATGTCACTAATTTGTCATTTGAGTCGGGTAACCGTGAGCCCTACAGGATTGACCTTACTAATATGATCTTCAGGGAGTTTCAAAGTTATGATGGTCATGCAGCTGAATTTGAGGGCATTGTTGAAGTAAAAAGTGGCAGCACGGCTTTGTCACGTAATTACTGGGGAGATGGAGAGACCGAAATTAATGATTATGGGGATGTTTTACCTTATCTTACATTAAAAAGCTTGCCTGCATTTGGCACTTTTACTCTTAACTTAACGGCTAAGTCATTTTCAGAATCGGTTCAAGAAGGCGACGATAAGACTGAAAGAGAGCATAAATGCTACATGAAGGTCACTTACGTCAAAAAAACAACGCCTACTTTTAAAAACATAGCCCACGAAGATATTTATCGAAATAGGGCGGTTTCTATCAGTTTTACCGCCAATGATAAGGGCAGTGATTTAACTAAGGTCGAGATAAAAAAAGGGAAGAATCTTTTAAATGATTGCGATAACAATGGCACATCGTCCTTAAGTTGCCGTTTTAGCTATCGCGCTAACTCACTGCCTGTGGGGAGCCATACCTGGACTGCAATAGCGACAGATAAATACGGAAATACAGCAGCAAAAGACGTCACTTTTTCCATATTAGAACCCAACACTCCTCCGGTTATTTCTGATATCACCATAGCAAACAATCATGTCTTGTTGCCCGGTGATGATGCCCTCGTGTCATTTTCTATCACTGATGAAGATAATAAGTCTTACAATCAAATGGATTTAGACACGTTTAAAATTAACGGAATTGGATATAAAGACAGCAGTCACTGTACTACTTCAGAGAGCGAGATTACCTGTACCAACGTACCAATCTCTGCTACGCCAGGCCAGGGCAGCAATGAGTTTCCTATTACTGTTAGTGTGAGTGATAAGCAGAACGCTTCGGTATCCAAGCAAGCTAAAGTGAGCTTCAATTATGCGCCCAGTGTCAGCTTGAATGATTTACCGGACATAGTGGCTAAAGATAAAACTATCAGGGTAATTGCATCTGCCAGTGATGCCAGTGGTTTAAAGCAGGTGAAGATCTGCTTAAACTCAAAAGGGAGTAATGAGCCATCGGTCAGCGCTTGCGCAAAACAAATAAAACACTGTGACTTTTCTAATGCTCCGGGTACAGGTGAGTGTACAGTTGACTTTTCTTACCAGAGTGTTGCTGGCCTGACCAACTCAAACGAATGGTATGTGTCTGTGCTTGCAAAAGATATCCATGACGTTGGGTTGAGCACGCCAGCTAACCATTTACTCATCTTTAAAGAGCGCTTCTCCTTTGCTATATCTCAAGTGCCCGCTGGAGACACTAGCCCCATCCGCGTTGGTGATATTGTCACGGCTAAAATTAAAGTTGCCGCTTTCTCTCCCGATTCAAGTCAATTAACTGATCTCAGGCTTACCAGCAACCAGGTTGCCCAAGCTGTGACTGTGAGCCCTGCATTGCCAATGACACTGCCACAGGCGACCGATCAAGGTGAGGCGCAGGAAGTCATACTTTCCTGGCCAGCAAACGCCGTTGGCGAGCAAGAAATTCAACTGACACTGACAGACAATACCGGTGAGTCTGTAATCAATAAGCTGGGTAATATTGCTGTTGAATATGAAATGCCAACAAAACCCGCAGGACTGACACTCAGTTCGGACAGAGTTGAAGGGGGCGAACAGCTCACTATGAAGGGCTTTGAGGCTACCAAGCTGTTGATAGTAAGAGTTTACCTTGGTGACAAGGACACCCCAGAGGAGGAGATAACCTTAAGTGCCACTGGCATTGAGAAAAGCTATACCTTTTTTACAACCCCCGCATTACATGATAAAGAACTGACATTTAAAGTAACACCGGTTAACTTTTATCCCAATAATCCGAATAAGGTCTACGGCGACCCACAAACAGAGACGCGTACAATTGTTCATCGCACGCCAGATCCTGTACCGCCGCGTTTTAATGATCACACGCGACAAGTTGATGGCCGCTACACTCTCAGCTGGCCTGACAATGCAGATGGTGTCACAGAGTATTATAAGATGAACATGTGGCCCGGGTTACCGAGTGACAAAAACCATGCACCAAATAAGCTATCCGCTGAGATAACGTCAAATCAGTATTCGGTAGTGTACTTAAATCAAGGTCAGTTTACGTACGAATTGATCGCATGTAACAACATGGATGGGTGTACTGCGGGCCAACAGATCACCATTGCTCATATGGCACCGATACTGCAATCAGCGACCATCTCTGCGTGCTCCGCAACGCAATGTAATCTGGCTATTACAGGGTTGTTTTTAGGTGGTGCCGAGAGCCTGATAAAGGTTCGTAATCGTGCAACCGGAGAGGTCTTTGCTGCCAGCAACTATCAGGTTATCAACAACACTCATATTACAGCTAAGATCGATAAAAAAGTCGAGGAAGGGTTCTTACATGGCGGCTTGCACGTTATTGCGACCAACGGGGTATTCAAAGACGGTAAGTTAGTGCAAAGCAGGCTGATGGTGGATTCCACAGGCAGCAGCGGCCAGCCTGACCTGCTTGAAGGTCAGATAGTTATGAGTGACAACGGTTACCTCTATGTTGGTGAAGACACTGGGCTCGCAGGTTACAGTGCTTTTAACGATGAGTTTGAAAAGTTATGGGTGTATGAGCCGCAAACCAATAATAGTGGGCGCGATGATATTCCTGCCAAGGTAACCGCGCGACCGCTGGTAGAAAGTGTTGCGGATGATGACCATATATATTTTGGTTCGGTGAATCATCAGTTCTACAAACTCCGCCACAGACCTAAGCAGAGCAGTGACTCCCTGAGAAAAGTTCAGGACTGGCTGTTTACCTCCAAAGGACCCATTATTGCTCCGGCGCAACTGGACCAGGACGGCAATCTCTACGTTGGCTCCATGGGCCGCAATCTGTATTCATTGGATAAGCAAACAGGTCACGTGCAGTGGCAGTACGAATTTCCGGCCGGTATCAATCATCAGGTGGATGTAGCTGCATCCGGGCAAATCTATGTTAAGACGGCAGATGGTGAGCTGCATGTTATCGACAGAACTATGATTTCAGCCAATGCGATTAAATGGCGAGATTTAGGCGTATTACATGATGCCTTCCGAGAGCATATTGCACTGTGGGAAGCCAGCCGATGGGAACCCAATCAGGAGCACACTCAGCTAGTTGCATTGACCAAAGCCATGCTGGTGTTGTTACAGCGTGCACCAAGCAAAGATCAGTTAAGCTTACTGGCATTCCTGTATGACAACGGGTTTTCATTTAATGAAATCATCAGCGCTTTAATTAACGCTAACCCTGAGCTGGCGAATGCCGATGATGTGGCCTTTATCAACACCCTGTTTAGATATTTTCTGGGTACACTGACAGGCGACGAAATCCTGGCTGGAGGCGATCAGGCCTACTGGGTTGCACAGCTTAGATCAGGTGCGACCCGTACAGAAGTGTTTATAGCATTGCTGGAAGCTGGCGCCGCCAGAAGCCAGTATGACAGTGTCACATTCAATTTACTCTACTATTTCTATGACTACTGTCGGGTGGTGAATGGCTGTATCTATGACAGTGACTCAGACAATGATGGATTAAGCGATCGGGTTGAGATTGAATTAGGGACCAACCCCGTTGACCCGGCTGATGGAATAAGTGCGCCAACATTGGCGTTAGTGAACACCGGATTCGGCACAGTTGAGTTGACCATCTCATCGGATAGCCTGGTGGAAGAGTATGAACTATATGTCTCACAACATAATGATGCATATTATCGCGCGGACGTAATCGCAGCGCAAAATGCAGAAGATGGGCCGGTGAGTGGTGATGTCACTACCTGGGTAAATGACTACGACAATGGAGAATATCGCTTTAAGGTTAAGGCGTGTGTTCGAGTTGCCCTGAAGGGGAACCCTCAAGTACTACATTGTAGTAATAATTTCTCGAATGAAGAACGCGTGCTGATCAATGACAGCACGCAAACTACGTCTCCCAGTATTTCATTGCCATTTGTCCAGGCTGAAAATGCGGCTCCCTCTGTGGATATTTTAACGGCACACGCTCGTCTTACCCCGACATTGGGTAGCTTCCGGGTCAGTGAATCAGGATCCGCAGCTTACAATGTGCCTATTGAACTACCAGCAGGTAAGACGGGTGTTAAACCATCAGTCAGCCTTGATTACAACTCGCAAACACCCCGTACCAATGTTGCACTTGGTTGGAGTTTAAGCGCGGCCTCCAGTGTTAGCCGGTGTCGTCAGACCAAAGCACAGGATGGCCAATTTAAGGGGCTCACCCTGAGTGACGAAGATCGATACTGTTTAGATGGTCAGCGCCTGATCCAGCTGGATGCGAATGAGTCTATTGACGGGCTGACAACCATCGCCACCTTTGAGACAGAGATTGAGAGCCATCAGACGATCATTTTGGCAAACAATCCAGAGACCGGGTTGGAAATGTTTGTCGTCATGGGCAAAGACGGCTCGTACAAATATTATGGCGGTACTGAAAACAGTGAAGTACGTATCATTGATGCCGAACAACAGACGCATGTATTGACCTGGATGCTCCAGAAAGTAACAGATAATCTGCAAAAAGATGAGACTTCCATTTACTACACCTATACAACGGAAGCATCTAACGGCCAGAAGCTAGGCAGCAATGAAAAAGTACTGAGTACGATTAAATATAGCGATAATACTGTGCAGTTTAGTTACTCTGTAACAGACACTTATCGCTCAAGTTATATTGATGAGGCTAGATTAACCCAGGCCTCTCAACTTGATGGTATCACAGTAACCAATCACAACGGCTTCGAGCTCAGTGATTATTCACTGGTATTCAACACTGAGAATAATGGCCTGCGCACACTGAAGAGCATTGCGCAGTGTCGTAACCAGATATGTAAACTCCCGATAGAGTTTGACTACACACCGTTTGCCAGTGATTTAGAGTACAAATCCTATGCTGAGGTCTTTACGCCATCAGGGGACAACAAACTGGCCGCTATGACGTTGATTGACTCTCAGGGCGACGGAATCGCAGAAGTGGCCACTTTGGAAAAAATTGGCGATAAACAGTATGAGCTGTGTTTATGGGAAGGTAATACTTTTGCACCTGCGAGCGAAATAGCGTGTGGCCGTATTTCTCGTTATGACGATTCAGACACCGTGGATATGCAGGTGGTTGACGCCAATGGGGATGGTAAGCAATCGTTGTGGATCAGTAAGCAGGATAAGCACAATGGCGATCATAAAACCAATGCTTACTACTGGACGCGTGCATCTTTAAATGCTGGGGTGATTGAGTGGTCGCCGATACCACTTTCTGACAGCTATGGACCATTCATCAAACATAGCAAGTTTGCTGATTTTAATGGCGATGGATATGCCGATCTGGTATTCCAGCAAAAGGAAGCCAGTTTATCGGGAGAGAGTGAGTGGCACGATAAGTTCAGTGGCAAGAATGAGATTTTTATCGCGCTTTATGACCCTCAAGCGAGTGAGTTTTTAGCGCCGCATGTCGCGACTTCAAATCAGCCGGGCAATTATTCGCAGATGACGCGCAAGAATACGCCCTGGTATGCAATGGACGTCAACTTCGATGGTTTGGCGGATATTGTGTCGCTTAAGTGTCCTCGTGATAACTGTGGTGAGGGCGAAGCAAGCCACATTTATGTCAATCTGAACAAGGGTTTGAGCATAAGTGGCAACCTGACGGGCTTTGATTCGAGTGCAATTACTAACACCGGCGCAAATCACATTGAGCACCTCACGCCTGCGGATGTGAATGGCGATGGGCTGATTGATCTTATTTATCTTAAAACGATACGTTACCCAGATGAAGTAAAAAGCTGGCGTGTTTTACTGAACCGGTCGAGTGAGCGTGTTTCGTTTGATGAATCGTATATCGACTGGTCGAAAACAGATTCTGCTGGAGTACGTTTACTGAGCGACAAACTTGCGCCTATGGTCATGGATGTGAATAAAGATGGCCGTACTGAGTTGTATTTCTCAACTAAAAATATCAACACAGAGTCGCCTTCATGGGTGCAGTACGAATGGCACATCGAAAATGAAGAATTTGTTAAGACACAAAATTATACGCCATTTTTGACGCCTGACGTGCAATTTGACAAAGGGGACTCTGCGTTTTTCAGTGATTACAATCGCGATGGTGTGTCTGATCTGATGTTTAAAAATGGCGACAAGGTACTGGTGAAGTTTAACCTGGACCAGTCACCCTATGAAGGGTATCTGTCGGGCATTACTCAGGGTTACGCTAATAAGACTCAGATACACTATGCGTTAATGTCAGATAGCACAGTTTATACGCCATTCTCGTCAGCATTTGTGGGCTCTTTGTTTGCGGAAGATAACAAAGACCGTATTGCCTTTGCAGACCAAAAATTGAAAGTAACACCTATCAATGGCGGGGACATGGTACTGGTCTCGCGGGTTGAAACGGATAGCCCAAGTTACTCTGATGACACCCTGAAAAGCGCTATTGAATACAGCTATGCCGGAGCTCAGGTTCAGTTTGGTGGCAGAGGCATGCTTGGCTTTAAGTCACTGACAACCGTTAATGTCAAAGATGGCCAACAGTTCAGCACCACAACGCGTTATCACCAGGCATACCCGCTTTCAGGAATGCCAGCCAGAACCATTAAAGCTTACAATGGCACGGTGATCAGCAGCGCGCTAAATGACTATAAGGTGAAGCCTAATCCACATACAGCGGGAGTGACGTATCAGGTCTATAATCAGCTGGCGAAAGAATGTACCAGCCTTATTAATTTTGACCAAAGTACGTCAATTGGCTCAAGCCAGTGCGCCAGTACTCAAATAGAGCAGGACGTGTTTGGCAATGTCACCACAACCATTTCTCAACAGCTACCAGATAACCGGAACACGGCCATTGTTAGTTTTTACGAAAGCGATGCCTGGCGTAGTATTGATAGTTTAAGTCTAACTAATCCTCTTTCGAGCGTGACGACGAGCAATAACTATGGTGTCAGTGATAATTATAAAAAGCGCGGCCGTTTGGTTTCATCAACGGTTACGCATTCAGCCGATGGCAAAGCGAGTCATTCGCTGACGTCAAACTTTACCTACTATGGGTCTAGCCATGCCAATGCTTATATGCTCGAAAGTGAAACGATTGCACAAGGCAAAGGGTGTCAGTACGAGCTCAAAACCTATTATCAATATGATGATTTGGGCAATCTAACGCAAAAGAGTACATCTAACTCAGGGTGTGAGGACGACAAGCAAACCCGGATCTCTGAAACCAGTTACGATTCAGAAAAGCGTTATCCGGTTTATTCAAGACAAAAAGCGAAAGCAGATCAGGAACTGTGGGCAAAAGGGGCAGAAGTTCTGACACGCAACGCCTTTGGGCAGGCAATTGAAGTTCGCACTGTTAACGGCACAAAAGTGACCACGCTGTATGACGTGTTCGGTACTAAAATTGGCAGTTATAGCGCCTCTGGTGCGCAAAGTTATCAGTATTTGTCAGCTTGTCAGGACAGTGACAAATGCGTTGCTCAGGCCAACAAAGTTGTCAACGGTGAATTGGTTGAAAAACAATTCATGGACAGAATGGGCAGGGTGTATAAAACCAGCTCAATAACGGTGTTGGGCACCTGGCTGGATACGAAAGTAGCGCATGACCAGTATGGTCGCACGCTGGCGCAAACGGCACCGGGAAGTTCTGAAGTGACTTATAGCTATGATGCCTTTGATCGGGTGACGTCGACAACGGATAACAATAGTCAGGTGACAACCACTTACACTCAGAATGACCTGACTAGTGCTGTTGAGCTAAGCGGCGCAGGTGTATCTACCGGTAAGCAAACGACCACGACTACTAAAAATGCGCTTGGACAGATTGAGTTTGTTACAGACGCCAAAGGTAAGAAGCTGGAATATACCTATGACAGTCGCGGTAATCAGCTGACGGTATATTCATCCGCGGACAACATGGTACTGATTGACAACAGTTATGATTTGTTAGGCCGTAAGGAGACTACCAAAGATGTTGATCGTGGTGACTTTCATTATGAATACAACGCGTTTGGAGAGCTCACAAAGCAAACCGATGCGCGTGGTGTTACGACGCATCTAAGTTACGACCTGCTGGGACGAAAAGTCCGTCAGTGGCATACGCAACCGGATAGCACCACTACCAACTCTACCTACATTAACCAGACCAATATTGTGTATGAAGGCGAAAGTCTTTGGTATTTTGGTACAAAAGAAGACGATGTGCATCAATTGCAGTCTGCCACTCAGGGCGATAACTGGGCGCAGTATTATTACTACGATACTTTTGGTCGTACTGCCGCAACTCTGACGGCGCTGGAAACACAAACATGTGTGAGTGGCGTTGTGTTTAATACACGCCTGAACGATTTGCGTATTAAACCAGGCTATAACGACCCGAGCCATCCGAGCCGTGACCTGTCTGACCCCTTGTCTTCGCGATGTGTGATCCAACAAATGGCCTATGATGAATTTAGCCGGATCAGCTATCAGTTTGATGATTATCGCAAACTGGAAAACGGTAAATACATCGATGCCCGAGGGGTAAGAAATACCTATCAGCACGGCCTGGTTGTGCAAAAACATGAAGCGAGAGAGGGGCTGTATGGTCAGCAATATTATGAAGTACAGTCTCTGAATACCCGTGGACAAGTGACCCAGTATAAAAAAGGTAACGCTGTCATGTCTGTATCGTATGACGATGCAGGTATGGTAAAAACCATTGCAAGCACTAACTATAATCATATTCAGGCAGACTCTTACAGCTTTGATGGCCTGGGCAACTTACTGAGTCGTGCACAGGTTGCGCTCCCTAAACAAAATTATACATATGATTTACTTAACCGGGTGACGCACATCGAGAATAAGGAATTATTCAAATACAGTGCCAACGGCAATTTATGGTTTAAAGCAAGTTTTGGTCGCGGGGGAATTGCTGCATGTAACTCGGTCCGTGATAAGTGGTCCCAATATTTTGGCCAGGGTGAAGCCCCCAGACATGCTATAACAAGCCGCTCGACCAATACCGGAGATGTAGACAATAGCTGTGGTGCAACTGAGCTATTCCCGTCTTCTATTACTGGTTCTCCTATCCCCCTATCGGGTGAACAGCTGTCTGGTGCTGATTTATCAGGGCAATCTGCGTCGACAAACACAGCCCGGACGGTGACCGAGCGGTTTGCCTATGACAAAAACGGCAATCAAACCAAGCTTTATATCGATGGTACAGAGTACCGGACTATTGAGTATACAGCTCGAAATAAAGCGGCCAACATCACAGTTGATGGCAAAGTTGTCAGCTTTAATTACGATGCGAACAACCGCCGTTATAAGCGAGTAGATGAAAACCAGACAATCTACTATGTTGGTGCGCTGGAGCTTACTGTGAGTTCGACGGAAAGCGGCGACAACACACCATTTATAAAGCGTTATATCGGCAATGATGCGCAGCAAAAGTACTTTATGAATGGCAACAGCGCCATGCAGTGGATGTTTACAGACCATCAGGGTTCGGTAATTGCAATTACAAACCGTAACTATGAGTTACTGGCCCGTTATTCCTATGATGTATTTGGTGCACAAAAGTCTGAGGGACCTCTGAATCAGATTGATACACTGAACTTTGCAACAGCGCAGCGAATCTTCGACTCGGTGTCTGATAACTTCCGTGGTTATACAGGGCATGAGCCCGTCAAGATTGGTAATGACAGCCGTATTATTCATATGAATGGTCGGATTTACGATGCAGACACCGGCCGGTTTATGCAGGCGGATCCGTTTGTTCAGGCGCCGAGTAACATCCAGAGTTACAACGCGTACAGCTATGTACTGAACAACCCGCTTAGTCGGACTGATCCGAGTGGTTATATCAGCATTGGCAAAACTTTGGATCCAGGCCTCAGGCCAATGATCAGGTTATCTTCAAAGATAATTGGTCCTACGCTGACGAACATTATCGGCAACATTGCGTTTTATAAGGTGGGACATTTTATTGGTTCGGCGTATTGGAACTACAATTTCACCAGAGCAATGGGTGGGTCTTCGTCGCAAGCATTTAAGGCAGGTGCAATAGCTGCTGCATCTTCATATGCATTTTACGAGATAGGAAGTCATTTTAAAGGAGCATATGGAAATTTTGCGACTGCTGACCTGTCGGTGCAACTAGCTTGGGCTGGAAGTCATGCGCTTGTTGGTGGGATCTCTAATGTCCTTTCAGGCGGTAAATTCGGCCATGGGTTTATTGCAGCTGGCTTTACTAAAATGGTCATGGGCAATGCCGGGTTTAATATGAATAACCGCAAATGGTCTGCCATTGCTGGGCGGACTGCTGTGGCAGCGATTGTAGGTGGTACAGCAAGTGCGATTACCGGTGGTAAGTTCTCAAATGGTGCACGAACAGCTGCTATGATGCATATGTTGAATGCTGAGGGGGAACATTTCATAAGAGGAAAGCTTGCGCACAAACTATTTCAAGAGCACTTAAAAAAGCGAGATCCAGAGCAATGGGATGACGAGGTATTAGTGAATAGTAAGTTAAACAAATCTGGTAAAGGACGGTTGGATTTTAAGCATTTAAGTACAAATGGTGCTTTCGAACTAAAGCCAAACAACTTAGAGGGCGTTAACTCAGGTATTGCTCAATTAGAGGATTATTTAGCTTCAAATCCAGGATTAACACCGGGTATTAATGAACTAGCGATGGGCGGTAATACTCATATAACTCTATTTGGGACATCAGGCTTGAATCAGTATAAGTTCACGTACTATGATGCTGGCTATCGGCCTGGTCTTATCGTGTATGACCACTCTTTTCAGCGGAATTGGGTGCTTGATTTTTTACCGGCTACCAGACTGTTTAAGGTTAAACGGCCTCAAACAAGTAGCTCTCCAGCTTTAAGCTCATCCTATTAAAATAGGTTTGTTTATGACAAAAGAATTTTCAAACAGCGTAAAACTAAAAATGCTCGAGCAATTTGTAGAATTGTGTGGGCGAAGTGAATATTTCGAAAAAATATTGAATAGAAAGGGGTTTTTCTTATTTAGGCTTATTCAGGAGTACGAAGGTGCATTTGATGATGTGGATTCACACTACAAATATATGCAGGAATTAGGCAAGGAAACTGTTGGCTCCTATGATGGGGGAATAGCTTCATTTATAGGTGAAAATAGCACTGGTTATCAGTCCCCGCACTTACAGAGTTTGGCCGTAAATCGAAATAAACGAAACGGTATGAATATAGAGGAGTTTCGAAAAACTAACCCTTCTCCTTGGTTGTTGGAGTTAGACAAATCCCGTAGTGAAAGATTGAGAAATCAAATAACGAGTCCAGTTGACTTTTATCACTCTAAAAGTGACTTTGATAAAAAGTTTGCCGCAGAGAAGAAAAAGGAATCCAGTAATTTAGAGGCAAAAGATTATAGCTACGAAACCTACCTTTCTAATGAAGAAAAGTTCGATACATTAGTCAATGTGTTATCTGATTACCTAGGTTCATTGGGAATGTCACTTGAAAAGAAGTTTTCATCAAAAAAATATCCTATTTACTGTAAAAATATTGATGAAGAAATTTACTTATGTTGTGGAATTAAGAATTATGAAGATTTATTAATTCAACCCGAATTTGGAACGGTAGAGCTAATATTTCATCTCAGAACAAAAGATTGCAAAATCTCTAAGATTGAATTAAGTCCTCATATTGAACTAAAAGGTGCTAATAAGCTTTTAGTTATTCAATCAGGTGCAATAGTTCCCTATTTTATCCCTGCTTATTCTGCTTTTTCTTCAATTAAAGAATACGAACTAAATATTCTAGCTCAAATTAGCTTGTTTAAAGCTGCTTATAATGAATGTGAGGATAAGTTATTGGAATTAATTAGAACAGAGACATAAACAGCTATAGAGGTAGTTGCAAAGTTCCGAATTCAAAATTGGCGCTCAGTGAGCGCCTTTTTTCTGTGCAATCGCGCCAGCGTGGTGTGCAGTGGAAATCAGCGCTGGCGTGCACAACAGACCAGCGGAGGGTGCATTTGCGGCCAGTCCCACCAAGTGGCTGTGCTGCCGAAATTGATGGCTCGCGCTGGCAGCCACTGCATAGTTCTACTTATTTGGTCTGCTTATCACGCTGTTTTTATTTGCACTCATGATTGGAGGCGTTGAAGGTACTTGATGCTGTGTAGTATTTTTGGCAGCCATCCATTGCTATGATCTTCAGAGTGACCGTGTTTTAGCCCGGCAATGCCCGCCTTTACCCACCCTTGGTCAGAGTTGCTATATAAATTGCTAAACAACATTTTGTTAAATGGATCATCATTAATTAAACCGAGCGATACCATGTCTTGTGCAACATCCCAATAGTATTCGCTCAGTGCTGTCAGGTATCCTGTCGGTACAGGGGTGAAAAAGTGAAAGATCCGAATATATTCCGATGAATCTAAATCTTTTCTGATGGTAAAGCTGTGCAGCCCTTCTTTAATTTGCCTCTTTGCTTTTGAGAAAAACAATTCGTACACACAGTCATATAACTTTGACTGAATAAAGCTAAATGGTGTAAATGTCGTGAGTTGCACGAAGTGCTGGTGTGCAAACCTCTCCAGAAGCATTTTGTTGTCCCCAGGGGCGAGTGACAATAAGAGCAAGCAAGTGAATGCATCTGGCGTTACGAAATTAGCAATGTGCCGCAGTTGGCTTGCGTTTACGTGCTGGGTGCGACAGGGGTGAGCCAAATCAGTATTTGGTTCAAAGATTTTGCAAGTGACTCGTGAATCCAGAGAGCACAGAAATGAATCTATATTTTTTACGCATTGTTCAGGGTTGTTCAGCAGGCTCCACAGCGGATTGAGCAGGCATCCAGATGACCCCGGAACCAGGTTATCTAGTAACTGGATCTTAGCCATACTGCCAACAGGGCTCTCGTTCCATTTTTTATATAAAAAACTGGCCGAGCAATTTCCCATCTCTCGCTTTTTAATCAAATCGCTTAATTGGTTCAAACTGTTCAACCCGAGTCGAGTCAATATTAATCCGAGCCAGTATCTGGTTGCCAATAGCTTAATTTCTCTTTTAAGGGACCTGAATTGAGTCAAACTCATTCTCTGCTCCAAATTAGGCATGCGCATGAACAACTCCAAGAAAAATTAATTAACGTTTTGATTATTATGCTTTTTGATGTTTATTTCGCAGCGAATTCATTCCATAAAGCATAGTACAGAAGACAGTTTTCGCAGGTGGGCATAGGGTCTACACTTTGTTTTAGTCTCTAACCAATTACTACAAGCGATATGACGGCAAACTCAGACGGGAGTAAAGATATGTATATGTTGGCTGAAGATTTTGAAACACAGCTATTACGGCTTTATGGCTCTCCAGTTCTATCTGGAGAAAATTTGAGTACGGCATTGGGTTACTCGAGCCTTGATGCGTTCAGGCAGGCAATACACCGAAAAACAGTACCCGTGCCTTTATACACGATGGAAAATCGTCGGGGTCGTTATGCGTATGTCAAAGATGTGGCTGATTTCCTGGCAACCATGCGTCATAAGCAGCCGTAGCGCACACTGTAATTGATATTGGGGAGGTGATTACTCGACGAGTTTATTAGTAATTAACCCTTTTCCAAGGCACAGATAGCGAAAAAGCCAGCATTTTGCCGATGCTGACTTCTTCTGGGTTGTCGAAATTTGATTGGCTCGACACCTTAATTAAAGCTGTCCAGCGCCAGACTGTCAAGCTGGGTGACATATCCGGCCTGGGCGTTTATGTGCCTTGATTTCGTTGTTTCAGAAATTAAGGAGTCCTATTATGGACGCACATAAGTTACGTAATTTATTACGTTTATTGTTAAATACAAATTACTCCAATGGTTACATTGCAAACCTGAGCGGATTGGCTCCAAATACAGTCAAACGCTATCGAAAGAAGTTGCAAAGTCAGCCCCTGACAATACAAGCATTGGATGAGTCTGATGACAATCAACTCAATAGCCTGTTCACTACGCACAAAGCAAACGCCTTTCAACGTCGCCAGCCAGATTGGCCTTATATTCATGGGCTTATGCAGCTGAGACACCAAACGTTAATACAGCTATGGGAGGAATATCGAAGAGCAAATCCCAAAGATGCCTATTGTTATTCCCAGTTCACGCACTACTACCGTAACTATATTAAATCAATTGATATCACGATGCGGCAGCACTATGCACCCGGAGAAGTGGCCTTTGTTGATTTTGCGGGAAAGCGCCCATCATGGACAAAGCTTAAGTTTGGGAAACAGCAGTTTGCCGAGCTATTTGTGGGCGTTTTAGGTCATTCACAGCTGATATTCGCCATTGCTGTGCTAAACCAGAAGATGGAAAGTTGGTTGTATGCGCATCAGCAGATGCTCAATTATTTTGGAGGTGTCCCACAGCTGATAGTCCCTGATAACTTAAAATCCGCCGTCACTAAGCCTGGTAAGTTTCCGGTTATTAATCGAAGTTATCAGGAGATGTCGGAGCACTACGGGTTTGTGATAGAACCCGCACGGGTGCGCAGACCGCAAGACAAATCATTGGCGGAAATCGGAGTTTTGCTGGTCACTCGTTGGATCACCGTGGTCCTTCGGCGGCGGCAGTTCTTTAGTTTAGAAGAGATGAATGTGGCGATCAGGGAGCTGCTTGAAGTACTAAACAATCGACCGTTTAAACGCTACGAAGGGTGCAGGCGTTCCCGGTTCGAGACTCAGGAATCTGAGACACTCATGCCCCTGACTGCCGAGCCTTTTGATATTGGTCACTGGATCCATCATCAAAAAGTAGACAGAGACTACCATGTGTACGTTTATGGTCACGCGTATTCTGTTCCCTTTGAGTTTGCGCATCAGTACGTTGATATCAAAGTCTGTCCAAAAAAAGTAGAAGTCTACTGCCATCATAAGCAAGTTGCCATTCATGTCCGCAGCCATGTTCAGGGTGGTGCAACAACAGAGAATCGGCACAGGCCTAAAAGCCACAGAGCCTATGCAGAGCAATCAAGAGAGAGTTTTTTAAAGTGGGCTGAAGGGGTTGGCTCTTGTACGGTTTCAGTAGTCACCGCGCAATTTTCAGAACAGGCTGACCACTCGTTGAAGGGGTGTAAAGCTTGCGCCCAGCTGCAAAAATTGCTCGGACAATATGGAGCGAACCGCTTGGAAAGTGCATGTAAATGCGCCTGTGAAATCCAATCGCTGACAGCGAGTAGTGTGCGCTCTATATTGCAGTGTAACCTTGATAAAACGGATACAAATGAAGAGGTAACTCAGTTATCACTGCCACTGCATCATAATGTACGTGGAGCAAATTATTACAGTGGCGAGGGTGATGGCCATGAGTAACGAGCAAACTGTTTATGACAACCTTAAGGCGCTTCGGTTACATGGAGTCAGCGAGGCGTTGCAAAAAGTACTACTGACGCCGCAAATGTGTGAATGGCCTTTGCTGGATACCTTAGCGTATCTGACGAATGCCGAAATGCAGTCGAGAGACGTGAAAAAGCGAGAGCGGTTAAAACGAGATGCAAGACTAAAACAAAGCTATGCCTGTGTTGAGAATATTGATTACCAGGCCAATCGGGGAATAGACAAGGGCTATCTGGCGACATTAATCACCTGCGACTGGATTTCGCAAAATCAGTTTCTTGTTATTACAGGTCCAACCGGCGTTGGTAAAAGCTGGCTTGCCTGTGCACTGGCAAATCAGGCTATTAATCAGATGCGATCAGTGCATTACTATCGAAGCGGCTTGTTATTTGAGGAAATGGCCATTGCACATAGGGATGGATCTTTGCCGAAGTTGCGCAATAAACTCTCCAGATATAAGGTCATCATTTTAGATGACTTCGGTCTGAGCCCTATGAGTGATGGCAATCGGCATGACCTGCTTGATTTGGTTGAGGATAGGGTTGAATCAGGTTCGTTTATTATCACCTCCCAGCTGCCGGTTGAGCAATGGCATGAGTATATTGGTGAGCCCACTGTTGCGGATGCCATCATGGACCGTATTGTACATCGGGCCCATATCATTCAGTTGCATGGCGAATCAATGCGCAAGTTGCATTCTCCGCTCAGGGAGGGCAAGTCATGACAGCTCACGCCAACTCCCTTAACGATTCGCGTTCCATGCCAAAAACATCAGATGGACAAATCGCAGAGCAGCTATTTCAGCATTACCACCAAAAGCTGCTGGAAATGCCACAAGTGCTTGAGTTGCTGAGAAGCCAGGGCATTGATGAAGCAAGAATTCTTCAAAAATACATGGGCTATTCAGACCGCTCATTGAATAAAGTTTTACCTTGTGCCAGAACAGCACTGGGCGGACTTGTGCGGGGTCGCTTGCAGGCTATGCAGTTACTCAGAAGATCCGGGCATGAAGCATTTGCTGGTTGTGTAGTGGAACCCTGCTTTGATCTCAATGGTGTGGTATGTAGTGCCTGTGGCGTGCGATTTCGACGACAGGCTAGCAGGGCACGGCCAAGTATGGTGTTTTGGTATCGTGCAGGTATCTACTATGCGCCATTTGAGTTTTTGTTAGCAAAAATGGGAGGTCATTATGCTTAACCCTCCACCAGATATGGCTCTGTCAGGCTGTATTCCATTTTACTTGCAACTATGCAGTGCCAGAGGTCAGAGCGATAAAACGGTTGCGGCAAAAGCCTCTAACTTATCGTTGTTTTCCGCTTGGTGCGAACAACATCAGGTGTCGTCTGTGATGGATATAGATCTTGCGATCTGTGAGCATTATTAGTGCTTCCTGAATCAGTACAGAACCCGCAGCGGACAGCGCCTGTGCAGAGGTACAATCCGCAACCGGCTGACCGCTGTTAAGTTGTTTCTAAGGGCATTGTTTAACAGGTCGCTGATAACCGACTCGGGTTTTGAGAAGCTGGAGCTACCACGTTGTGGTAGGGTGCTGCCAAGGCCTGTACTAAGCGTGGATGAGGTCAAGCGTATAATTCATCAGCCTGACACTGAAACGGCAATGGGTATGAGAGATGCAATCATGCTGGAACTCTATTATGCAACGGCACTAAGACGTTCAGAACTCGCTGATCTGACAATGGACAATGTAGATTTGCCTCAACAGCAGTTGAAAGTGTGCCATGGTAAAGGGTTTAAAGATCGGCTTGTTCCCATTGCGCCGGATACATGTGAAAAGCTGCGCGTCTATATCAATCAGATCAGACCCAAGCTGACAACGCTTTGCTCTGGGAATACCGTATTTGTTGCCACTCTTGGTAAACCATTCAGGCCGACTCAGCTCTCTGAGCTGATCGCAGGTTATATTAAAAAGGCCGGGATCACCAAAGGGGGAGCCTGTAACCAGCTTCGCCATGCCGCAGCCACGCATTTATATGAAGGCGGTGCAGACTTGAGAGCGATACAGATGATACTGGGGCATGCAGATATTTCGACTACCCAGGTATACGTGCATGTCAGCTTATGCCATGTACGAAAGATATATTTGCGAGCCCACCCGTTGGCAAGACACAAACTCTGATAACTGGCCGCATTGCGGCCTTTTCTTTAAAGTGGTGGTTTCGAATATTTCGAATCTTGCCGTTTTCGAATATTTCGGATAATATTAAAGCGTGATAAATGGGATGCTTTCCAGGCTTGAAATCAAGCTAAGCGCACAAGAAGCTATCGCCAGACGAACAGACGAACAGACGAACAGACGAACAGACGAACAGACGAACAGACGAACAGACGAACAGACGAACAGACGAACAGACGAACAGACGAACAGACGAACAGAGCAAGTGACCATGTTAAATGTAAAATCGCTGCCAAGCGCAGAAGAAGTCGCATTAGCAAAACTATGTAGCCAGGAGCTTTCCGCAGTATTAGAAGCGAATGGCGAAGTACAAGAATTGAGTGTGGTGGGCAAAGATGGGGAAAGTCATCAGCTAAAATTGCCAGCCAGTGCCGTTCAATTGATGATCGAAGTCCTGACGCAGCTGGGACAAGGCAACAGTGTAAACATTACACCTATCCACGCGGAGCTAACGACTCAGGAAGCCGCAGATATGTTGAATATGTCTCGCCCTACACTGATTAAGATATTGGATCAGGGAGACATTCCGTATACAAGAACGGGCAACAGGCGCAAAATTGAGTTTGCGCAGGTGATGAAATATAAGCAGGATATTGAAGCAAAACGCCTTGCTGCTCTGGATGAGTTGACGGATCTAGATCAGGAATTAGGATTAGGATATTAATCACCATGTCAACATACACGGTAATCCTGGATGCGTGTGTAATGTATCCGGCTCCCTTGCGCAGCTATTTGATGCACCTGACTTTAACGGGGTTATTTAGAGCCCGCTGGACGGAACAGATACATGATGAATGGATCCGCAATTTACTATTAAACAACCCGGAAATGGACCCTAAAAAGCTCGACAGAACAAGGCAGTTAATGAACGCGCATGTCCCTGATTGTTTAATTGAAGGGTATGAGCCGCTGATTGATGGCATAAATTTGCCTGATAAAGATGACAGGCATGTTGTGGCCGCAGCTGTTAAGGGTCAGGCAGAGGGGATAATTACATTTAATTTGAAAGACTTTCCGGATGATAAATTGGCACCATTTGACCTGAGTGCAATCCATCCAGACAATTTCTTATCTGATATGTTTGAGCTAGACCCCAGTGCAGCCATATTGGCAGCCCAACGGCAAAGACGGTCACTTAAAAACCCACCCATGACAGCCAGTGAATATCTGGATTGCTTGCAACGGCAAAAGCTACCTACCTTGGTTTCCCACCTACGTAAATATGAAGCAATGATTTAGCAAGTTTAGTCAGGGATGACAAATAAATCATAAGGTTATATTCCACAATCCCGATTAGTTCATATGAATGGTCGGATTTACGATGCAGACACCGGCCGGTTTATGCAGGCGGATCCGTTTATTCAGGCGCCGAGTAACATCCAGAGTTACAACGCGTACAGCTATGTACTGAACAACCCGCTTAGCCGGATTGATCCGAGTGGTTATATTTCTTTTAATCCGTTTAAAAAGGTTCAGAGGAATTTGATCCGAGGTGCAGCTAAGATGTTTGGCGCTGAAATGGTGAGTGTTGTGGGTAGTATTGCTGCGTCTTTCTGTGCACCGGCCTGTTCAGCTTACTGGAGCTATGAATTCACCAGAGCAATGGGGGGGTCCTCATCACAAGCATTTAAAGCCGGAGCAATAGCCGGGCTAACCGCAGCAGCTTTTCAACAAGTGGGTGAGCATTTTAAAGCTAAATTTGGTATTACTAAAGATTTTGGTTTTGGAGACTTAAGACTCGGTCAGCAATTACAATGGGCAGGCAGCCACGCTCTAGTTGGCGGGGTTTCCTCGGTTGCATCTGGAGGCAAATTTGGCCATGGATTTATTTCGGCTGGCTTTACAAAAATGGCCATGGGCAATGCCGGGTTTAATATGAATAACCGCGACTGGACGGCAATTGCCGGGCGGACGACTGTAGCAGCTATTGTTGGTGGTACGGCAAGTGCTATTACCGGTGGTAAGTTCTCAAATGGTGCAAGAACAGCTGCTATGATGCACTTGTTGAATGCTGAGGGGCCTGCGGCCAGAAGAAACCAAGTTTACAAGTCCTTTTATGAAAAATATGGGGATATTCTGGAAGCTGGGAATATTGATATCACTCGTAATGTTGCAGATGCAAACGAAATGAGTTTGCAAGAATTTGTAGATGCCGTCAAAACAGGTGGTAAATGGGATTATAAGAGCCCAAAAAACTATCCATTTCTAGTCCAAGAATTCGGAAGTGAGAGAATGGATGATTTTGGTAATGTTCATTTTGGAATTGTTGCTGCGGCGAGTGGCCATTCTCTTGCTATGTCTATGTATGGTGCCGGACAATATCAAGCTTGGAAGCAGAAAGGTGGGAATCATATCCATGCAATAATATCTAGTGCAGGACGTTATCATTTGCTTAATAATGAATCTGCAACGAATATCACTAATTCAGGCTGGACATGGGGAGATAATCCTGGTGATTCCATATCTATAATGAGAGGACATAGTTTTGCGAGCTTCGTATACGGGTGTTTTGGTAACAGCTGCCAATAGAGTGTTGTTTATTTTTTCTCTGGTAGTTCTATTATCTGGTTGTGAGCAATACTATGGGCTAGATAATAGGCAGTTGAAAGGCTGGTTCAATGAAAACAAGCAGCACTTTAACACTATTGCTAAATACGCTAGAGGTTATAGCATCCATAGTGAAATAGGGTTAAGAGATTTCCCAGCATCAATGCAGGGAAAGTTTGAATCTAGATCTCAAAAAGAAAGAATAGCATCGAGTATGAAAGCGATGTTTCAAGTATTAGGGGTCAAATCGGAACAAGTGGTTTTTCATCACAAGGAGCACATTGGCCTTTCGCACGTCGTTGTGTCGCTTTACATGGAGGGGGGGTGTTTAGCTTTGAGCAATTGCCAAGAAACATATTTGGTATATTACTCTGACGATAGTGAGCTTATAGTTGATAAATCTTATAGTTATACCTCGTTAGAGGATGGATGGTTTATCTTGAAAGTGGAGTAACTCGTTAGAGTTACACGTTACAAGTAGTTACATGGACACCCACCCTAAACTGGCGTACGGGATGTACGCCGTCTACCTTTAGGTAATGCTCAATGGATTGAGGATGACAAATTATGCCAACTGCAATGGATAATTTAGGGTGACACCCATTCAAAATCGGCGCTCAGTGAGCGCCTTTTTTCTGTGCAACCATAAAGTTATAAGGACACCCACCCTAAACTGGCGTACGGAATGTACGCCGTCTACCTTTAGATAATGCTCAATGGATTGAGGATGCTAGATTATGCCAATGGCAAGGAAGAAGCAGGTCAGCCTATCAGACACTAAGTACTATCACTGCATATCCCGGTGTGTTCGTCGGGCATTTCTGTGCGGCAACGACCGCGTTACGGGCAAGTCTTATGAATGTAGGTTGAATGGACACCCACCCTAAATTGGCGTATGTAAGGTACGCCGTCTACCTTTAGGTAATACTCAATGGATTGAGGGTGCTGGATTATGTCAATGGCAAGGAAGAGACAGGTCAGCTTGTCAGATACAAAGTATTACCACTGTATATCCCGGTGTGTTTGCCGGGCATTTCTGTGCGGCGTAGACCGCGTAACGGGCAAGTCTTTTGAACATCGTAGAGATTGGGGTGAGGAAAAATTGCTGACCCTTGAGAAGGTGTTTTGCATTGAAGTGTGTGGCTACGCGGTGATGAGCAATCACACGCATATCGTGCTGTATGTAGATGACAAGAAAGCGCAGAGGTTAACAGATAAAGCAATCGTTCTTCGCTGGCAGACAAACAGAGACACCCACCCGAAATTGACGTGCGGAATGTACGTCGTCTACCTTTAGACAATACTCAATGGATTGAGGATGCTGGATTATGCCAATTTCAAGGAAGAGACAGGTCAGCTTATCAGATACAAAGTTTTACCACTGTATATCCCGGTGTGTTCGCCGGGCATTTCTGTGCGGCGTAGACCGCGTAACGGGCAAGTCTTTTGAACATCGTAGAGATTGGGTTGAGGAAAAATTACTGACCCTTGCGAAGGTGTTTTGCATTGATGTGTGTGGCTACGCGGTGATGAGCAATCACACGCATGTTGTGCTGTATGTAGATGATAAGAAAGCACAAAGGTTATCAGATAAAGCAATCGTTCTTCGCTGGCATAAGTTGTTTAAGGGCAACTGGTTGACGCACAAATTCGTCAATGGTGATGCGCTGAGCGAGTCAGAGCGCAATATGCTTGATGGAGACATCAGAGAGTTCAGAATACGCCTTGCGAGCATCAGCTGGTTCATGCGGGTGTTGAATGAAGACATTGCCCGCAAGGCTAATAAAGAAGATGGTTGTACAGGCCGGTTTTGGGAAGGGCGATTTAAGTCACAGGCCTTACTGGATGAAGCGGCACTGGCAGCGTGTCTGGCTTATGTTGACCTGAACCCAGTCAGAGCCAAAATGGCAGCAACCCCGGAAACGTCAGACTACACCAGCATTAAAAAGCGTATTGAGCATGCACAGCAAGGCAAGCAACCAAAAAGCCTGCTGCGTTTTGCGGGTAACCCAAGAAAGCATATGCCCAAAGGACTGCCGTTTGAGCTGACCTATTACATACAGCTAGTTGAATTAACAGGCCGATGTATGCGTGCAGATAAGCGGGGTTATATCAGCGATAGCCAGCTTTTGCTGACACGATTGCAAATAGAGCCAGACAACTGGCTCAAGCTTACTACGCAGTTTACGAAGGTCTTCCATGGCGCGGTAGGGCGAAAGCAAGCGATGACAGATTACTGTGAGCATCTTCATAAAAGACGACGCGCCAACTTGACTCAGTGCGAGCGATTACTGGGTTGATATAGTGTTATCTCGGTATATTTAATTTTAGGCCGAGTGTGCTTTGGTATTGCCCGGCCCGGACGATTTGTCGGGATTTCGAGTTTATACTTACGGCTTTAACTATTCAGAGCTTATCAGGAAGCGTGGAGCTACATATTGAAAGTGCTCTCAATTGACCTGCCAATTTACCAATTATGCTGTCATCCACTTGTAAATGGGCAGTGTTTTGTCTGCCCAATACAAAATGCTCGCTGCGTCTGTAAAGTCTTGTGATTGGCTTTATAGGTAATATCTACATAGATACGTTTGCGTGAATTAGTTCTGGGTAACCATGCTGATCACAGCCATTGACGTAGTAGTTTACTTTTTGGTCGGTTGCAAATGCAGCCAATATGAGCGAGTACAATTCAGAAAATACTTTGTTGGACTTCTTCAGAGCGATTAAGTCAGACTGCTCGCAATTGTATGGATTTTTCATTGAAGCGAATTTGAAGTATATCGTTCCATCAACATTATTTGTTGAGTGAGCATAGATTTCCTTAACATAAGTCGTACCGCTCCAGGAGCCTGCATGAGTAACAAATGAACAAATCGCCAATGTTGAACTTATAACGAGTGCTTTAATTTTCAAAATTTACCTCATAGTTAGCTTTTAACTTAACGCCCTAATAAGGGGCTGATAATGCGTGGCCAAACGGTGTAGTGAAGCGGAGTCAAGCTTTAGCGGTCCCACGCCTAATTGTTTATTATACAGAACCAAGCTTTTTCTTACGATCTTTTAATGTAAAGAAGTACCAGATAACTATCTCAAATTGGTAGGTAAAATGTGTGCTATCTGTCGTTAGGTTGTATTTAGGATACATTGCCGGAGCGCCCATATATGCATTAGAAAGATATGTAAGAAATGTTTGCCGTGGGGCGTGTCAATGTAAGTCTTGGAATTGGCTGAGAGGTTAACGGTGCTGTCTAATGTGTTTATTAAACAGCACCTGTTGTGTGTTATTTAATATAGTACTTCAGCACATCCTGCTCAGTGTGAGAATACAGCGTAGAGTATGGCCAGATGGTAAATTGTCGCTCCGGATTGCCATTAAAAATAGCCGCACCGGCAATATCCCATTGATAATATCCGGTATTGTCAGCCAGAGCAGCCATCGTGAAAGTGCCGCTATCGACATAACTACAGGGCACGCCGGTGGGCTCAGATCTGAAAATATTCAGACCCTCTATATGAGGCGTGTTGTCGAAAGTTGCCGTTAAGTCTGCCGCGGTGTCGTCCAGTAGCCCCTGACATCCTACGCCAGTTGGGTTGGTGACATTGAAGGCAGAGATCATCGATACTTTGCTATGCTCATCAACAAACATCAGTCCTTCCGTCATCGCAGCGCGCAGTGCCTGCCATCTTGAAGACTCAAGCACACCATATTGATCGACTCTGACAGGCTCACGGATCAGCTTTCGTTCAATACCATCGGCATGGTTGGCAAACAGTGTCCAGCCACCGCCCAGGGTTTCCATATCACAATACGCCACAAACGGGGCAACACTGCCCGCGCCATCCGGGTCTATGGTGTAGTAGCCTGACTGGCTGGTCGGGTTGGTTTGTTGAATATCATGGCAGGTTTTACCCTGTGCCTGCGGGCTGTTATCGGCAAATTCGTCGATAAAAAAGCCGTAATATTCCATTTCATCGATTTGAGTATAGTCGCCAGAGCCATGGGTGCTCAGCACCAGCAGCCGGAAGCTGCTCCCCAACGCCGCTTTAGAGAGCTTAACCTGACTGGTTCCTTTTTCCATCGTAATGGTTTCATGATCGGTGAACGTGATGCCATCGTCTGATACCTGAAAAATCACCTCTTTGGGTGTCCGGGGCGAAAACTCTGCGTGCTTCATCGACACTTGAGTGCTGAACCCGGTGATCACGGCTTTTCTGGCAAAGGAGACTTGCAACCACTCGTTACTATTGGTTGGGCCAAGCCAGATCCCGTGCGTCAGCAGTTCACCTGCCTGAGGGTTAATTTTCGGATTTGGATCCGTGTAATACAGGTGGCCGTCAAATGCACCAGCCGGACTGAACTGGTTAACGGTGCCACTGGCGGTGTAATTACCCGGTGAGAGTGAATTCGTGTAGACTAGGGCAATGTTATTATTAGCGCCAGTGGTATCACCATCGGTGACAACCGGGCGGGAGAGTGTCAGGTCTTCAAAGTGACAGAAGTACTGGATAGCAGGTGCGCCACCGGGGCCGTCCGCATCAATCAGATATAAGTTGGATGTTGCAGTTGGGTCACTAAGGGCAATGCTTTCACAGCTGATCCCATCACTGGGATACACTTCCTGATTGAGGACGTTAACCATGTCCAGTAAACGGGCATATTTGGCTTCCAGAGACTGACTGGCATTATCAACATACCGTTTGGTAACCAGATGGTTTGGCGCGATAGGATCGTTGGCGATGGCATTACCAATGACTTCCAGCGCTGCACTGGGTGACTGGGTGCCCACACCGACGGAAACGGTGGTTGATACGGTTGTTGCACCATCACGCCAATGTGTGGTGCCAGGCAGACCCTGATCTCCTTTGGGTCCTTGCAGGCCTTGTTCACCTTGTGGCCCCTGTATGCCTGGTTCTCCTTGTTGTCCGCGCTCACCTTGTGGCCCTTGCAAACCTTGTGGCCCTTGCAAACCTTGTTCACCTTGTGGCCCCTGAAGCCCTTGCTCGCCCTGTAAACCCTGTTCACCTTGTAACTCGCGCCAGAGTGCGCCATCACAGCTAAAAATTTGCTTATCTACACTGCTGTAGTATATCGAGCCTGTGTGCTCTGGGTTGCAAGGGACTGGTGCACTGGCATTGGGCGTTAATCTCAGGGCGCCGGGTATTTCCAGGTTGGCCTGCGCCAGTGGCTCAAATAATGCCGGGTAACTGTTGGGATCAGTGGGGTCAGTATTGGCCAGAAACTCAGCTAAGTTACTGGCGCTATCCTGATCTAAATCTGCACCGGCATCACTTGCATCTGCCGGATTGAGTCCATAGCGAATTTCCCAGTCATTGGTCATGCCATCGCCGTCATCATCCAGTGGTTTAGCCAGGCTAACTACGGAGATGGCATCTACGTCAATGGTGTTGGCATCAATGCTGGTATTGTGTATTTCCAGTGCCATCGTATCAGTTAACTCAGCAAGCGCACGATGCGCCTCGGTCGGCTCAAAGGTCACATCGAGCTGGACAAATGCCCCTTCGACTAATGTGAGATCAGGAGTGACATCAACAAAGTGCTCTGCAATGCGAAAGCCAACTCTAAAGTTGGCCGGGTTAACACTGGCGCGCACGCCCAATTTAGCCTGGATCATGTAGTTGTTGGTTAAACTCAATGGCACAGGCAGGGCCTGGCTCAGGGATGCACCCTGACCAATAAAGGCGACGTTATTTACGGCCTGATGATCGGCATAATGAGTTGCGGAGAGGTTAATGATCCCCGCCTGACTATCGGAAAATGTCCAGACAGCAGAGGTGTGACTTAACTGTGCTTCAGCCAGTGTTTGTTGCTCGAACTGGCCATCCTGTACCAGTTCAGCTCCCGATGCGTGCCAGCATAATGTGGCGAGCATGGCAGGTAACACTCGTTTTTTCATGTTTTTTCCTGTGTAAGAGTAGAGTTGAATTAATGTGCGATGAATATTGTACAGGATTACGAATTAATGGTTGCTATATTTTTTTTTGTCATTCTTTAGTGTGGTTTTTGTTGCGCGGTTGGAGTCATTGTCGTGTGAGCGTGAAGCAACAGAGAGGGTCTGCGAATCGATGAGTTTGTTGAAGGTGATTGGGAACGTCGAGTAAGAAGAGTGACAGGCCAATCCGGGTGCATTGCACCCGGTTAGTATTGATTAAGCGCGCCTAGGGTAGGCACCCAGAATACAGATCTGCCAGCCAATAGCTAAATAGGGGCTGAGAACACTAAATGGTTGACTTCCACCGGCATTTTTAATTTGTATCTGTGTTTCGACACTTTTACTGGCCGTCAAAAGTTCTGGACTCTCAAAACCAGAAGGAACAAAAAACTGTTCGTCACTATCGAGATTTGAGGGCGCAAAATAACTTGGGTCCTCTTTAATAGGTTCAAAAGTGTTGCCATAGTTCTCTGCTAAGTGAAGCTTGGTATCTGCTTCGGCAACATGTGTGTGACTAGGCATGTTAATATAAGAGAGCTGGGCTTGCTCTATGCCTCCTATTTGCCCCAGCTTGTATTCCGATAACCCGGGTCCTTGTCCAAATCGTATCGGGCTTCTGCCACGCAGATCCGGAGTTGCAAATGTGCTGCGCCCATCTCCACCGTATTTGTTGCCTAATATAGTAAACAGTGCCTGATTCTGGTTGACTGACATAAGGCTACCATCGCATGGTGCGTAACCTTCTACAGTAAAGTCACCGCCATACGGCATCATATCACCCTGGTATGCTTCAACTTGCATGATTCTACCTCTCTGTAATGTTGTTTAAATTGCGATAATAAGTACATCAGATGGATGCAATGAATGGTTGTGCCCGAAGGCGTATGGAAGTCGTTAGCTGGCTAATTCTAGTGCGCGCCTGTTGCTGACAAGAAAATCACTACCTGGCTATCAGCCAAGAAAATAAAAGGTCGCTTTGCAACCTTAGTAATTCGCATCAGGAGGATCGCCTCCCGATGCGCGGTGGTCAAATGAGCTATTATGCGCGGGATGGAAACAGTCCATTCAAACACATTTGCCAGTTAATCGTGGTAATCGGGCTTAGTAAGCTAACTTCCTGACCTAAACCTGTGTTGTTTACCGTGACTGTTGCGTTGTCTACGACCGATTGTACCTGCACTTCTGGTCCCTGGATCTCGACCAGTTGCTCTGCTTCAAATGCACTGGGAACAAAGAAGCTTGAGTCTTGTGGTCTACCAAGGTAAGCAGCTGCAGTTGGTGCTGGGTTATTGGCATTGTTGGAGGCCACAGATAGGGTGGCCGTGGCGGCACTGGATACACCAACAGTGGCAGTTGCTGTATGAGAGTGTGCGGGGAGCTGTGCGGTTGTCAGTTGGACTGATTCGCTGCCGCCTTTGCTACCTAACGGATAGTAGGATAAGCCCGGTGCTTGTCCTTTACTGACAGGGCTTCTGCCACGCAGGTCTGGCATCGCAAAGGTGCTTCTACCATCGCCACCATAGAAGGTACCCAGGATGGCATACGTTGCTGAGTATTGTGAGATTGAAATGAGTTGCCCACCACACTCTGCGAATTGGCGTACTGCAAAGTTACCTGTAAACGGCATCATTTCACCGATAAATGCGTCGGCAGCCATAACACGCTCTCCCTAAATCATTGTTGTTAAAAACGTTATAGTCAAAATCAACCATACCTCATCCTTTTTTAGAAGTATATTACTTTGTATTACAGCACATACCGACAACGTCATTGGCAAGTTTTAACGGATGCGAGCCGATAAACGCTGTTGATTGAGCTTAGTACTGATCAGGGGCGTGGCGGATAGATGTTGTCTGCACAAATAAGCCAGTTTACAGCCTGAACCGGATTGCGGATATCAACAGACTCGCTCTGGCCTGTATCATGCAACTCAACGTTGGCCCAGGCCGAAGACTGAACGTCTACATTCATTCCTTTGACCTTAACCGGTTGGACAGCCTCAAATGCACTTGGCACAAAGAAGCTTTGATCCTGTGGTTTGCCGAGGAAAGCGCTGATATTGGGGGCTGGTGTGTTTGCGTTATTGTTCGCAACAGACATGGATGACGTCGCCCCGCTATTGAGGGTCGGTACCTGAGCCGATGCGGTGTGATTGTGTGTTGGTAAGTGATATTCAGTGAGTGTTTTTTCTTCAATGCCACCGATCATACCGATTTGATAGTCATACATTAAGTCGGGTGCCTTTCCGTGGCCAACAAGGCTGCGGCCGCGCAGATCTGGCATGGCAAAGGAGACCCGGCCGTCACCACCATACAAGGTACCCATTAATGAGTAAAGGGCCGTAAACTGCCCTATGCTGACTAGCTGGCCGTCACATGCCAGATACTCTCTTACGACAAAATTACCGACAAAGGGCATGAGTTCGCCCGTAAATGCTTCTGTTGACATAAAACAATCCCTAGCGCTTTGATATTAGATACTTACACCTATTTTTTATCCTACATGCTCGAATGCCGCAAGTATATTACTTTGTATTACAGGGAGTGTAAGAAGCGCGCTGGGATTAGGCTTAAAGCTGGTGTGCTTCTATGTCAATGGCCGCTATTCTGTAGGCTGCTTTGAGCATCACAATGAGCGCAACCACATTAAATACCAGGCTAAAAATGGCTTCAAATGCCATAATATCAATATTGAATGTGCTCAAATACCTTGTGATTTGATCAACAATCTCGATGGCAATGCCTATCACAATCAGCATAAAACCATAGTATTCAGAGGTCGCATTCAGCGCACTGTGTTGCTCAAGCGTTGGGTCGTTTTTACTTTCCAGCATGCGTTTTGAAAAAATTTTCCGGCCATCCATGATAGCCCCAAAGCCAATCAGCAAAATGGTGATGGTCGACTCATTTTCAATGACTTTCTGATAGCCATGCTGATCCATATGGCCCAGCAGATAGCGAATGTCTTCTGCGGTGATACTACCAACCAGCAGGCTGATCAGCACCAGTGGAAACAGTAAAAATCCCCGGTTGAGTACAACCGCATAAATGATCTGTCGGGTTTTGGTCATAGTTTTAAAAGTATGTAATTAAAGAAAAAACGGGCTCTTAGGCTTTATGCTAGCGTGGTGCATTTTAGATATCAGCGATAAAGTCCCGGCTCAGGGAGGAGAGTATAAAACAGGTCGGGGTAAAAAAGCATCATGATTTGGCTATCAGACACGCCGTGACTCGCTGTTTTTGGTCAAAGAAGCTTGCGTTAGCAGGCTTCCTGAAGTGTATCGTAACTGACTAGTCAGAATAAACGGCGGCGACTTTTACCCAGGCCCCGCCCGCTGTGCATCCCGATATTGAGAGTGCGACATTCGTTTTAGATGCATGTGCAGCAAGCAAGGTGGACTTAAGAATTGGATCTGCCGATACATTACCTGCCCAACCATTAAATCCAGGGCACGCCTGTTTGGCAGAGTCATTGTAATTTTTGTCTAGTCTTACGGCAATACTCCCCGTTTCACTGACAAATAGCCTGATGATTTTGCCGCTCATTTCGAAACTAGCAAGTGCTGAGCCAGAGAAGAGTAAAGCGGCAATGGGTAAAAGTGTTCTCATAGTAATACTCCCAAATTGTGGTTGTGTATGTTCCTTTCACGGGGATGGTAACAGCGCCAGTAGCAGTTCGCAATGGATGGTGTCTGGGTCGCAGATTTGGGTATTATCTTTAGTGAAGGAAACAGCCGTTGAATTGTTTCGTGTTTGGCAAAAAGTTATGGCAACGAACAGGCTATTAGGGTGTGCCTGCTGGCACACCAGGTAATGGACTGTGATTATATTTCTTTTGCTGTCAGAAGTGCCAGTTGGATCATCTCTTCGAAGGAAGATTGCCTGGCGTCACTGCTCAGGTGTGTATCCAGGGTAATGTGGTCTGCAACCGTTAAAATGGTCAGTGCCCTGGCACCATATTGCGCGGCGACACCATATAATCCGGCCGCTTCCATTTCTACACCCAGGATCCCCATGTTATCCATCAGCTCAAACATGTCTGGCTGTGGCGTATAAAACAGGTCGGATGAAAAAACATTGCCAACCTGTACTTTTAGCGTCAATGCTGAGGCAGTGTGGACACAGGCATTGAGTAGGTTGAAGTCGGCAATGGCTGCAAAGTCATGATCTTTAAAGCGCATTCGGTTTACCTTTGAGTCGGTACAGGCACCCATGGCAATAATAATGTCGCGCAGTTGCACGTGCTTGGAAACGGCCCCGCAGCTGCCTACGCGGATCAGGTTTTTCACCTTGTATTCGGTGATTAACTCTTTGGCATAAATGGAGCAGCTGGGGATCCCCATGCCTGTGCCCATCACCGAGAGTTTGCGACCCTGAAAAAAGCCCGTGTAACCTAGCATATTACGCACTGTGTTGACGACTTTAACATCATCCAGAAAGTGCTCTGCAATGAATCTGGCGCGCAGAGGATCGCCCGGCAGCAATACTGTGTCAGCAAATGCATCGTCAGGCGCATTAATGTGAACCGTACCATGCGGGTTAGTGTGCATCATCAGTAACCTCCCTTGTCTTCGCAGGGCGCACCTGTCAGGATTGAGCGCACATCATTGAGCAAGCCAGAAGCGCCAAACCGGAAGTGCTGCTTGTTCACCCAGTCCGGGCCCATAGTTTGGCTGGCTTGCATTAGGTAAGCTTGAGCATCGGCAACTGTGCGTACACCCCCAGCGGCTTTAAAGCCGACTGCTTTGCCACTGTTCTTGATGGCATTGAGCATCACCTGCGTGGCCTCTAAGGTGGCATTCACGGCAACTTTGCCGGTACTGGTTTTAATAAAGTCAGCCCCGGCATTGATTGCGATGCGCGATGCCTGTTCAATCAAGTGTGACGTTGGCAGCATACCGGACTCAATAATGACTTTGAGTTGCACGTGTGTCCCACAAGCCTGCTTGCATTGCTCGATAAGCTGATAGCCGATGTCAGCGTTACCAGCCATCAGAGCAGTGTAAGGAAAGACCACATCGATCTCATCGGCACCAAGTGCAACAGCTGTGCGAGTTTCTTCAACTGCTTTGACTATGTTGTCGCTACCGTGCGGAAAATTCGTGACAGTGGCGATGCGGATCCCTGTGGCCAGGTGTTGTCTGGCCAGTGCGATATGTTGAGGGTAAATACAAACTGCAGCCACATTGCCTAATGCTGAGCTGGCCTGCTGGCAAAGCTGGATGATATCTTGGTCGCATTCTGTGCCAGTCAGGCTGGTCAAATCCATACAATCCAGTGCCAGTTGTGCGGCTTCTTTGCGTGTTATTGAAGACATAGGAAACTCCTGATGTGCTGCCAGGATAACCGGCAGCAAAGAACCACTAACCCGAAAGGCGAGGGGAGGACATTCGTTGGGCCTTGCTTACTCGCACTTTGGGTACTCGAGTGGACTTGGTTCCGTGAAGACGCATCCCGGCGGGACACGTTAATTCCATTTAATCACCGCTGTATTGTCAGCGAGTTGGCTTATATTTACTAGTCTAAAGGCTCCTTTTCATGACTTGGCGCAAGGATTGGCATGTTTGGAACAGTCTGTGTTTGGCAGGCAGAAAATAAAAAAGCCACTGCGATGACAGTGGCTCAATTTAAGGTGGTGAAGCGGTTACAGGACGGCTTCTATCCGTTTTTGGATCCCGTCTGCATCCAGGCCCATTTCGGTGTGCATCTGGTCTTGTGTACCATGTTTGATGAACTCATCAGGAATGCCCAGATGTAAAATTGGTTTGAGGATCTGCGCAGCGGCCAGATGCTCGCTGACCGCACTACCAGCACCGCCTGCAATGGCATTGTCTTCCAGTGTCACCAGCAGATCATGCTCAGCTGCCAGCTTAGTAACCATGTCGCCATCAAGTGGCTTCACAAAGCGCATATCAACTAAAGTTGCATCCAGCGCCTCTGCGACTGGTTTTGCGTTGTGTAACAAGGTGCCAAAGTTAAGAATGGCGACCTTTTTACCTGAGCGCAGCAGGTTGGCTTTACCCACTTCCAGCTCCGTCATCTGTGCTTCAATTTCAGCCTCACCTGCGGAGCCTCGCGGATAGCGCACAGCGGCAGGTTGTTGCAGGCGATGGCCGGTATAGAGCATCTGACGGCATTCGTTCAGGTCGCTGGGAGCCATAATGACCATGCTGGGAATACAACGCATAAAGCTCAGATCGTAGGCTCCCTGGTGTGTTTCGCCATCTGCGCCAACAATCCCGGCGCGGTCAATGGCAAACAACACAGGCAGGTTTTGCAGTGCCACATCGTGGATCAGCTGATCATAACCCCGTTGTAAAAAGCTGGAGTAGATGGCCACGACCGGGTTAAGGCCTTCACAGGCAAACCCTGCCCCTAAGGTGACGGCATGTTGCTCTGCAATGGCCACATCAAAGTACTGGTCTGGGTGCTCTTTAGAGAAACGCACCATGCCTGAACCTTCGCGCATGGCTGGCGTGATGGCCATTAGCTTATTGTCTTGCTCTGCCATGTCACACAGCCAGTCACCAAATACTTTAGAAAATGTTGGTGCAGCAGGTTTTGATTTGGGCAGGCTATGCACGCTAGGATCGAACTTTGGCACGCCATGATAGCCAATTGGATCGGCTTCAGCTGGTTGGTAACCTTTACCTTTTTGGGTTTTTACGTGCAGCAACTGCGGACCTTTAAGGTTGCGCATGTTTCTGAGTGTGTCCACCAGCATATTGACGTCGTGGCCGTCTATTGGGCCAATGTAGTTAAAGCCGAGTTCTTCAAAGAAGGTGCCCGGAATGACCATGCCCTTGAGATGCTCTTCAACTTTGCTGGCCAGTTCTTTCACCGGTGGTACACCGGAAAGTAGCTTTTTACCGCCTTCGCGGATATTGGTATAAAAGCTACCCGATAAGATCCGTGCAAAGTGGTTGTTCAATGCGCCGACATTCTCAGAAATAGACATTTCGTTGTCGTTAAGGATCACTAGCATGTCCGATTTCACATCACCGGCATGATTCATGGCTTCAAAAGCCATACCTGCGGTCATTGCACCATCACCAATCACAGCGACGACTTTACGCCCCTGTTGTTCTTTTTCAGCGGCAATCGCCATGGCCAGCGCGGCAGAGATAGAGGTGCTAGAGTGACCAACACTGAATGTATCGTACTCGCTTTCTTCACGAAACGGGAAAGGATGCAGGCCATCTTTTTGTCGTATGGTATGCATTTGATCGCGACGACCCGTGAGAATTTTATGTGGATAAGCCTGGTGGCCTACATCCCATACCAGGCGGTCAGCGGGCGTATTGTAAACGTAATGCAGCGCCACTGTCAGTTCAACCGTGCCTAGACCGGAGGCAAGGTGACCACTACTTTGCGAGACCGAGTTGAGCAGATAGTCACGTAGCTCATCGCTGAACTCGGTCAGTTTATGTTGCGGCAAAGTGCGCAGCTGCTCAGGCTGCTCAATCAATGCCAAAAGGGGATACTTGCTGTTATCAAGACTCATATTGATTACGTTATCCTGGGCAGAGTTCGCTGACTTGGTTGTCATTGTTATCCGCCATTAAATTTATAAATTCTGTGCTGGGTGCTCGGCGCTTTGTTCGGCGTGCAGTGTGCAATGCACCACAGTATAACTTAACTAGTTATTAATTTAGCGACTTATCAGTTGATTGCTAGTCGGTTTATGGTCATTAATGGTCTCTGGCAATAATATAGTCTGCCAGCAAAGCCAAGGTTTGTGTGTCTGCATCAATGTTGTGCAGCGCCTGCTTTGCCTCTTCTACGAGTGCTTGTGCTTTTTGTTTGGCACCCGATAATCCTAATAGAGCAGGATACGTAGACTTATTGTGTTCCAGATCAGACCCCTGAGGTTTGCCCAGCACTTCAGTGTTACCTTCTATATCAAGAATGTCATCCTGAACCTGAAATGCCAGACCAATATTCTGACCATAGTCACGTAGTCGGGCAAGGGTATGTGGCGACACATCTGGGGCACACAGCGCGCCAAGTTCAATAGCACAAGTTAGCAGCGCGCCCGTTTTTAAGCGATGGATCCGCTCCAGTTCTGCCAAGCTGACAGACTTGTCCGTTGCTGCTAAATCCAGCGCCTGACCACCGACCATGCCTTGCAACCCGGATGCCTTTGCGAGGGTTTTGATCATCGCAATCTGATTTGCCGCCGGGACAGAGAATGTGTGCGCTGATAACAGCTCAAAAGCCAGGGTTTGCAAAGCATCACCTGCCAGGATTGCTTGTGCTTCATCAAATGCAATATGGCAAGTCGGTTTACCACGGCGCAGGTCATCATCGTCCATGGCCGGGAGGTCATCATGAACCAATGAATAACTGTGAATACATTCGACGGCAGCTGCGGCGATATCGAGATCGCGAGGTGTGGCGCCAAAGATTTGCCCGGTTGTGTAGACCAGAAATGGGCGCAACCGTTTACCACCATTACTAATGCTGTAGCGCGCTGCAGCAATGGCGGTGTCGTCACTGTCCAATTCCTGAGCGAAATACGCGCCTACAGTTTCTTCGACTTGCGCTCTGGCATGAGCAAGTTGTGCTTGTAAATCCAATGTTTATTCCAGCTCGTCCGTAAATTCACTTAGCGGGCTTTGCTCGTCATTGCCGAGCAAAATCGCCACTTTCTGTTCTGCCTGTTGCAGCTTTTGCGAGGAAGCGTTGGCCAGCTTTATCCCGCGTTCAAATTGTTTGAGCGACTGTTCCAGGGTGAGTTCGCCCCGTTCCATGCCCTGTACAATGCCTTCAAGCTCGTCAACAGCTTCTTCAAAGCTCATGTTTTCCGGTTTTTTTGTCGCCATGTGCAGTATTCACTTTGAGCTAAATTAAAAAACGCCTAATTTTATGAGTATTACAGATTGAGGTCAAAGATCTCTCAGAATTTTTGCGTTATACAGTCAGGATGACTTGCCATTGGTTTATGGATTCGCAATTTCAAGGCAATTTAATATAATTGAGTTAAGTTATTGCAAAACTGGCCGATAACTCTGTCGATAATAATAACTGCGTGATAGATAACGGGTAATTTCCTTTGGAGGGTGTGTGGATTTAGCAACCGTGATTGGTATCTTAGGGGCCATAGGCTTGATTGTGATGTCCATGGTACTTAGTAGTGATGGCCAGATTGCCATGTTTTACAACACTCCATCAGTGGTTATTGTATTTGGTGGCTCGATTTTTATCGTGCTGTCGAACTTTACCATGAGCCAGTTTTTTGGCATCGGTAAAGTGGCCGGTAAGGCCTTTATGTTTAAGCTGGAGACCCCGGAAGAACTGATTGAGAAAGCGGTTGAGCTGGCGGATTCTGCGCGTAAAGGCGGCTTTCTGGCATTAGAAGAGGCCGAAATTCCCAATTCCTTTATGCGTAAAGGTGTTGACATGCTGGTGGATGGTCACGATGCGGATGTGGTCAGGGCAACCCTGCAAAAAGACATTGCGCTCACTTCGACGCGTCATGAAATGGGTGCTGGATTGTTTAAATCTTTGGCGGACATTGCTCCTGCAATGGGGATGATTGGTACCTTAATCGGCCTGGTAGCCATGCTATCGAACATGGATGACCCGAAAGCGATTGGACCCGCGATGGCCGTTGCACTATTGACGACATTGTATGGTGCGTTCTTGGCTAACGTGGTGGCTATTCCAATTCAGGTAAAACTGGAGCTGCGTAAAGACGAGGAAGAACGAAATCAACGCTTAATCCTGGATGCTATTTTGGGGATCCAGGACGGCCAGAACCCGAAAGTGATAGAAGGTATCTTGAAAAACTACCTACCTGAGTCCAAACGGGGTGCTGAGGCCGAGGAGTAATTATGTCTGACGAGAACGAATGCAAATGTCCCCCCCCAGGCTTACCTGCCTGGATGGGGACTTTTGCCGATCTGATGTCTCTGCTGATGTGTTTCTTCGTATTGCTATTGGCGTTTTCAGAAATGGATGTACTCAAATTTAAGCAGATCGCGGGCTCCATGAAATTTGCATTTGGCGTGCAAAACAAGATTGAGGTAAAGGACATTCCAAAAGGGACCAGTGTGATTGCCATGGAGTTCACGCCGGGCAAGCCTGAACCCACTCCTATCGAAACGATACAGCAACAGACAGTTGAAATGACGCAGCAGATGTTGGAGTTTCAGGCTGGTGATGAAAGCTCTGCGGGTGGACGACAAGAGCAGCGTGGTAACAAGCGCGGAGGTGAGTCTTCCAGTACCGCACAAGAGCAGTCGATGACACAGGCAATTGCGGCTGCGGAGCAGGAGCAGGTCAATGAACTGGTGAAAAAAATCGCCCAGCAGCTGGAAAAGCAAATCATGGATGGTGCAATTGAACTGGAATCATTGGGACAGCAAATCATTATTCGGATCCAGGAGAATGGCTCTTTTCCTTCTGGCAGCGCATTCTTACAACCTAAGTTTAAACCCGTGATCCAGGATATTGCCCAACTACTCAAAGATGTGCCTGGCGAAATAACGGTGTCCGGGCATACGGATGACTTCCAGTTTTCGAATGAGCTATATAGTAATAACTGGGATCTGTCTGCGACTCGGGCGGTTGCGGTTGCGACAGAAATGCAGACCGTCACTGGATTCGACAAAAACCGTATGGTCGTCGTCGGGCATGCAGATACTCGGCCGCTGGTGCCCAATGAAACTGATGAAGACCGTCGTCGCAACCGGCGTGTCGAAATCTCTATCATGCAAGGTAAGGCTAAGGAATCTGACCCAATTAATGTACGTGGAAACAACTAGAAGTATTGCGTGGTACCGATTCTTGGGCTAGGCTATTCAGCGGAATTTAATCTGATAATGTTAATGGAGAAAACAATGCTTAATAAATATGCTTATATGCCGGGTTCAAATGGTGGCGGTGACGATGGAAGCGAAGATCCGAAATAAGTTCTAACGGTTTCTGATAGCCATGTTGGCGAATATCGATATCAACGGTGACACGATAAGAGCACTTCTGAATACTATTTTTGATAGTCAGATGGTCCTTGTTTCAGTTGCCGTTGTTTTGTTTTATTTCCTGAAAGACAGGCAAGCATTACGGTACTCGCTATTGTGTTTTGCGTTTTTCGTTAACGGCTATTTGACTCACGATTTGGTCCTGGAGCTTGATAGCAACAAAGTCTACCGTTACATTTACTGGGCTGCGGCCGACATTCTTTTTATTGCCATTGTTGCTTATTGGGCCCTGAAAGACAAAATGTATATGTGGCAGAGCATCATCTGCCAACTGGTTGTTATTCCTGCGCCTTTACTACAGCTGTTCAGGCTGGTTGACCGGCATCTTATGGAACTTAGTTATTCAGGTTACCTGTATAAAACTATCCTGCCTTTAGTGAACTACGCGACCGTTTTCTTGTGTTTTGTTCCGCTGATATATTTGTTGGACAGAAATGCAAAAGCGAATTCATCGACCCGTCCACAGCAAGATGCCGGGTAATGCGTGCCCAACCAGGCACGGCATTAGAGGGTCTTACTACTTTACATCAATCTGAGTAATCTTTAGTTCAGCGTCCCCTGTAACAATATTCAGCTCACCGGCGACTTTGACGGATGTTTTGTTGCCAGTGTTGTCTGGTAAAGCCACACTGGTTGCGCCAAATGTACATGACTCCAGTTTATCCGTGGTGGTAAGTGCAACACTCAGGCATTGAGTCACTGCGTTTTCTCCGTTGCCTTGGGTTTCACAGAAACTGGGATTGAGTGTATCTATTTGACTTTGAGCAACCTGCGACAAAGAGTAAGACAATGCAAATCCGTCTTGATCACAACTCAGTATGACTGGATTTTGGTTACTTTGTGTCGTTCCCAAAGTAAAGCGGTTTTCATCCCGGTTGCGATACCAAATAGTGATCTCGCTGTCTGGGGTTGTGACTGGGGTTTGTGTCGGCGCACCCTGGCTGCGCCAGTCATCCAGTGACGTGAAAGACGGTAAAGCCCCTGTAAAGGTCATCGCGGGGCTGTAATAGTACAGCTCCCCCGGTTTTACCGAGCCATTGTCATTCCCTTGCCAGGTCTGAGCACTACTGGAACCAAAGATATTTGCGGCCAGCAGGCACAAGGTGTCATCTGAGCTAAGTTCGTGAGATGCAGAAAGAGATAACTTGTCGGCTAATAGGGTGAGTTGGGGTTTGGATTGTAACCTGGCTCCTTCAATTTGCCAAAACACCGAGGTGCTTTCAAACTTGTTCAGCGACCGTTGCGCGTTGAAATCACTGCCGCAGCTTTGTGTGAGGTTGCTGGTATCCTGGGTATTGTTATCTGTGGAAGAGTCCGGGTTAGCCTTTAGTGGCTCACTATTCTCTCCGCCACAGGCGATAAGTAAAGTGGCTGGCAGAATGAGGGGGATCAGATGCTTCATACGGTCCTTCTTAACTACGGCTGATAATGTCTTTATACGGGCATTATATCGCCAGCCGCAGTTAAATCGAGGCAAAAAGTGTGGTGATTTGTTAAAGTGGAGGGATAACCCCGAGCATTTGCAAACATTGTGCTGAAATGATCAATACGCCGCAAAGTCCCGCGCACACCAGACCCAAGTTTCCACCAACAACCTGGTAGCCGTCCATTTGCTGGGTTTTGCGCTGCTGCCAAACCATAGTAACCGGCAGGAAAATGGCCAGCACCACTAACGCAATGGCCGCATAACCCAGTGCCATAATAAATCCTTGCGGATAAAACAGTGCAAAACCAAGTGGCGGTAAGAAGGTGATGAGTGCCGTGATCACCCGCTCGGACACGGTATTACGCTTTTTAAAGGCATCAGCAAAAAAGTCAAACAGACCCAGGCTTACTCCTAAAAATGAGGTCGCCAGAGCCAGGTCTGCAAACAGTGTCACAAAGGTGCTTACCTGTGGGCTATGCGCGATACTGGAGATACTAGCTACAAACCCAGGCAGCCCTTCGCTATCTAGTAAAGCACTTTGTGCCATCACACCCTGACTGAGCAATTGCCAGCCTATATAGATCACTAAAGGCAATGAAGCGCCCACTATCATCACTTTTCTCAGTGTGCGGATATCAAGGCCAACATACTTAACGATAGAGGGAATGGAGCCATGAAAGCCAAATGACGTGAAGATGACTGGTAACGCAGAGATGATAAGCCCTTGTTCGACGGGCATATCTAGCAAGTGTTGACCGCGTACATAGGGCGTAAGAACAAAAAACAAACTGGCCAGCACCAGGATTTTGATCGTGAATAAGACGCGATTGAGCTTATCTACGGTGCTGGTACCCAAAGTAACAATTGTTGCGACCATGATGGCCAGCAGTACTGAGCCTGCCTGAGGTGCAATATCCATACTGGTTAATGCAGTCAGCTTCTCCTGAAGCTGAGCACCGCCGCCTGCAATGTAGGCAGCACACAGTGCATAAAACAAAAATACCATGGAGAAGTTTGCCACATACTGGCCTTTTTTACCCAAAATGCGTTTAGCGAGTGTGTTGAGTGTGGCTTCTTTGTTGGCGTATTGATGCAGTTCGAGCATCAGTAAGGCGGTGTAGGTCATCAAGGCCCAGGTTGCCAGTATTAAGAGTAACGCGGTGGTGAATCCTAGTCCCGCAGAAGCGATCGGCAGCGCCAGCATGCCTGCTCCGATGGTGGTGCCGGCAACGATTAACATGCTGCCGATAGTTTTGTTCTTTTGCACACATAGCCCCTAACTTTGTGAGAGAAGCAGGCACAATATAACGGTTCAATAAAAAATGAAATAGTTTTGCTACAAATCAAGGTACAGGCTTGTAATTTGTGCATTACAGCGCCGTTTAAGGTGATTGAAATTGCATAAAAAAAGCCGGCGAATGCCGGCTTAGGTTGAATGAGGTTTAACGCATTCGGTTATTCGTCATCTTCTACCAGAGTCATCAGTGAAGTATTACCGCCCGATGCGGTGGTATCAATACTGATTGTTTTCTCCGTAACCAGACGGCTGATCAGTGTGTCGTAGTATTCAGCACTGATCACTGGCAGGATAGCGCCTTTACGTGCAGCCAGCTGCTGACTGAAGTAGCCCAAGCGTGACGAACGTGCAGCAACCACAGCGCCTGACAGGTGCGGGTGTGCCAGGATAGCTTGCAACTGGTTTGGCTTAGCGACCTGGAATACACCTTCGGCAACCCCGGTGGCGACAAACTTGTCACGGAATGCCTGTGCTTCCTCGTAGAATAGCTCAGATGCTACCGTGATCACGGTATTACCTGCTGCCAATGCAGTGATGACAGACAGCGCCCAGAAGTTAAACGAGGTACTCTTATCGGCATAACACACAACACAGCCACGTGGTTCGAGGTGTAAGGTGTTAGATTCACCCGTTGGCCCAGGTAACACAATGTGTGAACGCATGCGCTTTTCCAGGCGGTTAAGCTGGGCACGGGCATCTGCCAGTGTCAGGGCTAAATCGTCCGCCAGGTCATCGATGATCTCAACCGTTGCCACTTTAGCAAGTAGCTGACGTACCGCAGACACACGGTCATTAAGCGGGGTTGCACGCCAGATTTTTTCATCGCGAAGCGAGTTTTGCATTAGGGCTTCAACTTGCTCAACCGCACCCGGGAAGTGGTGTGTTTCTAGCTCATCAGGTGTCAGGTTAGTCATCTGAACGTTGTCCGGAGATGCTTTCTCTTTCACCAGGCGCAACAAGTAGTTTGGACCACCGGCTTTTGGACCTGTGCCTGATAAACCACGACCGCCAAATGGCTGCACACCTACGATGGCACCGATCATGTTACGGTTGACATAGACATTACCCGCGCGAGACATTTTCGCCAGGTATTCACAGCGTGCTTCGATACGAGAGTGAACACCCATAGTCAGGCCATATCCCGTGCCATTGATCTGGTCAATGACGTTGTCCAGGTCTTCGCCTTTGAAGCGGATGATGTGTACAACCGGGCCAAATACTTCGCGCTTCAACACTGACAAGTCAGAGATTTCATACAAGCGCGGCGCAAAGAAGTAAGCACCATTTTCACTGTTGTCCGGGATCTTAGCTTCAAACAACAACTTGCCGTTGCCTTTCATAAACTCAACGTGTTTAGTCAGTGCATTCAGTGCTTTTTCGTCGATCACCGGGCCTACATCGGTAGACAACAGCGCCGGGTCGCCAACATGCAGCTCTTGTAGTGCACCTTGCAGCATCTTGATAATGCCATCCGCGACGTCTTCTTGTAGGAACAATACCCGCAAAGCTGAACAGCGCTGACCGGCACTTTGGAAACCAGAAGAAATAACGTCGTCAACAACTTGCTCAGGCAGGGCCGTTGAATCTACCACCATACAGTTTTGACCACCGGTCTCTGCGATCAGAGGTACCTGGATGTCATTACGCTCAGCCAGGATTTGTGAAATCAATGTGCCGGTTTCAGTTGAACCGGTGAACATTACGGCCTGAATACGCTCATCCGGGACAATGTGTTTACCTACTTCGCTACCGCGCGCAATAACCGGTTGAACAACGTGCTCAGGCAGACCAACAGTACGCATCAGCTCGATACAACGAACGGCAATCATACTTGTCTGCTCAGCAGGCTTAGCGATAACGGTGTTACCCGTCACTATGGCCGCGGCAACCTGACCGAGGAAAATCGCCAGTGGGAAGTTCCACGGGCTGATACACAAAATCACACCACGGGCTTCAAAGCGCTCGTCTTTAGACAGCTCTTCGGCGCGTGCTGCATAGTAACGACAGAAATCTACGGCCTCGCGTACTTCATCAATACCATCTTGGGTGATTTTACCAGCTTCTTTAATACAGATTGCAACCAGTTCGTCGTGGTGACGCTCGAGAATATCACCCACACGGCGCAGCAGGTCGGCACGCTCTTTAACCGGTGTTTGAGACCATTCAGCAAAGGCGTTTTCTGCGTTGCTGAGAATGCCTTGCATGTATGTTTCGTCATGCACAGGTACATGGCCCACAATCTCTGTGTGATTAGCCGGGTTGCGTACTGCCATGCGACCCTCTGGCACATCGCTTTCTTCAATGCGATGTTCGTTGAACCAGTTATCCAGGTTTTCTTTGAACGGGGTGAGCACATTAATGTCAGTCAGGTCCATTCCTTTTGAGTTTGGACGCTCATCGCCGTACAACTCAATAGGTAGGCTGATCTGCTTGTTGTATTTGTTACGCAGGCCTTGCAAGGTTTCAACCGGATCTGGCAGCAGAGATTCTACTGGTTTAGTGGTATCGACAATGGCATTAACGAACGATGAATTGGCACCGTTTTCAAGCAGACGACGCACCAGGTAAGCGAGCAAGTCTTCATGATGGCCAACTGGCGCGTATACACGACACTGGATCCCTTCGCTTTCTACGATTTGGTCAAACAGAGATTCACCCATACCGTGCAGACGCTGGAATTCGAACCCAGAGTTGTCGCCTTTAGCCACTTCTAGAATGGTGGCTGCGGTATAGGCATTGTGCGTAGCAAACTGCGGAAACAGCACATCACGTGCTTCTAATAGTTTGATTGCACAGGCTTTGTAAGAGACGTCAGTAGTCGCTTTACGAGTAAATACCGGGAAGTGGTCTAAACCGTCTTGCTGTGTGGTTTTGATTTCGGTATCCCAGTAAGCACCTTTTACCAGACGGACCATCAGTTTACGACCTACGCGACGAGCCAGATCAGCAACCCATTCCACTACAAAAATAGCACGCTTCTGATACGCCTGTACCGCCAGACCAAAACCATTCCAGCCATCCAGCTCCGGTGCTGAGAAGACCGCTTCAATCACGTCTAAAGAGATATCCAGGCGATCCGCTTCTTCAGCATCGACCGTAAAGCCAATATCATACTGCTTTGCTGCTACCGCCAGCTCTTTGAGCTTAGGCACCAACTCTTCCATCACACGGTCGCTGTGAGAAAACTCATAACGTGGGTGGATAGCAGAAAGCTTAACTGAAATACCCGGGCTCTTAACTGGACCACGACCGGCAGCTGCTTTACCGATGGCGTGGATTGCATTCATGTAGCTTTGGTAGTAGCGCTCGGCATCCGCCATGGTACGCGCACCTTCGCCTAGCATATCGTATGAGTATACGTAGCCTTTTTGTTCTTTTTCTGCGGCGCGGGTAATGGCGTCCTGAATGGTTTCACCCATGACGAATTGTTTACCCATGATCTTCATAGCGAAGTTAACAGACTTGCGGATCACAGGCTCGCCTAAGCGACCAATAGTGCGTTTTAGGACACCAAATTGTTCTTCTTGTTGTTTGTCACTGTAGTTAACCATTTTACCGGTGACCAGCAAACCCCAGCTCGACGCGTTTACAAACAGAGAGTCACTGCTACCCAAATGAGAGCTCCAGTCACCTTTGGCGAGTTTATCGCGGATCAGCTGGTCCTGAGTTTCCTTATCTGGTACGCGTAGTAAGGCTTCTGCCAGACACATCAATACCACGCCTTCTTCTGATGACAGAGAGAACTCGTTAAGCAGAGCATCTACCCCATTTTGACCATCCTGATCGCGACGGATATTCAGTACCATCTGGCGTGCTCTTTCCCAGGCACGGCTACGCGCCGTTACGCCTACTTCTGCCAGAGGCAAAATATGGTCGATAACTTCGTTTTCATCGATGCGGTAAAAATCGCGGATCTTCTGTCTGATAGGACAGGTGGTTGTCAAATCGCCGTTATAAAGCATAACTCAGCCTCATAAAATAAGAGTCAAAAATGATTGTAAATTGAACAGCTTAAAGCAGTGATAGCAAATTGTATGTAAGTACTTGCTATGTGAGTGGCCTTTTAATGTAAGCAGGCCTTTGCATAAAGCGTCAATTACGACAATATGATGCGGTCATAGTGCTAACCTTAACACACCTTTAGAGGTGTTCAACTTTTAGCCAGTCTCGCGTTCTAATAAATGGTTTGCCACGGATAAGTCTCTGATGTGGCGATTACGTCAAATTTCGGGGACATTCTATCGAAAAGACAGCAGAATATGCTGTCTTATTTTTTTGGATTACGGTAAATTTGCGGGTAATTGCCAAGCTGTGCAGAATTTTATGCTGAATGACCACTTCAATTAAAACCCGGGTGCTCGACAGGATTGATTTAGCTATCCTGGATATCCTGCAAAAGAATGCCCGTATTTCCAATGTAAATCTGGCCAAAGCGGTTAATTTGAGCCCCAGTCCATGCCTGGATAGGGTAAAGAAACTCGAAGCCGAGGGCTATATTGAAGGCTATGTTGCCAGGTTAAATGCCGCCAAGTTGGGTCAGCACCTGGTGGCCCATGTCGAGATCACCCTGAAAAGCTCGACCGAATCAGTGTTTGAAACGTTTAAGGAACATGTACTGGAGCTTCCCAACGTGGTGGCCTGTGACATGGTGGCGGGTGGGTTCGACTACCTTTTAAAGATACGGGTACAAGATATGCGTCAGTACCGAGAGGTATTGGGGCAGATCGTTGAGATCCCCGGTGTTGGCACCAATCATACCTATATGGTGATTGAACATGTTAAAGAAGACATGGGCGTTGAGGTACTGAACTTTCAGTGATAGGCGCTGAGTTGGGCCATATCATTGGGGTTTCATATTTTGTAACAAGCTTTTGACCGCAAGTTAGCTGTAATTAGGAACAGAGTTGTTATTATAAATGAGATAAAATAACAAAACTAACTTGTGAGGCTTATGAAACTCAAGCACCTAGTTGCCGCCATTGCGGCTGTGGCAGCACCGCTGGCCGCTGCTTACCAAACAGAGGACACGCGTTTACTGCGCTTTCCTGATATTCATCAGAACAAGGTTACCTTCGTATATGGTGGCGATATCTATATTGCCGACACGAAATCGGGTAACAGCACTCGCCTGACAGACCATGTTGGCTTTGAGACGTTTCCCAAATTCTCTCCCGATGGCAAACGCATCGCCTTTGCTGCCGAATACAATGGTAGCCGACAAATTTATGTGATTGACGCGGATGGTTCTAACCTGAAGCAGCTGACGTATTACAATGATGTAGGCCCAATGCCACCGCGCGGCGGTTTTGACTACCGGGTTTTTGACTGGACACCGGACGGCAAACATATTGTATTCCGTGCCAATCGTACTCCCTGGGGTAAACGTATGGGTCGCCCTTTCATGATCCCGGCGGATGGTGGCCTGGAGCAGCCACTGGCAATCCCTGAAAGTGGTGGTGGTATGCTGTCACCCGATGGTAAACAGTTTGTTTATACACCGATAGATCGTGAATTCAGAACCTGGAAACGCAGCCGAGGCGGTCGTGCGCAGGATGTCTGGGTGTATGATTTAGAAAACAACACCTCTGAGCAGCTTACAGATCATAGAGCAACCGATCAGCAGCCAACCTGGGTGAATGACAGTATTTACTTTGTTTCTGATCGCGATTATACGCTGAACTTATACAAGCACCGGAAAGGGAAAGCGCCAGTTAAAATGACTAACCACAGTGACTATGATGTGCTGTGGCCCTCAGCTGGACCTGATGCCATCGTGTATGAAAATGGCGGTTACCTGTATCGTTTTGATGAGGCAACCAAAGCCACTGAAAAGCTGACTATTAATGTGCCAGGGGTGCGTAAGTACGCCATGCCTTATACCAAAAATGTCAGCAAATTCATTGATTCAATGGATGTGTCTCATGACGGTAAGCGTGCCTTATTTACTGCACGTGGTGAAGTTTTTTCAGTGCCAGTAGAGCAGGGCACGACTCGTAACTTGAGTATGACGGACAAGGGTCGTGAAATTTCAGCCAGCTGGTCACCGAATGGCCGTTATATCGCTTACATGAGTGATGTTTCGGGCGAATATGAGATCTATCTAAAAGATCGCGCCAACAATAACGAAGTCACACAACTCACCAGCAACGGCACTATCTGGCGATTTGACCCTATCTGGTCTGCTGATAGTTCAAAGCTATTGTTTGCTGACAAGAACCACACTATGTGGTGGCTGGACGCTAAATCGGGTGAGCTGCATAAAATTGATACCGGTAAATTTGATGACGATGGCATCACACAATATACCTGGTCTCCCAACAGCGAAGATCTGATCTTTGTGAAAAACAATGCCAACCGGTATGCATCGCTGTGGCATTACAACACGCAGAGTAAAAAGCTCAGTCGTCTTACAGATGACATGACTAATGAGCAGAACCCCGCATTCTCACCGGATGGCCAATACCTGTATTTCACGTCAGAGCGCGATTTCAATTTGACTTTCAGCTCGTATGAATTTGCTTATTTGTATAACAACGCAACCCGTTTGTATGCTGTTGCGGTGAACGACCAGGTTGCTTCACTGAGTGCGTTTAACAGTGATGAAGCGGCAATCGTCAGTGAAGAAAAAGACGAGAAGGCCGACGACAGCAAAGCAGATAACCAGCTGCAGGTTGAGGGCTTTATGTCACGGGTGGTCGCACTACCGGCGAAAGCAGGTAGTTATGGCGACCTGAATGGTGTGAAGGACGGCGTATTGACACTGTCTGAAGGCACACTAAAGCTGATCCCCAACAAGCAAGATGGCAAAGTGCAAACGGTTGCTAAGGGCGTACAGGCCTACAAGCTGGCTGCTGGTGGTGAGCATCTGATTGTCCGTGCAGGCGGTAAATACAGTGTGATAAAGCCCAAAGCTAAGCAAGATCTGAAAGCGACACAACTTGACCTGAGCAACATGATGCTCAAGATCGATCCGAAAGTTGAATGGCAACAAATGTATGTCGAAGGCTGGCGGACGCTCAGAGACTGGTTCTATGATGAAAATCACCATGGTCAGGATTGGGATGCCATTTTGAAGCGTTATCAGCCAATGGCTGATGCCGTCGCACATCGCAATGACCTGGATTATGTTCTGAGCGAAATTGCTGGTGAAATCAATGCGGGTCACATTTATGTTCAGTCTGGTGACGAGCCGAAAGCCAAGCGCAAAAAGCACGGTTTATTAGGGGCTCAGATCAGTGCCCACAATTCAGGTTTTGTGCGCATTGAAAAAATCTATCAGGGTGAGAACTGGCATGAAGAGTTCCGCTCGCCGCTAGATGAGCCGGGTGTGAACGCCAGTGTGGGCGATTACATTGTATCGGTGAATGGTCGCTCGGTTAACTCGGTGAGTAATTTCTATGAGCTGCTGGAAAATACTCAGGGGACTCAGGTTGAGCTGCGTCTTAATAACACACCAAGCCTGGATGGGGCCTGGCAGGTAACAGTGAAGCCAAGTGCCAGTGAAGGTGGCCTGCGTTACCTTGAGTGGGTTCATTCTCGCATGGCATATGTCGATAAACTGTCAGGCGGCCGTATCGGTTACGTTCATTTGCCAAATACTTTGTTTGAAGGTAACCGTGCGATGTTTAAGCACTTTATGCCGCAGACAACCAAAGATGCCCTGATCATTGACGACCGTTACAATGGCGGTGGCTTTATACCTGAGCATATGATCACCTGGCTGGCTCGCAAACCATTGAACTATTGGAAACGCCGTGGTGTTGAGCCAACTAAAACGCCGCAATTTGCCCATGATGGACCGAAAGCCATGTTGATCAATGGCTATTCAAGTTCGGGCGGGGACGCGTTACCTTACTACTTCCGTCAGGCGGGATTAGGTAAACTCATTGGTACTCGTACCTGGGGCGGTCTGATCGGTATTTCGGGTAATCCTCGCTTGGTTGACGGTGGTCAGGTAATTGCTGCGACTTTCCGTATTCTGGACAATGAGGGTAACTGGATCATTGAAGATGTGGGCGTGAGTCCGGATATCGAAGTCATTGATCGTCCGGAACTGATCCATGCAGGTAAAGATCCGTCAGTAGAGCGCGCTGTTGAGGAGCTGCTAAAAGAAATGAAAGCAAATCCGAAGACGCCACTTACTGTGCCGCCAGCGCCAACTGAATTTGGCCGATAACGGCTGCATTAGCTGAGCCTGGACAGTTGTCCAGACCGTTAAAAATGAATCTAAAGGGGTGCAGAGCACCCCTTTTTATATGGGAAATAACAACAATGAAAAAAGTCGTTTTAATCACGGGAGGCAGCCGAGGGATCGGTGCGGCTAGCGCCAAGTTGCTTGCCGGACAGGGTTATCAGGTAGCCGTTAATTATAAATCTAACCATGCGGCTGCTGAACAGGTGGTTGCGCAGATCCGCGCACAAGGGGGCATTGCGGATAGCTTTGCCGCTGATATCTGCGAAGAGGCGCAGGTGGTTCAGCTGTGCGAAGACATCAAATCACAATTGGGGCCTATCTCACATCTGGTCAATAATGCCGGAGTGCTGGCTACTCAAATGCGCGTGGAAGACATGACAGCTGAACGCATTAATCAGATGTTGTGCACCAATGTAACGCCCTACTTTATCTGCGCCAGAGAGGTGCTTAAGCAGATCCGTGCATATCATCAGGCGGACATGTGTGCCATCGTGAATGTGTCATCGGTGGCTTCCTATCTTGGAGCCGCAAATGAGTATGTAGACTATGCGGCAGCCAAAGGCGCCATTGACAGCTTCACGCGCGGCTTATCTCTGGAGCTCGCGTCAGACGGGATCCGTGTGAATTGTGTCCGTCCGGGATGTATCTATACCGATATTCATGCCGATGGTGGTGAACCAGGCAGAGTCGACAGGCTGGCTTCATACTTGCCACTGCAACGAGGTGGTAAACCCGAAGAGGTGGCCAGTGCCATCGCCTGGTTGCTCAGTGATCAGGCAAGCTATGCGACAGGTACCTTTATTGATTTAGCTGGTGGGAAATAGCTTAAAGAGATAGCCGATGGAAGCGAGCAACATAATAAATGAGATAATAACGGGATAAAATGAATGCGTACAGTGTGCTTCTGGTGTTGCTTGATGTGTCTGGCTCTGTCGATTCTGAGCTTTTCGTTGTTGTTCAATTATTGGAAGCAAGAAGCACTTCATGACAAACGCATCATCGCCTTGTGCCAACTGATCAATGTCGCTGATGTATTAAAGCAACGTACCGACAAACTGGAGTTACTAAAAAGGCCAGACTGGCAACGTGATATATACCCGCAAATTAAGCAGGGCGAATGCCGAGAGCGAGTCGTGCTTTTGAATGGTGCCATGATCGATATCTTTGGGAACAGTTACCTGATAGCCAAAGACGGAGAAAAGCTGATGGTACTATCTGATTTGAGCGCGTACAGCGATGAAATATTGATGAAACATTTTGTTGTGGCGCTCAAGCTATAGGTTGCCAGTGGGAAGGTTTTTGTGGTGCGGAACTGCTTCAGTCACTCTGTAACTAACATGGCTTCTGTGAGGGCTGAACAGGTCCTGGCGCGAGTAACGATTGCCTGGTGAATAGGCTGTTTTGTTACCGACACGTTTGTCCGTTGGGCAAAGTAAATATTTATATTGTTCATTTGTTATTTGTCATGTCTTTCTGTTCGTGAAATTTAATTCATTATTAATCATTTGTTCATTTTTCTGCTTTAGGTATAATCACCGTCTGAATTTTGTTCAGAGAGATTGTCTTTTGTTTCTTTAAGGTAAATAAAATCAGTCAGGGATTTTGAAAATATGAAAACAATAATACAAATAATAAGCTTGTTATTTCTGTTTTCCTCACTGGCACAGGCGAGTGTTGCACAGTCGCCCAGTGTCTATGAGGATAGCTCGGGAAATATCTATATTCAGTCGCCTAAGCAGTTTGTCTTAATTGCCGGTGAAATAGACGTGCCTTTATACGTCTACCCCACAATGGGGTTACTCAAACTGAGATACAGTAACGGTCAGTGGACCCGTGAAATACTCTCTGAATCACAGTTTAGAGCCATAGAATCTCAGCTTCAGCTTAGCGCCTCGCTAACAGAGCGCCTGCTCTGGCAAGACATAGATGGTGACGGTACCAGAGATTATGTCCTTTTCACCGATGCGTCTTCTCATCATGATGCGAGTCTCATTTCGATTGGCACTAAGTCGGGCGCGATCCGTGCACTTAAGCTGCCGTCGGGTACCAATTTAGCTAATAATTATCAACTTACTGATGTCAATGGTGATGGCCGGCTGGATGTGAAGTCAGGCTCAGAAGTTTTCCTGGCTTCGGCAAATGGCACTTTCTTGTATACCGGGCAAGGTGCAGTAGAGCCAGCCAGCAAAATAGATACCACGGCGGGCAACTTTAGGGTTGATGAGACGGGTCAGGCAACCTACTCAATACCTGTGGCTTTACCTAAGGGCCCTGGTGGCATCAAGCCGTCGGTTTCTATCTCTTATAGCTCTGCTGCGGGCGTCGGTAATGCCGGGTATGGATGGAATGTCGCAGCTGCTTCTGCCATTACCCGATGTACAAAAAACATTGCAACAGACGGTAAGCAACAAGCGGTCAGAATGCAAAAGAGCGACGGATATTGTTTAGATGGTAATCGTCTGATCCTGGTCAGTGGCACTTATGGTGCGGCAAACAGCACCTATCGCACTGAGCTGTCTAACTTTATGACCATTAAAGCAATCGGTACAGATAGCAGCAACACCGGGCCCAAAGGTTTTGTGGTTGAATCCAAAGATGGCGATACAAAATATTACGGTGATACATCGTTAAGCAGTGACAGTGATGCGTTTGTCAAACCGGCTGGCAGTTCAGCGAAAGGGGCACACACCTGGGCGCTGAAACAAGTCAGTGATATTTTCGGCAATAAAATTACCTATCACTACACCACCAATACGAGCCTTGGCTACCACCTGTTGAACTATATTGCTTATGGAAAAGTAAAAGTTAACTTTGATTACACTGACCGTAATACCCGCCAATATGGTTACGCCTATGGGGGTAAGGTGGCGAATGTAAAACGCATCTCGGGAATTGAGGTTACACGCGGCGGTGAGGCATACCGTTATTACAATATCAATGGTGATGGTAGTAAGCATGACTATATTGACAGCATTCAGGAATGTACCTCAATCAGTGCTGATAAGTCATGTAAGTACGCACTTACGTTTGATTATAAAAAAGACACCAGCGATGTTGGGTTTGCTGTCGCTGCAAACCAAACTTCAGGAATAAGAACAACGACCTTACTGACGGATTTTAACGGCGATGGTCGCTCGGACTTCTTATATACCAATAGTACGGGCAAAGTACTGAGCGTTAAGATCGCAGGTCATGATACAGATGTGATCACCTCAAACCTGAAGTCGGTTAATGATTTTAAACTGACGGATGTGAACGGTGACGGTTATACCGATATCATCTATGCACAAACGTCGGGCTCGACAACCAAGTGGTATGCAAAGGCCTATCAGCCTGCTACGCAAACGGTGTCGGATATGATCTGTGATGATGGTGTGCAGCCTTACGGTGCAGATCTGATGCATGCTGATTATTTAGAGCAAGTACAGTCAGCAGATAGCGTACGTACCGAAGCGTTTTCTCAGCCAGCCAGCCTGAGCGCTACGCAATTGCAAGGCAGAGGGATTTGTTATCCAAATGAGTATGTTGAACGACTCTCGTTTAGCTCGGCTGTGGCACTGGCGCCTGGGTATTCAAGTTCTACTATGTTCGTCGATATTGACGGTGATGGCTTGTCTGACTGGTTATCCAGCTATGGCAGAAAGCTGGCCTATCGTAAGAACATAGAATCCAATAACGCCCTGGGCCGGGACTACGGCGCACTTGATTATTTCTATGAGTTTAGCACTGCAGACTTTTCTCCAGATAGGAGTAGCCAGGGGTGTAACTCGTCTTATTCAATAGAGCGTAAATTCACCAAAAGTGCGGATATTAACGCAGATGGTGTGTCCGACTTTATTGTCAGACTGAAAACCAGCTATGGCCCTATGCACAGTCAGGCTGGGTGTCCAGGTTCTCGTGCGGCATATAAATATAAGCTGCTGCTGAGTAAAGGCACGGATGAGTATAGTAAGTTTGACTATGACTTCAGTGGTGTGGAAGACATTCGGTTTGCAGACTTAAATGGTGATGGCCTGTCTGATCTGGTATTTGCTAAAAACAGTGGCTGGCAGTATCGCCTGGGTACAGGCAATGCGGCAGCACCGTTACAATCGGCAAAAAGTTTGTCGATACTCTCTGAAAAAATGGGCACTGAGAGTTACCGGGGCAACGTTCACTTTGCTGATGTAAACCAGGATAATATTGCTGATATTATCGCGCTTAATCATGCTCGAGTAGTAGATCGTGAGGGGTATTGCCGCTGGGTAGGCGATGGCCAGCCCCATGGTATTGAACCTGAAGTACCTGCGTTAGCAGAGGAAGTGGCAACCACGTCATGGCGTAATTGTGACACGGGCTATATCTGGGTTGATACGACCTACACTGATGGGATGCAGGCGACGGTCTGGACAGGGAAAACAACCAGCGCCACCAGTATTGGCTACACGGAAATCAAACTGGGTGGTGAATTAAAAGGCACTGGTCATACGCTTAAAATTGGTGACATAGATGGTGATGGCCTGGTTGATGTGTTGCGCAGTAGTACTGCTGCAACGTCCAATGCAACCTTTGCGCATTATCGCAATACGATGCTGAGCGCCAGTGTTGCCTCACATAAGCTGACTAAAATCACCACGGGTTTCGGTGTCGAAACGGATATTAACTATAAGAAGATATCAGACGACGCGGTGTACACCCATTTACCGGCGTTTAATACCTTAGGTAAGGTGAATGCGAACTTCTTCTCACCAAAATTTGGTATGTGGCTGGTGAGTAGTGTCTATTCGGATTCTAATGGCAGTGGCTCATCGGCACAGCAAGTGGGTGTTAAATACAAATACTCAGGGTTTAAGATTGATAAACTGGGTCGAGGGCCTCAGGGTTTCTATGAAATAGAAACTACCGATCCGCAAACGAACATCAAAACGACGACGCGCTATCATCAGAGCTGGCCACTGACAGGCAAGCCTCAGTTCACTAAGTCTTATGCTGGCGGTCATCTGATCACGCATGCAACCTCTACCTGGAATCAGCATACCGATAAGCTGGGGTCATTATTCGTTTATCTTCGCCACAGTGATGAAAAAGGCTGGCAGGTAGGCTCTGATGGCACCCGTCGTCCCATCAAGCGGATTATGGTCACCAACAGCTATGACTCTGGACTGACTGACAAGTGGGGTAACCTGACCAGCAATACGACGGCGACCTATATGCCAACGGGCAGTGGCCAGGATAGCTGGACTGTGGCGCACATCACCAGTTCAACTAACGCCTATTATACGGGTGCGGACTATCTGAGACATGGGCGCTTAAAGTCAAGCTCGGTGAGACAGCTGCAATATGCTAAGCAGGGTCTGGCTTATTCCAATCTGACCCGTAAAACCGAGTTTACTTACTACGATAACTTGATGCTGAAAAGCGAAACGGTTGCCCCAGAATGCTCTGGCAGCGTGACTAGCCGCAATGATGTGAATCACTGTGATGCCAGTAACAAGTACACTAAAACACTGCATTACGATGCGTTTGGTAATGTGAAGCAAACTGATGTCACCGCGGGCTCAGAGACGCGTTCTACTTATACTCAGTATGATAGTACGGGTGAGCTGATTGTCAGAAAGACGAATGCGCTAAACCAGGCAGTCACGTTTTTATATAATGGTGTGAGCAACCCGGATGGGCGCATTGTTTCTGTGACGGAAACCAGCCCCAATGGCTTGTCAAAAACACAGCTTCTGAACCAGTGGGGAGAAGTGGTAGAGATTCACTTTGCGGATGGTAATTATCAGAAGAGTGAAACCTTATCGTGTGGCAGCAGCTCGCTGTGCTCATCAGTGAACGGACGCTACTATACTAAATCCACTCAGCCAGGTGTGGCTGCGCAGTATCAGGTGTTTGATATATATGGCCGCAATGTGCGCAATACCAAAGCACTGGTCGATGGGAGTGTGGCGTACGAGGATATCACCTACGATAAGCACAACAACCCGATCACTAAGACATTGCCTTATAAATTGGGAGAGACTAAGTACACGACGCGTTTTGATTTTGACAGCTACAATCGTCTGGAAAAAACGACGCTACCCAGTGGCAAAGTGACAAGCGTTCAGTATCTGGGTCATTTAACCCGTACCACGGATGTGGGTGGCAGTAATGATAACTACAGCGCAACCAGTTACAAACGCGATGAAATGCAGGATGTGCAGGGCCGTACATTGTATAAGACAGATCCTTATACGGGCTCTAATCCGGATATTGTGAACCGTGTTAAATTTAACTACAACGCGTTAGGTAACGCAGTGAGCACAACCAATGCGGTTTATAATAGTAGCTCAGGACAGTTCAAAAACACTGTAACCACAACGCACTACGACCGTTATGGCAGAAAAATTAAGGTAGATGATCCCAGCCGAGGAACCTGGCAGCTGTATTACAACGGCTTCGGAGAGGTTGTGAAAGAGGTGAACGGCCGCTCTGAAACAAAAGAGACCTTCTATAATAAATTGGGTCAGGTATCACGCACCGTTCAGCTGGATAAAACCGTATCTGGTCGTTCCTTGGTCAGCTGTAATGTGTATGGCAACAGCAAATCTGCGCGTAACATAGGTAAACTGACAGATGCTTATCAGTTCCGTGTGACAGGCTCAGCGGCAAGCTGCGAAAACTTAATTGCCAATAATACGGCAAGCATCAGCAAGCATTACACTTTTGATGATTTAGGTCGTCCTGAAAGCAGTGTGACTAAAAATGCCGGTGGTGAGTTTAAGTCTGTTTCCAGCTATAACAGCCTGGGTCAGGTTAGTCAGGTGGCGCTGCCAAATGGCATGTTTGTGAAGTCGTATTACACAAATGGTCAGTTGCGCAGTAACTATGATGCCGCCACGAATAAGTTGTTGAGCAAAATTGAGCGTGTTGATGCACAGGGACGGGTGACGCAGCAGACGTTTGCTGGCGGGGTATCCCGGACCCAGTCGTTTGAAAAAGACAGTGCCTTTATTGACTCAATTTCTATTTCAAATGCTACTCAGACGCTGTATACGGTGAATTATAAGCATGATATCCGTGGCACAACGCGTCATCGTATCAGTCAGTATTATGAGCCTGGCGTGGGTAACGATTCGTTCAAATTTACCGAGTCATTTGGCTATGAAAATAACGGCCTGCAGCGCCTGGAAACTCGTACGGTAAGCCATGCCAGCACCCGTTATGGTGTGTCATTGCGCCTGGCGAATCAAACCTATAGCTATGATGCATATGGCAATATCAAAACCAATACCAATGTCGGGACTTACCACTATACGAATACCAATAACCCGTATCAGCTGACGTCTGTTTCCGGGGCAAGTGGTAAGCGCAGCTACAGTATGTCGTATGACAGCCATGGCAACATTGTTAACGATGGTCAGCGCCGTTTTTACTACACCCAGTTTGATAAGCCTTATAAAATCACCAAAGACAGTAATACCTATACTGAATTCCGCTATGATGAGGCGGGTAACCGCTATTACCGTAAAGACGTACAACTGGTGAATGGCAGTTCACAAACAAAACAGGTGTACTACGTTGATAAGGTCTATGAGCTGATCAAGCAGACTGGGGGTAAAGACAGCAGTGGCAGTACTTTGCCATCGCAAATTGAGCATCGCTGGTATGCCGGTGGTGTGGTTATCAGTCAGGTTGAGGGTCAGGCACAAAAAACTCAGGTTGCACACAGCGATATGCTGGGCTCAACCGTACTGGTGACCAATGACAGCGGCAGTGCGATTGCACAGTACATTTACGACCCCTGGGGTAAACAGCAGCGGGTGTATGCGGCCTCTGAAATGGGCAGCAGCCTGTTACCACTGACACAGATGCGCGCCTTTACCGGGCACGAGCAGGTAGACCAGCTCGAGGTCATACATATGAACGGGCGTATCTACGATGCTAATCTGGGTCGATTCTTACAGGCGGATCCGTTTGTTCAGTTTCCGGATTTAACGCAAAGCCATAACCGTTACAGCTATGTGCTGAATAACCCATTGACTTACAACGACCCGAGCGGTTACTTCCTGAAGAAGTTAATGAAGATCACGGGACTGAGCTCATTACTTAAAGCCATTGCGAAGATCCCAATTCTGGATGCGGCGGTCAGTATTGCATTGGGGATGTATGCGCCCTGGGCATTGCCGTTATATCAGGGACTGAAAACCTATGCGGTAACGGGCAGTTTCGGTGCAGCACTGAAGGCATATGTTATCTCCAGCGTGACAATTGGCGTTTCTGAAGTGATAGGTACTGCCCTGCCATTTGAGACGGGAGGGCTCACTTCTTTGGCCAATGTGGCTTCCCATGCCATGGTTGGCGGGATCACGTCAGTTCTGCAAGGAGGTAAATTTGGTCATGGTTTTGTCAGCTCGATGGTGTCGGCGAGTATGAAAGGGTTTATGAATCCTAAGACCACGAACTTTGGCAATGCCTACACCCGGACTATCATTGCTGGGCTCGTCGGAGGTACGGTCTCTGAACTCACGGGTGGTAAGTTCGCTAATGGCGCGGTCACCTCAGCCATGCAGTGGTGGTACAACGCTGAAGGAGGAAGTGCGGTTAAATATGGAAGCCGGGAACGTCCTTTGGGTTATAAAGCAGAAGGGTTTGTTAGCAGGATGGGTAAGGATGGCAAGTATTACTGGGTAGACCCACTTTCAAAACCTGCAAGTTTCTCGGAGAGTTATCTGCCTTCACAAACTGGTGAAGATATGAAGAGTTACAACGAAACAACCAATGAAGAATGGGCTTCTGCTGTTGGCGTCGCTGCACTGGTTGTAGGTGCTCCCGGGACTATGACGGCTATGTTAAGTTCGACATTCTTGTCATTTATCGCGTATGGCTTAGTGCCTAATACCCAAAATGCAATCGGTATGCTGTTAGGCCCTGTAGGCAAATCATACCAGTATATATATAAACCATTAGGTCAGACAATGGACAATATTGGTGTAGTTAATGGAGTGCATGGCACAGGCGTTATTCAGGGTATGACAAATTATGTCGAAAAGCCTCCCGGAGAATGATGGCCGGACAATCGCTTCTGCTATTGCTTTGGCGTGTCTGTTCTTTTTACCTTTGATAGCGGCTACAAAAGCCGCTATCGAAACCTATTTATTCTTATTGGTCGGAATTGTTGTACTGGCAGTTTGGAAAAGGTTAAGGGTATTGATTTTGGAGGACTGCACCTTAAAGTTGGCACTTACGGCTAACTACCTCTTAGCATTGGTAATATGCTCATTTAGTATTTTTTATGAGTACCATATCCCAATGTTACTAGGGGTGGGCATATATATGTTTGCTTTCAAAAGTAAGCTTATTGGTTTAAGTGACAAACTCAGCAGTGATACTTAACATTTAGTGTTGAATACAAGAATTATAGGCTCATACTCAAAGTGTAGAGTGAGCCGGTCTCTTTATTTTGCATCTATTTAAAAATGCCCCTGTTTACAGGGGCATTTTTTATATCAGAGTGATGCGTTAGTCACGCTGCATTTGTGTCACAGGCTGAGAACCTGTGTGGTAACGGGGAGTTTTGGTCCTGCCTCCAGGTTTATGTTATTTTCAGCGCTACGATTGTGGTTTCCAAAGCTTACAAGTGGCGTCCCGCCTATTGAATTCGAAAGTGGGTATGCGTTTTATGGCCATCGCCAGTATGAAGGTTTGCGTCTCTAAAATGATAAGTTTTGGCAATGTCTATGCCTACCCATGATTGTTCTGAGTTTTGTAGCCAAACAACAGCAATTACAGGAGCACGAAAATGTCCTTATTGGTAAAGTTAGGTTTTTGTATTACATGCTTTTTAGCATCATTTTCGGCACTGTCTGAATCCAGTAGGGTGTCTTTGCTTAAAGTCATTGTCGACCCTGAACGTTACGATGGAAAGTTAATTAAGGTTAAGGGGTTACTGTTGAGATCACAACGCAGAAACCCTGTTTTTATGTTTTATGGTGAAGACGCCGCGAGAAGTGGTCGGGTGCTGGAAGCAATTTTACTTTATAACCTGACTGATATGGATAACGATAAACTGGAAGATGGCAGGCACTATGAGGTAGAAGGTAAGTTTGATGCCGGTTGTCGCTCCAGGCTGCAGCCTGGCGCTAAGTTTATTGTTGAATACTTGGGTTGCATTGACCCTGTTTTGAGTATTATCAATAGCACGAATGGCGCCTATCGATATAAAAGGGAAGTGTCTTTGTTTCCCCCACCACCACCGAAAAAGGACTAAATCCCCTTTATTGATTTAGCTAATTGAAAGTCTTTTAAAATAATAGCTGGTAGCATACAGGGCACCTTGTTCATCACTGACGAAGTGTGGGATTTGTCCACTTTTGGTAAATCCGGTTGCCTGATAAAACCGCTCTGATTTGTCACCACTTTGCGTATCCAGCACTAGCAATGAAATGCCGGCCTGGCTGGCATAGGCTTCAAGACGTTGTATCAATGCCTGAGCTATGCCCTGACGCTGATAAGCCGGATGTACCAGTAACTTTTCAATTTCCCCCCTGTGTCGGCCGTTTTGTTTCTGGCAAGGCTCCAGTGAAAAACCAAAGACATATATGGACGCTCCATCGATGTCAAGCCGAGTAGGCCTGCGGGTTAGCGAGTTTTCGTTATCCCGTTCGTTATGTTACCCGTGTTGCCACGCCTGATGCTTGGTCCAGTCCGCTATAAATGTGTTGCTCTGACATATATCCGGGCTTAACTGATTGTTCAGCGCCCCTAATGAGTTCCGAGCCTGCACACCCTAAAGTTAATACACCCACTCGGTCTGTAACGACAGTGCCTTCGTCGGGTTTTGCGCAGGCAGGGTTGGACCTTTTTTTCATCGTACTTTGGCAAACAGATAAGCGGTTGTCAGTGGCTCACAACACCCACACAGGTTCAATGACCCTTGTCTTTGCCGAGCTCACCTGACAACCTAACCCTTGATGCATTGTGTCGCCCCCGATTGTGTATATTGCGGCAGATACTGTTCATTTTTCTGTAGTAATATCCACATCAGCCTGGCCAGCCGGTGGGCAGTGGTCACAATGGTTTTAATTATACCAATTCGCTCTCGTAAAGCGCTGACCCAGCGATTTAAATCATCGTCTTTTTTATGTGCGTGTGTGACCATAGTACGAGCGTCGTGGATTAATTGCTTGCGCAGGTATCTGTCCCCTCGCTTGGTGATATGGCTCAGAACGCTTTTATCGGCGGAAGCATATTGTCTGGGTGTGAGCCCTAACCAGACACCGAACTCTTTGGCACTGTTAAATGCCAGGCCTTTATCTATGCTGGCACTAAAAGCAGACGCGATGATTGGGCCGACACCTGGCAGGGATTGCATGATTTCAGCAGCCTGACTACGTTGGTTCGTGTCTCGGAACAGAGAATCGAGTTATTTTAACTGGCGTTCAAAGGCTTTCAGCTCGGCGCAAGTTTCGTGTATAAGCAACAAGATGACCGGTTGCAGTTGTTGGGCGAGTAAGGTCTGAATGTGACTGTAAAAAGCGCGATAACTTTTAGGTGTTTCAATGCCAAATTCAAGCAGAAAACTTCGGGTCTGATTTAGGCATGCGGTACGCGCCTTAATTAACCTTTCTCTCATCCGATGCAGTAATAATACGGCTTGCTGTGATTCTGATTTCACAGGCACAAAGCGAATGTAAGGCCGCTGGCTTGCTTCATAAATGGCAAGGCAATCATTTTTATCGTTTTTATTTCCTCTGACAAAAGGGAAAACGTGTTGCGCAGGCACCAGATGTGCTTTATTGTAACTCCACCCAACCTAGTACAGCTCATTAGTAGAATTATGCAGCCTCAAGATAGCCAACTGGAGTCATGTCTTCCAGCGCATCGTGAGGCCTTTCATAATTGTAAATTTCTAACCATTCATCTGTGATTTCGCGTACTTGTTGTAGTGAATCGAACAGATATAAATCTAATACTTCTTCTCGATAACTGCGATTAAAACGCTCCACAAATCCATTCTGATAAGGACTACCTGGCTGAATAAACTCTAACTTTATATTTTTGTTCTGAGCCCAACTTTCCAACAAGCTGGATGTAAATTCAGGTCCATTATCAACCCTTATTTGCGACGGCTTTCCTCGCCAGGCAATCACTCGTTCAAGCGTTCTGATAACTCGCTCTGTGGTCAAACTGGTATCTACTTCGATGGCCAGTGCTTGTCGATTATAATCATCGATAATATTTAATGTTCTGAAGCGATGTCCAAAGCTTAAAGCATCGCTCATGAAATCCATAGACCAAGAATCATTGTGCTTTTCCGGCGTACTCAATGGCTCTGGGCTGCGTGTCTGAACACGGCGCTTTCCTTTTCGCCTCAAGTTGAGCTTTAGCATATTGTAAACTCGTTCAACACGCTTCTTGTTCCATGTTTTGCCCTGATGCCGCAGCCGTTTAAACAACTTAGGCAAACCCCAGCGAGGGTGACGCTCTACAAGCAATAGCAACGCATCGATTACCTCATCATCTGGTGGCCGCTTGTGCGTGTAGTAATAGACACTTCGATTTAGTCCTGCAACCTCACAAGCAAGTGCCACACTTACCCCAAACTGCTTAAGGAAATGCTCAACCCAC